>JBJMWF010000528.1:0-12846 GCA_045810265.1 Vitreoscilla sp. | reverse complement strand
TACCACGCCATCGTCCGCCGCAAGCTGCGCCGCGCCTTCGCCGACATCAACGCCGGCCGCTACGAAGGCATCGTGGCGCAGTTCGCGCCCGAGCATCGCCACGCCATGCCGGGCCAGCACGCGCTGGCGGGCGATCGGCGCAGCGTCGAATCGACCGCGCGCTGGTACGCCCGGCTGCAGCGGCTGCTGCCGGGGCTGGCCTTCGATGTCCGCGCGATCGTCGTCGACGGCATGCCGTGGAAGACGAGGGCCGCGGTGACCTGGGACGACCGCTTCACGCTGCCGGACGGCACGCAGGGCTCCAACACCGGCGTGCACGAGTTCGAGCTGCGCTGGGGCCGCGTGCGTTCACTGGTCATCCACTGCGACTCGCAGCGCCTGCAGCAGATCTGCGAGCGCCTCGTCGCCTGCGGCGTCGCGGAGGCCGGCGCGGCACCCATCACCGACGTTCGCTGAGCGCGCGAAGGCTGGCCTGCGCAGCCGCGAAGGCGATGCCGGCGCTTCGCGTGGGGTCGCGGCCACACGGTTTCGGCGTGGTTACGGCAACCCTGGCAAGATTCCTTCCCCCCGGCCCCGACGCCGGGCCGAAGGAGATCCCATGGAAAAGAACACCGCCGCCCTGTCACCCGCCGAGGAGGCGCTGCGCGACGCCGCGCTCGAGTACCACCGCACGCCGGTGCGCGGCAAGATCGCGGTCACGCCGACCAAGCCGCTGTCCAACCAGCGCGACCTCTCGCTGGCCTACTCGCCCGGCGTGGCCTACGCCTGCCTGGCCATCGAGCAGGACCCCACGCTGGCGCACGACTACACGGCGCGCGGCAACCTGGTGGGCGTCGTCACCAACGGCACCGCGGTGCTGGGCCTGGGCGACATCGGCCCGCTGGCCGGCAAGCCGGTGATGGAAGGCAAGGGCTGCCTGTTCCAGAAGTTCGCGGGCATCGACGTGTTCGACATCGAACTGGCCGAGCGCGACCCGGACAAGCTGGTCGACATCATCGCCGCGCTCGAGCCGACGCTGGGCGGCGTCAACCTCGAGGACATCAAGGCGCCCGAGTGCTTCTACATCGAGAAGAAGCTGCGCGAGCGCATGAACATCCCGGTCTTCCACGACGACCAGCACGGCACGGCCATCATCTCGACCTCGGCGCTGATCAACGGACTGGAGCTTGTCGGCAAGAAGATCGGCGACGTCAGGATCGCGGTGTCGGGCGCGGGCGCCGCGGCCATCGCGTGCCTGGACCTGATGGTGGAACTGGGCGTCTCCCGCGCCAACATCACCGTCTGCGACTCCAAGGGCGTGATCCACGATCGCCGCGAGGACAAGCTCGACGAGTCCAAGAAGCGCTACCAGAAGGTGACGCCCATGCGCACGCTGGCCGACGCGATGAAGGGTGCCGACGTCGTGCTCGGATGCTCCGCGGCCGGCGCGATCACCGCCGACATGGTCGTCTCGATGGCCGACAAGCCCATCATCCTGGCACTGGCCAACCCCGAGCCCGAGATCCGTCCGGAGCTCGCCAAGTCGGTGCGCCCCGACTGCATCATCGCGACCGGCCGCTCCGACTACCCGAACCAGGTCAACAACGTCCTGTGCTTCCCCTACATCTTCCGCGGCGCGCTCGATTGCGGCGCCACGCGCATCACCGAAGCGATGAAGGTGGCCTGCGTGCAGGAGATCGCCGACCTGGCCAAGGCGGAGATCTCCGGCGAGGTGGCGGCCGCCTATCCCGGGCGCGAGCTGCGCTTCGGTCCCGACTACCTGATCCCGACACCGTTCGACTCGCGTCTGATCCTGCGCATCGCGCCGGCCGTGGCCAGGGCGGCCGAAGCCTCGGGCGTGGCGACGCGTCCGATCAAGGACATGGACGGCTACGTGCAGTCCCTGGGCCGATTCGTCTCGCACACCGGCATGCTGATGCGCCCGCTGTTCAGCGCCGCGCGCCAGGCGCCCAAGCGCGTGGCCTACGCCGAAGGCGAGGACGAGCGCGTGCTGCGCGCCGTGCAGATCGCGCTCGACGAACGGCTGGTCAAGCCCATTCTCGTCGGCCGGCCGGCGGTCATCGCCAGCCGCATCGAACGCGCGGGGCTGCGCCTGCAGGCCGGGCGCGACTTCGAGATCGTCAACCCCGAGGACGACACGCGCTTCCGGCACTACTGGGAGACCTACCACCGGCTCAACGCGCGCAACGGCGTCACGCCCGAGATGGCCAAGGCCGCGGTGCGGCGCTCCAATACGACGATCGCCGCGCTGATGGTGCACCTGGGCGACGCCGACGCCTTGCTGTGCGGCCTGGTCGGCCGCTTCGACGGCCACTTCGCGCACCTGCGCGAGGTCGTCGGCCAGCGCCCGGGCTCGCACGGTTTCGCCACCGTCAACGCGCTGCTGCTGGACAAGCACACCCTGTTCATCGCCGACACCTCCGTCAACGACGACCCGAGCGCGGAGCAGCTGGCGGACATCGCCGCGATGGCCGTGGAGGAAGTACGCGGCTTCGGCCTGGTGCCGCAGGTGGCGTTCCTGTCGCACTCGATGTTCGGCAGCAGCCAGCGGCCCTCGGCCAGGAAGATGCGGGCGGCGCGCGACCTGTTCGTGCAGCGCATGCCCGACGTGTCGGCGGACGGCGAGCTGCAGGGCGACGCCGCCTTCAGCCCGGAACTGCGCGAGGCGCTGTTGCCCGATTCGACGCTCCAGGGCGCGGCCAACGTGCTGATCTGCCCCAACCTGGACGCCGCCAACATCCTGTTCAACGTGCTGAAGATGACCGGCGGCCATGGCGTGACCATCGGCCCGATCCTGCTCGGGGCCAACGCACCGGTGCACGTGCTGACGCCGTCGTCGACCGTGCGCCGCATCGTCAACATGACGGCGCTGGCGGTGGGGCACGCGGCCAATCGCGCGGCGACTGCCAACGCCTGACATTCTATTTGCGCGCCATACCCTGATTAGGGTATTGGCGGCGCGGCAATACCCTGAACAGGGTATGAACGCGGCCTCCGGGCCGCGTTTTTCGTTGTACCGATTCCAGCTTATTTGTTTATCTGGATTCGAGAACCGCGCCTAATCCCGAATAGGGGTTTCCCCAAGTCGGATATTGATTTGATTTAACGCTGAAGGAATTCCGCGGCCGGCCTTCAGTTAATCATGCCGCAAGGTTGCCGTAACAATTTCTACCCACAGAAACAAGTCCTTCCTGCTACAAGGAAAGCATGACGGAGTGGGCGCAAACTTCAGATTTTGCACGGTCGAGGTGCGGAGAATGCACCGTTTTCCCGCTCGGGGTTCGCCCCGATACCGCCGGTATTACGCGGGAACAGAATCAGCGCCTGCATCCCGACCTCCCCCCGAACTGGATAATCCCAATCGGTGATCGCGATGCTTCCCCGAGCGACACCGACAAAATCGAATTGCCGCTCCCATAGCAAAAATTCACGTCATCCAAATTGCGTGAACTGACCCATCGATTAGGAGAAGAGTTCCATGAAGAATCAAGGACAAGCTTCGAGCCGGCAGGCTCCCTCTGGCGGAGCTGACAAGATGAAGGTTCTGTCGGCCCTGATGGCCGGCGTCTTCGCCCTCTCGGCCCAGGCCGCCACTTCCGAAGCGTGGGTCGCCACGACCACGAAGGCCCATGACCCGATGGCCGCCGTGCACGTGGCGCCGCTGCGCGCCGGCGAGCAGGTCAACGTGGTCGTCTCGCTGAAGCTGCGCAACAAGGCCGAGCTGGACGCCCTGACCGCCAAGCTCATGACCGGCGCCGCCGGCGTGCGTCCGCTGAGCTCGGCCGAATTCATGGCCAAGCACGCGCCCACCGCCGACCAGGCCCAGGCCGTCGTGGCCTACCTGCGCGCGCAAGGTTTCACCAACATCGACGTCGCCCCGAACAACCTGCTGATCAGCGCCACCGGCACCGCCGCCGCCATCCGCACCGCGTTCAAGGCCGACCTGCACGAGTACAACGTCAACGGCCGCCGCGCCTTCGCGAACGTCACCGACGCGATGATCCCTGCGCACCTGTCCAGCTCCGTGCTGGGCGTCATCGGCCTGCAGAACGTGCACCTGATGCACACGCACGCCCAGCGCATGAACGTCTCGCCGGAAGCCGTCACGCCGCAAGCCGTCACCGGCGTCAGCATCCCGAACTTCGCCTCGATCTACGGCGCGTCCAGCCTGCCCAGCGCCACCACGGGCACCATCGGCATCATCACCGCCGGCTCGCTCACGCAGACCATCGCCGACCTGAAGACCTTCGCTTCCAATTCGGGCTACCCGGTTCCGAACGTCACCAAGACGGTGGTCGGCACGGCCGGCACCAGCACCTCGGGCACCGACGAATGGAACATGGACTCGCAGAGCTCGCTCGCCGCCGCCGGCGGCTCGATCTCGCACATGATCCTGTACAACGTGACCGACCTGAGCGACTCGGCGCTGTCCCTGGGCTACAACAAGGCCGTCACCGACAACCTGGCCCGCGCGATCAACGTGTCGCTGGGTGGTTGCGAAAGCCAGGAAGGCTCGGTCGAGGCGTCCCAGGACCAGATCTTCCAGCAGGCCGTCGCGCAGGGCCAGATGTTCTCGGTCTCGTCGGGTGACTCCGGCGCCTACGAATGCGGCGCGACCGCGGGCAAGGCGCAGAGCTATCCGGCCGTCTCGCCGTACGTCATGGCCATCGGCGGCACGACGCTGTCCAGCTCTGGCGGCACCTGGCAAAGCGAGACGGTGTGGTCGTGCACCAGCGCCTCCAGCTGCCAGCAATCGTCCTCCGGCGGCGCCGGCGGCGGCCCCTCGCTGACGGAAAACGCGCCCAGCTGGCAGACCGCCGCTGGCGTGCTCGGCAGCTCCACCAAGCGCGGCGTGCCCGACATCTCGTTCGACGCCTCGCCCAGCTCCGGCGCCCTGGTGCTGATCAACGGCAGCAATGCCCAGATCGGCGGCACCTCGCTGGCCGCCCCGCTGTGGGCCGGCTTCTGGACGCGTATCCAGGCCGCGCACGGCAACACCCTGCCATTCCCGGCGCAGACGCTGTACCAAGGTGCCGCGGCGAACCCGTCCTGGTTCCATGACGTGACCTCGGGCAATCAGGGCTACGCCGCGGCCACCGGCTGGGACTACGCCTCGGGCTACGGTTCGGTGCAGATCGCCAACTTCTCGGCGGCGTTCTCCTCGACGCCCCCGCCGCCGCCGCCGTCCGGCCCGACCGCCAACTTCACGGACACCGTGTCCGGCCTGACGGTCTCCTTCGTCGACAGCTCCACCGACACCGGCGGCACGATCACCTCGCGCAGCTGGAACTTCGGCGACAGCACGACGTCGACCGCCCAGAATCCGTCGCACACCTACTCGGCTGCCGGCACGTATTCCGTGACCGAGACCGTGACGGACAGCAACAGCAAGTCGGCCTCCAAGACCGCCTCGGTCACGGTGGGAACCCCGCCCCCGCCGCCGCCGAGCGTCCTGAGCAACGGCGGCTTCGAAAGCTCTGCCTCGCCCTGGACGGTGAGCTCCGGCGTGTGGTGCACCAACTCCAGCTGCTCGGGCCAGACGGCGCACGGCGGCACGGGCTTCGCCTGGATGGACGGCTACGGCTCGGCGCACACCGACACGGTGTCGCAGACCTTCAGCATTCCGTCCGGCAAGACGACCGCGACCCTGTCGTTCTACCTGCACATCAACACTGCGGAGACCGGCTCGACGGCGTACGACAAGCTGACCGTGACCATGACCCCCAGCGGTGGCTCGGCCACGACGCTGGCGACGTACTCCAACGTCAACGCGGCCTCCGGCTATGTGCTCAAGACGATCAACGTCAGCTCGTTCATCGGCAAGTCGGTGACGCTGAAGTTCACGGGCACGGAAGACGCGTCGCTGGCCACCTCGTTCGTCCTGGACGACGTCTCGGTCACGACGAACTGACCACCTCGCAGGACGGCTGCGATCCTCGGGTCGCATCCGCTGCGGAGCAGGGCCGATCGGGCAACCGATCGGCCCATTTTCTTGTCCTTCGCCGATGTGCGGAGCGCCGCTTGTCCAAGGCCGTCGATACGCCGTGCCGGTGCAGGAGGTGTCTGGCATCGCATCGGGTCGCCGCCACGATGCCCCCATTGGACCAACGTCCGCCGGCGATCCGGTGCGGTGCCTGACGCCGGCCCAGCCAGATCGGTGCCAGGCACGCTCTCGTCCGCGAAGAGAGGGTCTCGCTCGTCGACATCGCAGCGCGAACGAGAACATGCCAGGCACCTCCGGCGGCAACTCGTGTCGAGGCGGCACGGCGTGCCTCGAGGCGCGCGAAAACCCTTCGACCCGCTGGGGCTCAGGAGCGATCTTGGTGCGGCCGCGTTGGCTGCGGACGACGAGCCGCGACGTCGGTGCGCGCCATTGTGTTGGCCGGCACTTACTCCCAGCGAACGCCGACGCCATGGTCGACGGGATTGCCCGCCGCCCGCGGTTCCAATCCGCGTGCCCGCCGTGACCTCGCCGGACCCACTCTGTAACCGGCCTACGCTCAGCTCGCCCGCCGCACGTTGCCCGCGATGCCTTGCGAGATGCGGCCCAGCAGCGCCTGCGGCAGGTCGTGGCCCATGCCTTCGATGAAGTCGCCCAGCGCCCCGGGGATTCGCCGCACCAGGTCGCGGCCGCTCTCCACCGGCACCAAGGGGTCCAGCACGCCGTGGATCACCTGCGTCGGCGCCTGGATGCGCGCGAGCATGGGGGTGCGATCGCCATCGGCCGCGATGGCGAGCAGCTGGCGCGCGGAGCCTTGCGGGCGCGAGGCGCGTGCGATGCTGGCCGCCGCGCGCTCGCGCATTTCCGCCGGAGACAGGCGATAGGCGGGACTGCCGATCTTGGTGAAGACCTCGACCGAGTGCGCGATCAGCGCCTCGGGTTCCTGGCTGGCGGGGCGCGACAGCAGCGCGCGCCGGGCTTCCAGAGTCGGGCCAGGCAGGCGGCGCGATCCGCTGGTGGTCATGATGAGCGTGACGCTGGCCACGCGCTCGGGCCAGGCCGCGGCGATGTGCTGGCAGATCATGCCGCCCAGCGACGCACCGACGATGTGCGCCCGCGCGATGCCCAGCGCGTCCAGCACGCCGACCGCGTCGGCGGCCATGTCCTTGAGCGCATATGGCGCGCGCACCGGCAGGCGCAGGAAATGGCGCAGCGCGTTGAGCGGGATGCTGGGCACCCCGGCGTGATCGAAGCCGTCGCTCAGGCCGGCGTCGCGGTTGTCGAAGCGCACGACGCGCAGGCCCTGGCCGAGCAGCAGCGCCACGAGTTCATCCGGCCAGCCCGTGAGCTGCATGCCCAGGCCCATCACCAGCAGCGCCACCGGCGCGTCGCGCGGGCCCTGGTCGTCCACCTCGATCATCAGGCCGTTGGCGCGAACCTTCATTTTCACGAACCGTTCTTGAAGAAGAAGCGTCGCACACCGTTGGTGTCGAACGGGCGCCAGTCGTCCGGATCCTGTGCCAGGCGATCGGCGATGGCCATCATCGCGAGCGGGTTCAGGCCCAGGCCGATGTGGCTGGCGTGCACCCGGATGTTCTCGGCCAGCGGGCCGGGCGGGTTCAGGCTGCTCTGCCACGCGACGATGCCGTCGGTGCGCGAATAGATCGAGGTCGTGGGCACCGGCGGGGCGACGCGCAGCGCGGCCTGCATCGCGGCATCGGGTTCGGGATGGCCGCTGACACGCTCGAACAGCCACCAGGCGTTGGTGGCCTGCGGCGGCCCGGCGAATGGCGAGCCGAGCGTGATCACGCAACGGATCATCTCGGGCATCTCCTTGGCGATCTCGCGTGCATAGACACCGCCCAGGCTCCAGCCGACCAGGCTGATCTTGCGGCGATCCGCGTTGAACAGCTCGCGCACGCGTGCGCGCAGCGTGTCGAGCACGCCCGCGCGCGGGCCCAGGTTCAAGCCCTGGTCCCACGGCGACGGCCGGTAGCCGCGATCCTTCAGGAAGGTGCGGATGGGCAGCGTCGTGAGGTCGTTGGCGGCCAGCCCGGGCAACACCAGCACGCGATGCCCGTCACCCCGGGGCAGCTTGCGCAGCCAGGGCGCAGCGACCACGCTGGCCGCGAACTCCCACGGCGCGCGGCCCTCCAGCAGCAGCAGCAGTGCACCGGGCGCGCTGATCTGCGCCGGATCTTCGCGCTGCGGCGCCTTCGCGGCCGGTTGGGCGTCGAACGCGACCTCGGAACGGGAACGGCGGGACGGGGAACGCGAAGGCATGCGGGAAGGGAGCGAGATCATCGTGAGGGTCAATGGTAGCGGGGCCGGGTCAAAGGGTCTGCCACCAGTCCACGACGCCCTGGCCGGCGGCGCGGCCGGTGGCCAGGCAGGCGGTGAGCAGGTAGCCGCCGGTGGGCGCCTCCCAGTCCAGCATCTCGCCAGCAACGAACAGGCCCGGCACCGCATTGGCCATGAGGCGCGCATCCAGCGCCTCGAAACGCACGCCACCGGCGCTGGAGATCGCCTCGTCGATCGGGCGCGGCGCCACCAGCAGCAGCGGCAAGGCCTTGATGAAGGAGGCGAGCACGTCGGGGTCGTTGAGCTGCGCTGGCGACAGCAATTCATGCAGCAAGCCCATCTTCACGCCCTGCAGGTGCAGCCGGCTCTTCAGGTGCGTGGACAGGCTGCGCGTGCCGCGGGGCCGCCGCGTCTCGGCGCGCACCTGTTCTAGCGTGTGCTGCGGCAACAGGTCCAGCGTCAGCGTGGCCTGGCCCTGGGCCGCGATCGCGTCGCGCAGGCCGGCCGAGAATGCATAGACCAGGCTGCCCTCGATGCCCGACTCGGTGACGACGAATTCGCCTTGCTGCCGCTGCACCACGCCCAGGGCGTCGGCGGCCGTGATGGCGACCGGCTTGACCGGCTCGCCGGCGAAGCGCTCGCGCAGGTGCTCGCTCCAGCCGCGGCGATCCGGGCCGGTGGGCGCGACGTCGAAGCCGCAGTTGCTCGGGCGCAGCGGTGCGACGGCAATGCCGCGCGCCTCGAGCAGCGGTGCCCAGGTGCCGTCCGAGCCCAGTCGTGGCCAGCTCGCGCCCCCGAGCGCCAGCACCGTCGCGTCCGCTGCAAACGCCAGTTCGCCGGCGGCATGCACGAAACGCAGGCTTGCGCCGTCACCGCTCCAGCCCAGCCAGCGATGGCGCATGTGGAACTGCACCGGTGGACTGGCGCCGTCGGCAGCGCTGCCCGTGCGCAGGCGATGCAGCCAGGCGCGCAGCAGCGGCGCGGCCTTCATGTCCTTCGGGAACACGCGGCCCGAGGTGCCGACGAAGGTCCCGACGCCCAGTGCCTGCGCCCAGGCGCGCACGGCATCCGGGCCGAAGGCCTCGATGGACGGTGCCAACGCAGGCGCCCGTTGCGCGTAGCGCGCGAGAAAGCCCGGCATCGCCTCGGAGTGGGTGAGGTTCAGGCCGCCGATCCCGGCCAGCAGGAACTTGCGGCCCACCGAGGGCATCGCGTCGAACACGTGCACCTGCGCGCCCTGCGACTGCAGCACCTCGGCGGCCATCAGCCCGGCCGGCCCGGCACCGACGACCGCGACCGTCCGGGTCATGCCTGCGCCACCAGGAAACGCCGCTCCCAGGCGCCGATCTCGGCCAGCCAGCTCTCGTACTCGACTTCCTTGACCGACGCGTACGCCCGCACGAAGCGCTCGCCGAACAGGCGCACGGCGACGTCGTCGCGCACGAAGTCGCGCTGCGCGTCGACGATGGTGCGCGCCAGCGCGTGGGGCTGCTCGTGCGCGCTGTCGTCCATCGGGGCGGTGGGTGCCAGTCCACGCTCGATGCCGTCCAGGCCGGCGGCCAACGTGGCGGCGATGACCAGGTAGGGATTGGCGTCGGCCCCGGCCACGCGGTTCTCGACGCGTCGCGCGGCCGGCCCGCTGCGCGGGATGCGCAGGCCGGCGGTGCGGTTGTCGTAGCCCCAGTGGAAATTGACCGGCGCCTGGCTGCCCTTGACGAAGCGTCGATACGAGTTCACGAAGGGCGCGAACAGCAGCATCAGGCTGGGCAGG
The DNA here is from genome assembly GCA_045810265.1 of Vitreoscilla sp. Taxonomy (GTDB): domain Bacteria; phylum Pseudomonadota; class Gammaproteobacteria; order Burkholderiales; family Burkholderiaceae_C; genus Scleromatobacter. The sequence goes on along the minus strand of JBJMWF010000528.1, from coordinate 2,833 downwards.
TTGGCCTGCAGGCCGCCGAGGTACTGCCTGAACAGGTCGCTCTCGCCGCCGTCCGCGCCGCTGAAGACGTTGCGGCCATCGGCGTCGACCAGGCTCTGGTGCAGGTGCATGGAGCTGCCCGGCTGGTGCGCGATGGGCTTGGCCATGAAGACGGCGTTCATGCCGTGCTTCAACGCCGTCTGCTTGGCCGCGTACTTGAACAGGAAGGCCTGGTCGGCGACGACGAGCGGGTCGTCGTGCAGCAGGTTGATCTCGAACTGCGTCAGGCCGACCTCGTGGATCCAGGTGTCGGCGCGGATGCCGAGCACCTGCAGCGTGCTGCGGAACTCGTCCCAGAAGGCGGCGTGCTCGTTGAGCGTGTCCAGGCTGAAGGCGGACTGGCCGACCTCGGTGCGGCCGCCGCGCATGGCCGGCGCGCGCAGCGGCTGCGCCGGATCCTCGTTGGGCGCGGTGAGGTAGAACTCGATCTCGGGCGCGACCACCGGACGCAACCCGCGGCGCTCGTAGCGCGCCATCACGTCGCGCAGGATGGTGCGCGGCGCGAACTGGCACCACTGGCCATCGAGCTCGCGGCAGTCATGGATCGCGAGGGCGCGCGGCACGCTGGCCCAGGGCACCGGCTTGAGCGTGGCGTAGTCGGGCACCAGCAGCACGTCCGGATCCTGGTCGGGAAAGATCGGATCGTAGGAGTAGTCGCCCGTCACGCACTGCATGGGGATCGCCTGCGCGATGCGCAGTTCGGCGCCGGCCGCGAACGCCGCCGCCGGCATCAGCTTGCCGCGCGGATGGCCCGAGACATCCGGGAACACGCATTCGACGTCCAGGACGCCCCGCGCCGCGAAGTCGGTGGCCAGCTGAGCGGGTGGTGTGTGGGTCATGCTGCCATTAGATCAGGCCAAAGGCCGCCTTCAGCGCTGCGCAACAGGAACCCGATAAGCTGCGGGGTCCGACCTGTCCACGTGGAGTGCCATGCCCCTGACCCGCCCACCCTTCGACACCATCGCCCTCGTGCTGCAAGGCGGTGGCGCGCTGGGCGCCTACCAGGCCGGCGTGATGGAAGGCCTGGCGACGGCCGGCATCGAGCCCGACTGGGTGGCCGGCATCTCGATCGGCGCGATCAACGCGGCGCTGATCGCCGGCAACGAGCCGAAGGATCGCATCGCCAAGCTGCGCGATTTCTGGACCACCGTGTCGCAGCCGGCCGTCTGGCCCGACGCGCTGTCGTTCATGGACGCGATCGTCGAGCCCGTGGACGACTGGCGGCGCCAGATCTGGAACGGCTGGAACGCGTGGCGCGCGCTGACCGAGGGCCAGCGCGGCTTTTTCGCGCCACGTTCGCCGACGGCCTTCGTCGGCCCGCAGCCGCCGGACGCGGCGAGCTTCTACGACACCGCACCGCTGAAGGCGACGCTGGAGCGCCTGGTCGACTTCGATCGCATCAACGCCGGCGTCACGCGCATGACCGTGTCGGCCGTCAACGTCGAGACGGGCAACTTCGAGGCGTTCGACAACCAGCACGGGCGCTGGCGCAAGCGCATCCGCGCCGAGCATGTGATGGCCTCGGGCGCGCTGCCGCCCGGCTTTCCGGCCGTGGCCATCGAGGATCCGGGGCCGATCGACGCCTCGCGCGCGAGCGGCGCGCCACGTGCGGTGCATTACTACTGGGACGGCGGCCTGGTCTCGAACACGCCGCTCACGCAAGTGCTGGACGACCATCCGCGGCGCGACACCCTGGCCTTCCAGATCGACCTGTGGAGCGCGCGCGGCAAGCTGCCGACCAACGTGATCGACGCCCAGGAGCGCGTCAAGGACATCCAGTACTCGAGCCGCACGCGTGCCGTCACCAACATGCAGGCGCAGGAACAGCGCCAGCGCCGCATGCTGCGCGAGATCCTCGAGCAGATCCCGGCCGACCTGCGCGACAAGCACCCGGCCCTGCGCGCCGCCGCGCACCAGGCCACCGCGCGCTGCATCAGCGTGATCCAGCTGATCTACCAGGACAAGGAGTGGGACGGCCTGTCCAAGGACTACGAGTTCGGCGCCATCACCATGCGCAGCCACTGGGACAGCGGCCTGGCGGACATCAACCGGACGCTGGAGCATCCGGAGTGGTTGCAGCGCCCGGAAGGCGACGACCCGTTCGTCACGCACGACATCCACCGGCACCGCCCGGCCTAGAAGTTCGTCATCCTGCGCGCAGTCGCAGGATGACGGCCTTGCGTGGAACGGGGTCAGACGTCAGGGCCAGACCCCGGGGCCAGACCCCGGGGCCACAGTCGTAAGATCGACTCCCTGCCAACGACCGGAGTGCCGACCCATGAGTCCGATCAAGATCCTCGTCGCGCAAGGCGGCGGCCCGACCGCCGTCATCAACCAGTCGCTGGTCGGCGTGGTGCTGGAAGCGCGGCGGTTCGCGCAGGTCGAGCGTGTCTACGGCGCGCTGCACGGCGTGCGCGGCATCGTCGACGAGGAGCTGGTCGACCTGACGCAGGAGACGCTGCACAACCTCGAGCAGGTCGCGCGCACGCCGGCATCGGCGCTCGGATCCACCCGCGACAAGCCCGACCTCGCCTACTGCCAGCGCATCCTGGCGGTGCTGCAGGCACACGGCATCGGCCACTTCTTCTACATCGGCGGCAACGATTCGTCGGACACCGTGCGCATCGTCGCCGACGAGGCGCGCAAGGCGGGTCATCCGCTGCGCTGCGTGCACATTCCCAAGACGATCGACAACGACCTCGTGGGCAACGATCACACGCCAGGCTACCCGTCGGCCGCGCGCTTCGTCGCCCAGGCCTTCGCCGGCGCCAACCTGGACAACGCCGCCCTGCCC
>JBJMWF010000527.1:0-5580 GCA_045810265.1 Vitreoscilla sp. | reverse complement strand
GGATGAGGGCAAGATGGTGATGGAGATGTTCGCGGGCCGCCTGCACGCCAGGGTCGTGCACGTCGACGCCAGCGCCCAGTTCCTGGGCCACCTGGCCGGCGTCACCGACCCGGAGGCCAAGCGCAAGATCATCGGCCGCGAGTTCGTCGAGGTCTTCAAGGCCGAGGCCGCGCGCCTGGTGGCCGGCACGGGCGGCCACAAGGGCGCCAAGTGGCTGGCGCAGGGCACGATCTATCCGGACGTCGTCGAATCGGGCGGCACCAAGACCAAGAAGGCCATCACGATCAAGAGCCACCACAACGTCGGTGGCCTGCCCGAGCAACTGGGGCTGAAGCTGCTGGAGCCCTTGCGCGACCTGTTCAAGGACGAGGTGCGCGAGCTTGGCGTCGCGCTCGGCCTGCCGCCCGAGATGGTCTACCGCCATCCGTTCCCCGGCCCGGGCCTGGGCGTGCGCATCCTGGGCGAGGTGAAGAAGGATTACGCCGACCTGCTGCGCCGCGCCGACGCGATCTTCATCGAGGAGCTGCGCAACTTCAAGGACAGCGCCACCGGCAAGTCCTGGTACGAGCTGACCAGCCAGGCCTTCACCGTCTTCCTGCCGGTCAAGAGCGTGGGCGTGATGGGCGACGGCCGCACCTACGACTACGTCGTCGCGCTGCGCGCCGTGCAGACCAGCGACTTCATGACGGCCGACTGGGCCGAGCTGCCGTACGCCCTGCTCAAGAAGGTGTCGGGGCGCATCATCAACGAGGTGCGCGGCATCAACCGCGTGACCTACGACGTGAGCTCGAAGCCGCCGGCCACGATCGAATGGGAGTGAGCTAGAAAAGACTGCCCTGGGCCGGCGGCGGCGGAGGCGGCGGCACTGGCTTGGGTGGCTTGGGCGGCAGGATCTCGTCGCGCGCCGGGGGCTCGGCCGCGACGCGCGGCGCGCGCACCAGCGGCGCCGGCTCCGCCAGCAGCGTGCCGGGCCACTGCCGGAAGTAGCTCGGCGCCTCGGCGACGTCGCAGGTGAGCCAGGGCAGGTATTGCTCGCGGTCGAGGATCACGACCATGCGCTTCTCGTCGCCGGGCTTCTGCATGCGGCGGTACAGCGGATGGGTGTCCGCATTGACCGTGATCATGGTGAACGTGAACAGTTCGCCGCCCTTGGGATTGCGCCAGCGGCGGTAGATGCCCGCGATGCCCATCGGCACTTCGCCGTCCTGCCAGATGCGCCAGCGCACCGGCTTGCCGCTCTCGTAGCACGGCTCGAAGATCGCCTCGGCCGGAACGATGCAGCGCTGGCCCGCGGCCCAGGGCTGTCTGAAGCTCGGCAAGGTGGCGATGGTTTCGCTGCGGGCGTTGTAGGTGCGCCGGCCGAAGCTCAGCTCGGTGGCGAAGTTGGGCAGCAGCCCGAACATACCGTCCTCGGCGACCAGGGCCGGCCGGCCGCCGTCCTGCCCCGGGATCGACAGGCGGATGAACGGCGCCATGTCGGTCGGAAAGACATCGTCCGGCTCCGCGTCGCGGTCGCGCTCGACGCCGAAGAAGGTCAGCAGTCGATCCAGGCGAGTGACCGGGCGGTAGTTCGAGCACATGCCCGCATGCTACCGCCGCGGCTCAGGCCGCCAGAGCGTCGTCGATCGCCTTGACCAGCCGAGGGTCGTCGGCCGCGATGTCCGGCGCGAAGCGCGCGATGACGCGGCCGTCGCGGCCGACCAGGAATTTCTCGAAGTTCCACATCACGTCCGCCGGGTCGCCGTGCGTGATGCCGTAACCCTTCAATTCCTCGCGGAACGGCGCGCTTCCGATCGCCTCGGGCTGCGCGGCGGCCAGGTTCGCGTAGAGCGGATGACGATCGGCCCCGACCACCGAGATCTTGGAAAACAGCGGGAACTTCACGTCGTAGGTGAGCGAGCAGAACTGGCTGATCTGGGCGTCGGTGCCGGGCTCCTGGGCGCCGAAGTCGTTGGCCGGAAAGCCGAGCACCTCCAGGCCTTGCGCGCGCTTTTCCTCGTAGAGCTTCTCGAGGCCTTCGTACTGCGGCGTCAGGCCGCACCTGGAGGCCACGTTGACCACCAGCAGCACCTTGCCGGCGAAGGCGCCGAGGTTGGTCGGCGCGCCGTCGATGCGGTTGACGGAAATGTCCTGGAGCGGAGTGGTCATGGCGCGACGACTGCGGAGTTGATCGTGCGGCCAATGGTAGCCAAGGCCGCGTGCCGCCGCCCCGCGGGACTTCTCGCAGAGCGCCGATAATGCACGCTTCGCTTGCTTCGTACCCATCCCGCCATGAGAGCCCTGCTGACCGTCGGATCCTTGCTGATCGTGCTGGCCATCGTCGCGGTCTCGGTGCGCAGCCAGTTGCAGGCCAGCAAGCGATTCCTGCCCTCCGCCGCGGCCTCGGACGCGGCCTCCGGTGCGCTGGCCGGCAGCCCGCAGAACCAGGTGACGCAATACCAGCGCCAGCTCGATGCGGCGATGAAGGCCGGCGCGCAGCAGATGCCCGATCGCGCCGCCAGCGCCGGCGAGGACGGCCCGCGTTGAACGCACCCGCGCTGCTCGATCAGGCGATGAGCTCCTCGTCCGACGCCGGGCCGTCGTTGTTCAGCCCCGCCGAGGAGCGCGCGATGCGCCAGGCGCTGGACCAGGCGCAGAACGCGTGGCTGGTGGGCGAGGTGCCGGTCGGCGCGGTGATCCTCAAGGACGACGCCGACGGCGTGCCGCAGGTCGTCGCCACCGGCTACAACCGGCCCATCACCACCACCGATCCGACCGCGCATGCCGAGCTGGTGGCGCTGCGCCACGCGGCCCAGTTGCTGGACAACTACCGCCTGCCCGAGTGCACCATCGTCGTCACGCTGGAGCCCTGCGCGATGTGCGCGATGGCGCTGATCCACGCACGCTTCAAGCGCGTCGTGTTCGGCGCGCGCGACCCCAAGACCGGCGCCGCGGGCTCGGTGATCGACCTGTTCGCATTGCCGCAGCTAAATCACCAGACGGTGGTCGCCGGCGGCTGCATGGAGTCCGAATGCGGCGCCTTGCTGCGCGAGTTCTTCGCCGAACGCCGCGCGGCCCACAAGGCGCGCCAGGCCGCCTTGCAGGCGCCGGCCGGAGACGAGGCGATTCCCGTCGCCGACGTGACCATCGAAGACTCGCTTCCGGTCGGACTCGCCACCGAGATCGATCCGGATTCCCCGCTCCCGCCGGGCGCCAGCGGAGCGTCCGCGTGAGCCATCACTGCCGCCCGAAGGGCGACCACCGCAGTCCGCAGGACGAAGGTTCCCAATGACGTCGTTGATCCTCTACACCCCCGCCGGCGTGCTCGCCGCCGCGGCCCCGCTGCGGCTTGCGGCCAGGCGCCTGAAAGGCTACGGCTTCGACGTGGCGATCGACGAAGCCGCGCTCGCCAGGCACCAGCGTTTCGCCGGCGAAGACGACGTGCGCCTGGAGGCCATCCACCGCGTCGCGCGCGCCCGCCCGGGCGTCGCGCTCGCCACGCGCGGGGGCTACGGGCTCACGCGGCTGCTCGATCGCCTGGACTGGTCGCTGCTGGCCGCGAGCGTCGAGGCCGGCACGCGCTGGGTTGGCTACAGCGACCTGACCGCGCTGCAGATGGGCCTGCTGGCGCACAGGAAGGCGCCGACGTGGTGGGGCCCGCTCGCCTGCGACGATTTCGGCCGGCCCGAGCTCGACGAAGTGACGCCCGACTGCTTCGCCGAGGCGATGACCGGCGCGCTGGAGGCGGTCGGCTTCCGCACCGAGGCCGGCTTCGACGGCCTGGACACGCGGGGCCTCATGTGGGGCGGCAACCTGGCGATGCTGTGCTCGCTGCTGGGCACGCCGCACTGGCCCCGGGTCAAGGGCGGGGTGCTGCTGCTGGAGGACGTGGCCGAGCATCCGTACCGCGTCGAGCGCATGCTGCTGCAGCTGCACCAGGCTGGTGTGCTGGCGTCGCAAAAGGCCATCGTGCTGGGCGCGTTCAGCGACTGGAACAAGTCGCCGCTGGACCGCGGCTACACGCTCAAGACGGTGGTCGCGCACCTGCGCTCACTGATCGACGTGCCCATCCTCACGGGCTTCCCGTTCGGCCACGTGCCGACCAAGGTGACGGTGCCGTTCGGCGTCAAGGGACACCTGGTGGTGCAGGGGCGCGACGTCTTCCTAGGCTGGGACGAGGACCACGCGCATCACCACCATGACCACGACGGCCACGACCACGACGGCCACGCGCACCACGACCACTGAGACGACTTGTCTAGACAGGGTCTGCCGTGCGCCTCGGAGAAATCCGGCCCGCGGCTTGCTTGTTGCGCTGCAACAGGGCTGAAAACCCCTAGGGGGCCGCCAGGAGCGTGCCTCTAAAATTGGCATGCACGCCTCGCGCGGCCCCGGGCACAACCCGAAGGCTGGCGGAGGCGGTTTTGTTTTGTTGACGAGCCGGGCAGGATCATCTCCCCGCACCGGCTTGCGACTCGAGTCCTGGAGAGTCCGCATGGGCGGTGTGTTTGGTCGTTGGTGCAGCGCCTGGCTGGTGATGGGCGCGCTGCTGGTGTCACTGGCCGGTTGTGACAACAGCCCCTGGGAAAGCGGCGCGGCCACCGAGAACACCCTGTTCACCGCCATGCAGGAGAGCTCGCCGCGCCACATGGATCCGACGGCGTCGTACTGGTCCAACGACACCACGTTCACCTACCAGATCTACGAGCCGCCTTACGGCTACCACTACCTGAAGCGCCCGTACCAGCTCGTTGGCAAGGCGGCACAGGACATCGCCAAGCCCAGTTTCCACGACAAGGACGGCAAGCTGCTGCCCGACGACGCGCCGGCCGACCAGGTTGCCGAGAGCGTCTACGACGTCAAGATCAAGCCCGGCATCCTCTACCAGCCGCACCCGGCCTTCGCCAGGGACGCGAGCGGCCGCTACTACTACCACTCGATGAAGCCAGGCGAGCTCGGCGCCCGCTATTCGCCGCTGCAGTTCGAGCACCAGGGCACGCGCGAGCTGGTCGCCGACGACTACGTCTACGCGCTCAAGCGCCACGCCACGACGCGCATCACCGCGCCGATCTTCGGCATCTTCTCCGAGTACGTGATCGGCCTGAAGGACTACGGCGACCTCATCAAGAAGGAGGACAGGAAGCTGCGCGCCGGGCTTGATCCCGCGAGCCTGGACCTGCCGTTCCTGGATTTCCGCAAGTTCCCGCTGGCCGGCGCCAGCGCGCCGGACAAATACACGTTCCGCGTGCGCATCAAGGGCCGCTATCCGCAATGGAACTACTGGATGGCGATGACCTTCATGGCCCCCGTGCCCTGGGAAGCCGATGCCTTCTATGCGCAACCCGGCATGGCCGATGCCAGCCTCACGCTGGACACCTGGCCCGTGGGCACTGGCCCCTTCATGCAGACGGAGTACTTCAAGGACCGCCGCCAGGTCATGTCGCGCAATCCGAACTACCGCGGCGAACCGTATCCGTGCGAGGGCATGCCGGGCGACAAGGAGAGCGGGCTGCTCGACGACTGCGGCAAGAAGACGCCGTTCGTCGACCGGATCGTCGTCACCGCCGAGCGCGAGAAGGTGCCGCAGAAGGCCAAGTTCCT
>JBJMWF010000526.1:0-3620 GCA_045810265.1 Vitreoscilla sp. | reverse complement strand
GTTGCGTGCGAGCGGGCCGGCGCCGGCGGGCAGCACGCCCCGCACCGGGCCGCCCACCAGGTGCGCGCCGTGGGCCAGGCCGGTGCGCAGCAGTCCCTCGAGCCAGCCCGGCGTGGCCAGGCCGTCGTCGTCGAGCATCACCAGCCACTGCCAGTCCGGCGCGCGTTCGCCGGCCTCGCGCACGAGCGCATTGCGCACTTGCGCGACGCCGCGTTCGGGCACCGGCACGCAGACCGTGTCCGGCCACTGCGCGCGAAAGGCCTCGACGATGTCGGGCGCGGAGCTGCCGCACTCGTTGTCGCCGACGATCACCAGCGCCGGCTGCGCCACGAGCTCGGGCAGCAGGCTCATGAGCAAGGCATGCAACTGTTCGGGCCGGCGGTACGTGGGGATGCCGATCACCAGGGCTTCGGCAGCGATCATCGGGGCGGGCATGCGTCGATCTCCGAGGCGGTGTGTGCGGGGTCGCAGGGAGCCAGGCCTGGCAGCGAATAGGCCGCCACCCAGTCGATGTCGAAGCTGCTGGGCAGCGGCGTGGTGGCGTCCGGCGAGCCGGCCATGCGCCCGCCGATGGCCAGGTTGAGCAGCATGTACATCGGCTTGTCGACGCCCGCGGGGGTGGCCAGTTGCGCCACCGGAACGCGGTCGATGTAGTAGGCGATGCGCTCGGGCGTCCACAGCACGCCGAAGTCGTGGAACGCGGTGGTGGCGTCCGCCAGCGTCGTGCGACAGCCCGAGGCCACGTCGCCGCCGGACGCATCGGCCGAGTGCGTGGTGGTGACCATCTGCGTGGACTGGCCGCCCACCACCTCGAGCACGTCGATCTCCGGCGGCCATTTCTTGTCCGCGTCGAGCAGCCAGAACGCGGGCCACAAGCCCTTGCCGGCCGGCACGCGGGCGCGCATCTCGAAGTAGCCGAAGCGTTGCACCAGCGAGGCCCGCGTGGTCAGCACGCCGGAGTAGTACCGGCGGTTGTACAGCTGTGCCCGCATCGCCTCGGGCACCCGGTTGACCGTGATGCTCAGGACGCCGGCCCGAACCGCGAACGGGGCGAGTCCGAGCGGGGTAGTGCCGGTTCCGGCATAGCTCGGGTCGACGTAGATCTGCTCCTCGCCCGTGCCCGACAGCGTGCGCTTGGACAGGCCCCACGTCGCGCCCAGGTACGTGCCGGTGGCCGGGTCGTAGCCGCCGTCGAAGTACGGCAACCAGCGCTGGGTCGACAGGTCCAGGGTGTCGAAGGGGTCGAAGAAGGTCTGTGTCACCGCGACCACGCCCGTGGGGGAGACCTCGCCGCTGACCGCGGCGCATTTCGGGCCGGGCGGCTGCAGCGGCAGGGCGATCGCCAGCGCCGGATGCGGCAGCAGGTCCGCCGCACGCGCGGTCGCGCCGTGCAGGCCGACGATGGCCGTCAGGGCAAGGCAGGCAAGGCTAGGGCGCATGGGGTTCCTCCCTGGGGAACAAGGCCAGGCTGGGCGCTCGAGGCGCGAACGCGCCGCGCGCCCAGCCGTTCAGGCGCTTGACCAGCGGCCTTTCCAGCACGACGTGCAGCACGGCGGCGACGCCAATGGACGCGGCGGCGGCAACGGCGATGTAGGCGGCCGGCTGCCCGATGCCGGTCAAGCGCCACAGTGCCGCGACCGCGGTGAGGGTGAACGGGTGGGACAGGTAGATGGCGAACGAGGCGTCGCCGCCGAACATCGCCGCGCGCAGCAGCGGCCCGGGCGCCGGCTTCTCGCGCATGAACGCGGCCGCTGCGCAGAACAGGGCCGCCGGCACGCCCATCCACAACGGGCGGGCGAGCCAGAGATGGTCGGCCAAGCCGGCGCGCATCGCCAGCACCATGAGGACGACGCCGGCCAGCACGGCAGCCAGCGCGAGCGCGGGAGGCCAGGTCACGCCGCGCTGGCGCGCCCAGGCGAGCGCGATCCCCATCAGGAACTCGAACACGATCGGGTTGCACCAGAACGCGAACGGGCCCGGCGGCACGAAGACCAGTCCCGCCAGGCCCAGCAAGGCGATGACGCCCGCGATCAGGCCCAGGCCGACACGGCGCGTGAACAAAAGGCCGAGCGTGAACACCGCGTAGAACAGCATCTCGAAGTTGATCGTCCAGCCGAGGATGAGCACCGGGAACAGCTTGCCGTACGCATTGGCCACGGGAATGAAGAAGTACGAGGCCAGCACGTGCAGCGGCGCGAGCTGTGCATGCGCGACGTGGCTGCTGAAGGCCAGCGCCGCCACCACCATGGCCGTGGTGAACAGCCAGTAAGGTGGCACGATGCGCAGCAAACGGCGCACCAGGAACTCGCGCGCGCCGCCCGGCCGGCCGAAGTCGGCGCCGGCGATGGTGAACATGATGAAGCCGCTGATGACGAAGAAGATGTCGACGCCGCCGGCGAAGAACACCGGTCGCCAGGGCTCCCAGCCGGCGTGCGCGAGGCCGGCGATGGCCGGCACCTCGTGCTGCAGGTGGCTGGTCAGCACCATGGCGGCCGCGACGAAGCGCAAGGCCTGGATGTGTTGAAGCACGCCCTTCATCGGGACACCGGCACGTTTGCGACGGTCCCGGCGGCGACCGCGATGGCCGGCGCCCGCGACACGCCCAGCGCCGTCGACCACACGTCCGAGAGCGCCTCGGCGCCATGCGCGGACAGGTGGTTGTCGTCCGCGTAGAGCGGCACGCCGCTGCGCAGCACGTCGCACACCTGCGCGCCGCACAAGGCCTGCCCGACGTCGACGAGCTCGAACGGATGCTGCGCGCGCAGACGCTCGAAGGCGGCGCGCAGTTCCCCCTGACGCTGCTCGTGCAGCCCGACCGGCAACGCGGGCTGCGCCGGAAAGCCGAAGGTGGCCGACAGCGCCAGTGCGCGCGGAACGTCGTAGCGCTGCTCCGGGATGTAGGCCACCACGGCGACGCGGCGGCCGTCGAACGCGGTCAGCAGGCGCTCGAAGCTGCGCTCGAAGACCCGCCGGTTCTCGTCGGTGCTGCGTTCGGTGGACAGCGCGTCCTGCACGTACCAGCCCTGCGTGCGCACCTGTCCGAAGCGGTCGCCCAGCAGCGCCGAGGTCCATCGACCCACCAGCACCACGTTGCGCACGGCCGGGTGCGAGGTCACGTAGGCGGCGGCGGCGTCCATGAAGCGGGCGCAGGCCGGGTTGTCCTGGCGTGCTCCCAATAGCGGGAAGCAGCCGCTGTAGGTCAGGCTCAAACCCTTGAGGCCCAGTGCGCGTGCCGACTCGTCGATGCCCGGGGCAGCGGCGTCGCCGTAGCTGTCGCCGATCAGCACGAAGGCGGGCGCATCCGGACCGGCTGCGCCCAGCGTGCAGGCCTGCCCGGCGGCGATGCGCTCGGGCGGCAGGCGATCGCAGCGCTGGCGTTGCGGGTTGGTGTCCAGCGCGGCCGCGGCGAAGCTGCGGGCGGGCTGCTGGAAGCGCCCCGGAAAGCCTTGTCCCGCATGCACGACGAAGGCGAACGCCAGGCCGGCTCCGGTGATGGCCGCCGTCGCGCCGAACACGTGGACGCGTGCGGGAAGCGGACCGGCGCCACGGGTGCGGAACGGCTGCTCGATCCAGCGCCACGAGGCCCAGGACAGCGCCAGCGTCGCGGCGGCATACAGGCC
>JBJMWF010000525.1:0-5044 GCA_045810265.1 Vitreoscilla sp. | reverse complement strand
GGCGGTGAAGCCGGCCAGGTCGATGGCGATGTCGACTTCCATCTCGCGCATCAGCTCGGCGATCTTGCGGCTGTCCATCAGGCGCGCGTCGATGAAGTGGTCGAAGGTGTCGACCATGCGCTGGCGCAGGCGGCTCGAGTCGTTGGCGCCGATCGAGATGGCGATCGTCTCGAAGCGCTTCTTGTCGTGGCGCTCGAAGATGCCGGCCATCAGGTGGCCCACGGGGTGCTCGCGCAGGTCGGGCGAGACATAGGCGATGCGGATGCGGTCGTGGCGATAGCGCTGGCCCGTCCACAGCGGCGCGTGGCGCGGCGTGTAGCGCTGGGCGGCGAAGATCTCGGCGCACTTGTGATGCACGGCGGCGTCGTCGGTGATGGACATCACGCCCAGCGACTTGGCGATGGGCTGGCCGGCCTCGATGCCGGCCAGGATCTTGGCCACGTCGGAATCGAAATGCGACCAGTCGCAGGCGTGCATGCGCTCGTAGCAGATCGAGCCGACGCCGTATTCGAAGTCGGGCTTGATCTGCAGCAGGCGTTCGAACATGGCCACCGCCTCGAGTGGACGCTTGAACTCGGTCAGCATGATCGCGAGATTGGACATCGCGTTCAGGTGGTCGGGCTTGAGCGCCAGGGCGCGGTTGAAGCGGTCGATGGCGGCGTGGTGGTTGAGCGTCTCGCGGTACAGCGTGCCGCTGTTGATCAGGGCCTCGACGTAGTCGGGCTTGAGCTCGAGCGCGCGCTCGTAGCTCTTGATGGCCGCGTCGCGCAGGCCCAGGCGCTGCTGGACCGCGCCCGCCGCGTACCAGATCGGCGCGAACGTGGGCGCCACCTGCACGCCGCGTTCGACCACCGGCAGCGCACGCTCGGCGCCGAAGCGCTCCATCAGCACGACGGCCAGCGAGTACAGGGCGACGCCTTCGTTGGGGATATGGGTGAGGAACAGCTCGAACACGGCCTGGGCCTGCTCCAGCTTGCCTTCGTTCTGCAGCGCGATGCCCTGCAGCAGCAGGTTGCGGTCGATGACGATGCGCTCGGCGCCAGGGGCCGCGACCGCCGCGAGGGCGACGCTCGCCGCATCCGCCGGCATCGCGCCGGAGGCCGCGCCGTGAGCATGCTGTGGCGCGACGTGGGGGGCAACCTGGCTGGACTGCTGCATTCGGCGACTCCTGGGAAAACTTTATGGGAATGGCCAGGATGTTCGCGCGGCAGGGCCGGTCGCGATCGCGCGAATAGGCCGGATCCGGGCCCTCATATCGGCGCCGGAACGGCCAAAGCGGCGCCCACGGCGCCGCCAGGGCGCCTCCCGGCGCCCCTCCAACGGGAGCGGCCCCGCCCTACTCCAGGTGCACCGCCAACCCCAGCCCCAGCGACCACAGCAGCGCGTTGGACTGCTGCGTGTCGTACAGCGCGTCCACGTACTGCACCCGCATGTTGTAGTGGTCGCCCTCGGCGGCCATCACGTCGAACAGGGAGCGCCGGCCCAGCTGCTGCCACTGCTGCAGCGTGAAGTTGCGCACCAGCTCGCTGTTGTGCAGGATCTCGATGACGCTGCGTGCCCGGTCCATCGCATGCTCGGCCTGCTCGTGCACCTCGGCCATGCGGTACTTGCGCGATTCCAGCGCGTCCTCGCGCGTCAGGCGCGCGGCCGCGGCGCGCTTGCGCGCCGACTCGGTCGTGTACTTGTTGGAAGCGTTGAACACCTGCCAGTTGAACGTGAGCCCGCCCGACACCGAGCGCGACGTCCCCGCGCCGGCCGACTTGGTCGCCGCCACCAGCACGCCCAGCTGCGGCTTCTGGCCGTCGAGCACTGCCCGCACGTAGGAATCGAGCGCGGCGGCCTGCGAGTCCAGTGCCTGGATCTCCGAGGCGCGCGAGGCCATGGTGATGAGATCCGGCAGTGCCGGCGTGTCCAGCATCACCGACGTGATGCCTTCGGTCGGCGGCAGGTCGTCGCCGACGAAGCGCTTGAGGCGGATCTCGGTCAGGCGCTTTTGCGACAGCACCTGGTCGCGCGACAGCTCGGCCTGCTGCTGGGTCTTCCTGGCCTGCACCAGCTCGCTGGTGCGGCCGCGGTCGGCAGTCACGATCTGCTGCAGCGCGTCCACCAGGCAGCTCATCTTGCGGGCGTACTGCTCATAGACCTGCGCCTGGACGGTGTAGCGGCTGCGATCGAGCGCGAGCGAGACCGTCTGCAACGCGATCTGCTCCTGCGCGCCCACCTCGCCGAACTTGGCGACCTCCGCCAGGTGCCTGCGGTACTCGGTCATGTCGCGGATGTGGCCGCCGTCGTACAGCGGCGCGGTGACGGACAGCCCGCCCTGGAACTGCGAGCCGTGCACGGCCGCGGAGTTGGGCGCGCCGGCGTCGATCCCGCCGATCTGGCCGGAGATGCCGACCTGCGGATAAGCGCCCGTTCGGGCCTCGTCGATGTCGCTGGCGGCGGCTTCGGCCAGCAGCCTGGCGGCGCCGACGGCGTTGCTGCGGCGGATGGCCGATTGCACCATGCTCAGCAGGTTCACGCGCGGTGCCGCGACGTTGGCCGGCTGCGACGACGAGCCCGAGCTCGCCGGCACCGTGCGGAACGTCGGCGGGTTCTGCGGATCGGCGCCTTCGTCGTTGATGCAGCGGCCGTTCGAGGCCGGCGCGGCGACGGCCACGGGTGCAGCGGTGGACAGGCGGCGGGCAGTCGCGGCCGGAGCCGGCGCCGAGACGGCTGCACCGAGCGCGACGGCCAAGGCCAACCAGGTCGATTTGAGGTTCATGGATCCCATGGCAGGACAGCTTCTTGCAATGTCCTCATCATGAGTTGACGCAAGGGCTGGCGTTCGGCCGATAAGCGGCGCGAAGCCGAGTCATTCCCCGGCCCTGATCGCCTAGCGTTCGCGGAACGCTTCCTTGGACTTGACCATGGGCCGCAGCAGGAAGTTGAGCACCGAGCGCTCGCCGATGCGCACCTCCACGCTGCCCGTCATGCCAGGCAGCAGCGGCAGTGTCTTGCCCTTCTCGTGCAGCGTGTTGGCGTCCACGCGCAGCATCACGCGGTAGTAGGTCGGGTCGGCGCTGCCGACGGCGCGGTCGGGGTCGCCGAGCGCATCGGGGCTGATCGATTCGATGGTGCCGTCGATGGCGCCGTACAGCGCGAAGTCGTAGGCCGCGAGCTTGACCTTGGCGACCTGGCCGACCTGCAGGAAGCCGATCTCGCCGGGCCTGACATGCGCCTCGATCAGCGTGAGCTTGCCGATCGGAACGATCTCCATGATGGGCGCGCCGCCGCCGATCACGCCGCCCAGCGTGTTGACGCGGATGTTCTTGACGATGCCGCGCACCGGCGACCTGATCTTGGTGCGCGAGAGCACGTCCTGGCGGCCGGCCTGCTGTTCCTCCAGCGCGGCCAGGTCGGTCCTGAGCTTGGCCAGCTCGGTGGAAGCATCCTGGCGGAAACGGTTGAGCCGGTCCTCCGATTGCAGCGACATCTCGTTGATCTGGCGCCGCAGGTGCAGCAGCTCCACTTCGGACAGCAGCCCCTTGGCCGACATCGCCTCGGACATCGCCAGCTCGCGGCGCAGCATGTCGATGCCGCGCTGGTTGGAGCCGGCCGCGTCGTCGTTGGCGCGCTTTCGGGCGAGGTAGGAATCGCGCTCGCTCTGGGCGACCTCGGGCACGGCCTCGACCTCGGCCGGGAACACCAGCGCGCGGCCGGTGGCCTCGGCGGTCAGCCGGGCGATCTGCGCCTTCAGCGCGACCAGCTTGGCCTGGCCTTCGGCCTGCTGCGCCTGGAAGCGCGTCGGGTCGAGTTCGGCAAGGTCCTGGCCCGCCTCCACCTGCTCGCCTTCCTTGACGAACAGCTCGCGCAGGATGCCGCCTTCGAGGCTGGCGATGACCTGCTCGCGGCCTTCGGGCACGATGCGCGCATCCGCCTTGGTGACTTCGTCGACGCGGGCCACCGCGGCCCAGCTGAGCGCCGAGGTCAGCGCCGCCGCCATCAGGTACAGCACCCAGGTGACCTGCGGTGCCGCCTCGACGACCTGCGCCGCGCGCACGCCGCTCATGAAGGCGGCGTCGCCGCGGCGCGCACGGCCGCCCATCTGTGGCACCGCGAGCTCGGGCTCGGGCGCCTTGAAGAACGGCATCCTGAAGGGAAGGCTGAAGCGGGGCATCGTCGTCGACGGACAGGCGCGTCAGGCGGCCTGCGCCCTTTCCATCGACGGCGCAGCCTGGCGCTGCACCGGTTGCTCGCTGGACGGGCGCTGCTGCGGCAGCTGCTGCTGGCCCGGCGGCTTGATGCCGGACAACGCGGCCAGCACCGCCGCCTTCGGGCCGTCGAGCACCACCTTGCCGCCGTCGACCACCATCACGCGGTCCACCAGTTCCAGCACCGCGGGGCGGTGAGTGACCATGATCAGCGTGCGCGTGCCGGCGGCTTCCTTGAGCTGGCGCAGGAACATCACTTCGGATTGCGCGTCCATCGAGCTGGTGGGCTCGTCCATCAACAGGATCTGCGGCTTGGTGATCAGGCAACGCGCCAGCGCGACGAGCTGGCGCTGGCCGCCGGAGAGCAGGCCGCCCATCTCGCCCACCGACAGCTCCCAGCCTTGCGGATGCCCGGCCACCACGCGATCCAGGCCGGTGACGCGGGCGACCTCCGAGAGCTTGGCTGCATCGAGCTGCGAGCGGCCCATCATCACGTTGTCGCGCAGCGTGCCGTTGAACAGGCGCGGCTCCTGCGAGACGAAGCCGACGCGCATGCGGTAGTCGGCCGGGTCGAGCTGGCGCAGGTCCAGGCCGTCGACGTCGACGTAGCCCTCGGCCGGCTGGTACAGCCCGGCCATCAGGCGCAGGATGGTGGACTTGCCGCTGCCGATGCGGCCGAGGATGGCGATGCGCTCGCCCGCCTTGACGCGCACCGTGACGTTCTTGAGCACGCGCGGCGCGGCCACCTCGCCGGTCTGCGGATAGGAGAAGCTCAGGTCGTTCAGGCCGTTCGCGCCGGTGACGCGATGGCCGGTCACGTAGCTGAGGCCCTTCTCGCGCTCGGTCGGCTC
>JBJMWF010000524.1:0-7424 GCA_045810265.1 Vitreoscilla sp. | reverse complement strand
GTAGCCCAGACGCAGCTTGGCCTCTTCCGGCTGGCGCAGGCCGCCGCGGGCGATGCCTTGCGCGATCAGGTCGGCGCCCTTGGCGGCGTTGTCCTGCGTGGTCTCGAGCAGGCCTTGGGCGACTAGCGCATTGCCGTCCTTGGCGGCCTGCGCGGCCTTCTCGTTGGCGGCCACCTGGGCCAGGTCGCCGGCTGCCGCCTTGTTGATCTCGGACCGCAGCCTGTTGGCGTCGGCGAGCTCGGCGCCCGTGAACGGCTTGGTCGCGAACGCGTCGTCCAGCACCTTCTTGGCTTCGCCGGGGTAGCCGGCGCGCGCCGCGATCGCGGCGTAGTTGACGCGTTCGCGATCGTCCACGTGCCCCAGGACCTGCGCCTTCAGGCGATAGACGTCCAGCGTCAGGCGGTCGGAGAAGTTGTCGACCTCGCGCGCACGGCCGATCAGCTCGCGCCAGTAGTCGGGCTTCGGGTAGTGCACCGCCAGCAGCTCGAGGCCGTACAGGTAGCCGGCGTCGTTCTTCTCGCCCAAGTAGGCGCTGACCATGAAGCGCACCAGCTTGTCCGACGGCACCTTGCCCGCGGCGATGGCGGCGTCGACCTCCGAGCGAAAGCCCTTGGCGGCCGCGGAGAAGTCCTTGGCGGCGTATTGCGCCTGCGGCAGCAGCTCCTTCAGTTGCGGATCGTTGCCGCCAGCGTCGATGTAGCGCTGGAGAGCGACGGCGGCCTTCGGATACTGCTCGCTGCTGTAGAGGATTTCCGCGGCGAACTTCAGCATCAACGGGCGATCTTCGGCGGGCAGCAGCGGGTTGGCCAGCAGCGCATCGAAGTCGGCGGTCGCCGCCGCGGTGTCGTTGACCGAGTATTCGGCCGGCGCCTTCACGCGCAGCACCAGGTACTTCTCGTACGGCGTCTGATCGGGCAGGGCCTCGACTTCCTTCAGCTTGGCCAGCGCCCCGGCGGCGTTGCCGGCCTTCAGCAATTCCTGCGCCGCATTGAACGGCACGGCGAAAGCAGCCGGCACGGCGTTGTCGGGTTGCGACGCGGCGGATGCGGGCGCACTGGCGGCGAATGCCGCCTGCAGGCCGGTGGCAAGGGTCAGCGCCAGCACGGCGCGCGAGGTAGCTCTCATGTCAGTCCCAGGGAAACGCTGCGCCGAACGAGGAAAGGGAAATTCACGGATGCACGCGGGCGGCGCCCCAAGCGCAAGGAAAAGTCTGCCATTGTCCTAAAAATGCGGACGGCGCCGGCCACTCGGGTTCCAGGGCGAAGACTCGCCCGCCGCAAACGCGCCGTGTCGCGGGTGGAAAGCCCGGCAGATGCCATGCCCGGCGGCACCGGAGCGCCCAGGCTCAGGAGGCGTTGAGCTCGGCGACGAAGTCGTACGTGTCGCCGCGGTAGATCGACTGCGACAGCTCGATCGCGCGGCCATCGCGCAGGTAGCCCAGGCGCTCCACGAGCAGGCCGGCGTCGCCGACATCCGCATCGAGCAGGCGCGCCTGTTCCTCGTTGAGCAGCAGGGCGCGCAGCCGCTGCAGCGCGCGCACCGGGCGGTTGCCGGCGCGCTCCAGGGCGTCGTACAGGGAGGTGTCGACCGACTCCAGCGACGGCAGCGCCGCCGCCGACAGCGTGGCGTATTCGAGCGCCATCGGCGCGTCGTCGGCATAGCGCAGGCGGTGGAACCGGTAGACCAGCGACCCCGGGCTCAGCGCGAGCTTCATCGCTTCTTCGGGTGTGACGGTGCCGCTGGAGCGCTTGATCCACTCGCTGCGCGGCGTGCGCCCGCGGGCGCGCATGTCTTCCGAGAACGACGTGAGCTTGGCGAAGTTCTTGTCGATGCGGGTCGAGACGAAGTTGCCCGAGCCCTGGCGCTGGTCGAGAAAGCCTTCGTCGGCCAGTCCCTGGATGGCCTTGCGCACGGTGATGCGCGAGACGCCCAGGTCGGCCGCGAGCTGGCGCTCGGACGGCAACGCGTCGTCGGGCCCGAGGACGCGCTTCTCGATGGCTTCGCGCAGCGCGCGCTGAAGCTGTTGGTAAAGCGGTTGACTGCCGTCCGGGTCCAGCGTGTTGAGAAGTTGTGCCAGCGCGCTCATTGCGTGCCCTTATTCGTGTTGTCGGGGGCGTGACGGCCGGGCACTGCCTGACGGGTAGTCGGCGCGCCACGGGTCACGGCATGAATAGCATACCACTCAGGCACCAAAGTTCGGTCAAGTGCACCAGTCGGGCGAACCAGGGCACCGGGTCCGTGCGGACCGTGGATGAGGCCACTTCAGCTGGTAAATACCGTGTTGCCCAAACGCAATATGAGGGTAAACGCATAGAGCACTGGTCTAGACTGGTTGTACAGTGGTACTACCCTATCGCATACCAGGTTTCTAGCCCGAGGGTGCACCGTCCGAGCTCATGGAGAGACGGCACTACCCAGTCCCAACCGGCCGCGTTCCCGAAGAAATGCTGCCATCCGAAAAGAGGAGCCCCATGAAGACGAAACTTACGCCCATTGCCGCCGCCGCCGCGGTCGCGATTGCCGGAGCGATTGCTGCGCCGGCATTCGCACAGACCGCAGCCGCCCCGGCCGCCGCCGCCTCCGCGGCAAAGGCCGACGACGTTCAGCAGGTCGTCGTGACCGGCATCCGGGGCTCCATGCAGACGTCGATCAACCAGAAGCGCAACGCCGAGTCGCACGTCGAAGTGCTGACGGCCGAGGACATCGGCAAGCTGCCGGACAAGAACGTCGCCGATTCGCTGGCACACGTCTCGGGCGTCACCATCAGCTCGTCCAGCGGCACGGAAGGCGGCTTCGACGAAAGCGACCGCGTCTCGATGCGCGGTACCGGCCCTTCGCTGACGCAGACCCTGATCAACGGCCACAACATCGCGACGGGCGATTGGTTCGTACTGGGCCAGACCGGCACCGTCGGTCGCAGCGTCTCCTACACCTTGCTGCCGTCCGAAGTCGTCAGCAGCGTCGTGGTCCACAAGACCTCGGAGGCCAGCCTGGTCGAGGGCGGCGTCGCCGGTTCGGTGGACATCATCACCCGCAAGCCGCTCGAGTTCAAGAAGTCGCTCACCGTCTCGGCCAGCGCCGGCGTCGTCTACGCCGACCTGCCCGAAAAGGCCGACCCGCAGCTGAACGCGCTGGTAGGCTGGAAGAACGCGGCAGGCACCTTCGGCGTCCTGCTCCAGGGCTTCTCGGAAACCCGCCACCTGCGTCGAGACGGCGTGGAAGTGCTGGGCTTCGACACCATCCAGCCGACCGACCCGTCCGCCAAGGCAGGCCTGCCCGGCCTGACGGCCGGCGTGCAGTATCCGGACCTGATCGGCGAGGCGCTGTTCCTGCAGGAGCGCAAGCGCACTGGCGGCACGTTCGACCTGGAACTGAAGCCGACCAATGACATCACGCTGGACTTGAACGGCTTCCTGTCGAACCAGGAAGCGACGAACATCAACCGCAACTACATGTTCTTCGGCCGCAAGCTCGGCGGCGCGCAGGTGCCCACCGACTACACGGTGCAGAACGGCTTCCTCACCTCGGCGACGTACGACAACGCCAGCGGGATGATGGCTGGCATCTACGACCAGATCTCGCGTCCCGGCGCCGCGTCGCATTCGCAGTACCTCGACCTCGACGGCAAGTTCCAGCTGACCGACAAGTTCAAGCTCGCCTCGCAGCTCGGTGTGTCGACCGGCTACGGCAAGTCGCCGCACCAGGACGTCGCGGAGACCGTGGTCGGCGCCACGCAGGCCAGCTTCAGCCTCAACGGTCCGCACAACGCGGCCAGCTGGTCCACGAACGCCACCTCCACCTCGCAAGGCAGCGTCGGCCTGAACTCCTCGTTCAACACCGATTCGGGCGACGGCTGGATCTTCGGCGACGGCAACATCAAGGTCAACGACAGCGAGAAGTGGGGCCAGCTCGACGGTCAGTACGACCTCGAGGCCGGCCCGCTGGTCGACCTGAAGTTCGGCGTGCGTGGCTCGCAGCACAAGCGCTCCTTGTGGAACGTGATCGGCCAGGGCCCGACGGCAGTCGCCTGGAGTGCGCCTGACTACGCTGCGGCCTGCGGTGGCGCCACCACCGACTTCCGCTGCATCCCGCCGGCCTCGGGCAACTACCCGAGCAATTTCGGCAAGGGCCTCAATGCCAGCCTGCCCGCGATGCCCTGGACGTTCTCGCCCGCCCAGCTCGCGGCCTACAACGCGCAGTACGCCAACCGCGATCCGATCACCCGCGCCGACTACAGCGCCGACTTCGGCCTGAAGGAAGACACGGAAGCCGCCTACCTCCAGGGCGACCTGGAAGGCCAGTCGTGGTCCGGCAACGTCGGCCTGCGCGCCGTGCGTACCAAGGAACACGTCCAGAACTACGAGGCGCACAACGTCGCGCAGCCGGGCGACATCACCACCTCGGCGTTCGGCAACTTCGCCCTGAAGACGACCGATCACACGTACAACGACCTGCTGCCAAGCGCCAACCTGAACCTGAAGCTGAGCAAGGAGATGAACCTGCGCTTCGCGGCGTCGCGCACGATGACCCGTGCCGACTACTCGCAGCTGGCCGGTGCCATCGCGTACGGCGCGGTGGACGACGTCAACCTGATCGGCTCGGGCACCGGCGGCAATCCCGACCTGAAGCCCGTGACGTCGAACAACTTCGACACCAGCTTCGAGTGGTATCTGGGCCCGAACCAGTTGTTCTCGGCCAGCGCGTTCTTCATGGACGTGACCAGCTACATCGGCCTGGCCTCGGTGCACAAGACGCTGAACTACGTCGACAACGTGCATCCGGGCGGCGTGCTGGTGGACTTCGACCTGACCGTGCCGGTCAACACCTCGGCCAAGGTGCACGGCATCGAACTGCACTATGAAGCACCGATCTGGGGTGGCTTCGGTGCGGTGGCGAACTGGTCCTGGACCACCTCCAGCACCGCCAACCACGACCCGATGCTGGGTACCTCCAAGAGCACCTACAACCTGGGCGGCTACTTCGAGAACGACTGGCTGAACGCCCGCCTGCAGTGGAACCACCGCTCGTCGTTCTACAGCGGCCAGGATCGCAACAGCGCCTACTTCCAGGACGCCACGGGCGACCTGTCGGCGTCGGTGGGCTGGACGATCACCAAGAACTTCAGCGTCAACCTGGAAGGCCGCAACCTGAACAAGCCGAAGCTGCGCTACTACACGCAGGCCGACCAGCCGCGCGCGAGCTACGTGAACGGGTCGCAGTACTACTTCACGGCGCGCTACAACTACTGATCGTCCGGAAGGTGGCCGGGGCTTGCCCCGCGCCGCCTCCAGACAACGATCCGTCACGACGACCTTCGGGTCGTCTTTTTCATGGTGGGGCCGGTAGCGCCGAGCGACGCAGCTATGCTGGCATGTCCCGAACGGCCCTCGCCGGCGAACCTCGATGACAGAGACCCTGCCTTCCCTGCCTGAATTCCGCGATGTCGACCGG
Source organism: Vitreoscilla sp. (assembly GCA_045810265.1). Lineage (GTDB taxonomy): Bacteria > Pseudomonadota > Gammaproteobacteria > Burkholderiales > Burkholderiaceae_C > Scleromatobacter. The sequence goes on along the minus strand of JBJMWF010000524.1, from coordinate 1,973 downwards.
GCGCGATTCGAGTCCGAGGTCGTGCCGCGCGATGCCCCGGCCATCCTGCGTGGACTGGCGGCGCGGTGGCCGGCCGTCGCCCACGGGCGTGAATCGCCGATGGCGATTGCCCGCTATCTGGCCGGCTTCGACCAGGGCCATCCGAGCGCCGCCGTGCTGCTGCCGCCCGAGGAGGAAGGGCGGCTCGCCTACGACGCCGCGATGGACGGCTTCAACTTCATGCGCACGCCGCGCACCGTCACGCAGGTGCTCGAGCAGGTGCTGCGCTATGCGCGCCATGAGCGCGCACCCGCGGTGGCGATGCAGAGCGCGCGCGTCGATCAGTGCCTCCCCGGCTTCGCCGCAATGAACCCCATGCCCCTGCTGGACGCGGGCGTGCAGCCGCGGGCCTGGATCGGTTCGGCCATCATCACGCCCGCACATTTCGACGAATCGCACAACATCGCGGTCTGCGTCGCCGGCCGTCGTCGCTTCACGCTGTTCGCGCCCGAGCAGGTGGCCAACCTCTATGTCGGCCCGCTGGACAACACGCCCGCCGGCATGCCGATGTCGCTGGTCGACTTCGCCAAGCCCGATCTGGAGCGCTTCCCGCGCTTTCGCGAGGCCCTGGCCAATGCGCAGGTCGCCGAACTCGCGCCCGGTGACGCCATCTACATTCCGCCGCTGTGGTGGCACCACGTGCGCTCGCTCGAGCGTTTCAACATGCTGGTGAACTACTGGTGGCTGGCGGCCACGCCGGGCCGCGCGGTACCGCCGTTCACGCTCGACGCGCTGATGCACGCCGCCGCCACGGTGCGCGCGCTGCCGCCGGCACAGCGCGATGCCTGGCGGCATCTGTTCGAGCACTTCGTGTTCACCGCGGACGCCGAGGCTGTCGCGCACATCCCGGCCGACCGCCAGGGCGTGCTCGGCACGATGAGCGCCGAGGATCATGCCAAGCTGCGCAAGCTCCTGAGCGAGCGGCTCGGACGCTAGCCTTCCGCGCCGCATTTGATGCGGCCACGGTGGCGTCGCGCGTGCGTCGCCGCCAGTCCGCCGGGTGTGGCGCGAGCCGCGCGGCCAAACGGCGACAAGCACTGCCGGCTGCGGCGGATATCTCAGTGAAAACCAGCGCGTCAGTGAAGGAAGTTCTTCGTATGATTCATTAAGTCAACTCATTTGACTTGATTAGAAAGCGACGAATGAACCTGCAACGACACCCGATCGCCGCCGCCGCGGTCCTCGCCCTGCTCGGCACGCTGGTGCCTCATCAGGTTCTGGCTCAAGCGGCCACCGCGCCGGCTGTGCCCGCGTCAGCCGCAGCCAGCGACGTGCAGCACGTCGAAGTCACCGGCCTGCGTGCGTCGATCGAGGCCTCGCTGGCCAAGAAGCGCAGCGCCGATTCGGTCGTCGAGGTCGTCACCGCCGACGACATCGGCAAGCTGCCGGACAAGAATGTGGCCGACGCGCTGCAACGCGTGCCCGGCGTCAACATCGCTTCCTCGGCGGGCGGCGAAGGCGGGTTCTCCGAGAACGACCGCGTCTCGATCCGCGGCACCAGCCCCAGCCTCACGCAGACGCTGGTCAACGGCCACATGATCTCGTCGGGCGACTGGTTCGTTCTCGACCAGGAAGGCGGCTCGCTGGGACGCAGCGTGAGCTATGCGCTGATGCCTTCGGAGATCCTGGCCAGCGCCGTGGTGCACAAGAGCGCGACTGCCGACCTCGTCGAGGGCGGCGTGGCCGGGGCGGTCGACCTGATCACGCGTCGCCCCCTCGATTTCCGCAAGTCGCTGACGCTGGAGGCCACCGCGCAGGCGATCTACAGCGACCTGTCCGCCAAGACCGATCCGCAGGCCAACGCGCTGGTCGCCTGGAAGAACGCCTCCTCCACCTTCGGTGCGCTGCTGCAGGTGTTCAGCGAGACGCGCCACGAACGGCGTGATGGCCAGGAGATCTTCGGCTACGGCGCCATCGACCCGGCCTCGCCCGCG
>JBJMWF010000523.1:0-19723 GCA_045810265.1 Vitreoscilla sp. | reverse complement strand
GGCTATCCGGTGCGCCTGTCGGGCGAGGATTCGGGCCGCGGCACGTTCACGCACCGCCATTCGGTGCTGCACGACCAGAACCGCGAGAAGTTCGACACCGGCACCTACACGCCGCTGCAGAACGTCGCCGACAACCAGGCTCCGTTCGTCGTCATCGACTCGCTGCTGTCCGAAGAGGCCGTGCTGGCCTTCGAATTCGGCTACGCGTCGTCCGACCCCAACACGCTGGTGATCTGGGAAGCCCAGTTCGGCGACTTCGTCAACGGCGCCCAGGTGGTGATCGACCAGTTCATCGCCTCCGGCGAGGTCAAGTGGGGCCGCGCCAACGGCCTGACGATGATGCTGCCGCACGGCTATGAAGGCCAGGGCCCGGAGCACAGCTCGGCGCGCCTGGAGCGCTTCATGCAGCTGTCGGCCGACACCAACATGCAGGTCGTGCAGCCGACGACGGCCAGCCAGATCTTCCACCTGCTGCGCCGCCAGATGGTGCGCGCCTTCCGCAAGCCGCTGGTCATCATGACCCCGAAGTCGCTGCTGCGGAACAAGGACGCCACCTCGCCGATGTCGGAGTTCACCAAGGGCGAGTTCCGCACCGTGATCCCCGAGCTCGACGCGAGCGTCGACGCAGCGAAGGTCAAGCGCATCATCGCCTGCTCCGGCAAGGTGTACTACGACCTGGTCAAGAAGCGCGCCGAACGCAAGGCGACCGACGTGGCCATCATTCGCGTGGAGCAGCTGTATCCGTTCCCGCACAAGGCGTTCGCGGCGGAGATGAAGAAGTACCCGAACCTGACCGACATCGTCTGGTGCCAGGACGAGCCGCAGAACCAGGGCGCCTGGTTCTTCGTGCAGCACTACATCCACGAGAACATGCTCGAAGGCCAGCGGCTCGGCTACGCCGGCCGTCCGGCCTCTGCATCGCCGGCCGTCGGCTACGCCCACCTGCACCAGGAGCAGCAGATCGCGCTGCTGGAGCAGGCGTTCGCCAAGCTCAAGGGTTTCATCCTGACCAAATAAGACACCGAACGCCGGCCGTGGCGCCTCGTCCCTTGAACGACGAGGCCGGCCACGGCCTGTGCACGCGTCCTCATCCACAAGAAGAGAAAATTCATGGCAATCGTAGAAGTGAAGGTTCCGCAGCTGTCGGAATCGGTGTCTGAAGCCACCCTGCTGCAATGGAAGAAGAAGGCCGGCGACGCCGTCGCGGTCGACGAGATCCTGATCGAGGTCGAGACCGACAAGGTCGTGCTCGAAGTGCCGGCGCCGTCCGCCGGCGTGCTGGTCGAGATCGTGCAGGGCGACGGCGCGACCGTCGCCGCCGAACAGCTGATCGCCAGGATCGATACCGCCGCGACCGCGGGTGCGTCGGCACCTGCCGCTGCGGCCTCGGCTCCGGCCGCTGCGCCGGCGCAGGCCGCCGCACCGGCACCCGCGCCCGCCGCGGGCGGCAGCAAGGGCGACGTGGCGATGCCCGCCGCCGCCAAGCTGCTGGCCGACAACAACCTGAAGACGGGCGACGTCACCGGCACCGGCAAGGACGGCCGCGTGACCAAGGGCGACGTGCTCGGTGCCGTCGCCGCCGGCACCAGGCCGGCCGCCGCGCCGCAGCCTGCCGCTCCGGCGCCCGCCGCCAAGGCGCCGCTGCCGGCCGTTGCCGCGCCGCCGATGCAGATGGGCGACCGCCCCGAGCAGCGCGTGCCGATGTCTCGCCTGCGCGCGCGCGTGGCCGAGCGCCTGCTGCAGTCGCAGTCGCAGAACGCCATCCTGACCACCTTCAACGAAGTCGACATGGCCCCGGTCATGGCGCTGCGCAAGAAGTACCAGGACAAGTTCGAGAAGGAACACGGCGTCAAGCTCGGCTTCATGAGCTTCTTCGTCAAGGCCGCCGTCGCCGCGCTCAAGCGCTACCCGGTGATCAACGCCTCGGTCGACGGCAACGACATCGTCTACCACGGCTACTTCGACATCGGCATCGCCGTCGGTTCGCCGCGCGGCCTGGTCGTGCCCATCCTGCGCAACGCCGACCAGATGACCTTCGCCGAGATCGAGAAGAAGATCGCCGAGTTCGGCCAGAAGGCCAAGGACGGCAAGCTGTCGCTCGAGGAGCTGACCGGCGGCACGTTCTCGATCTCCAACGGCGGCACCTTCGGCTCGATGCTGTCCACGCCCATCATCAACCCGCCGCAGTCGGCCATCCTGGGCGTGCACGCGACCAAGGATCGCGCCGTGGTGGTCGATGGCCAGATCGTCATCCGCCCGATGAACTACCTCGCGATGTCGTACGACCACCGCATCATCGACGGCCGCGAAGCCGTGCTGGGCCTGGTCGCCATGAAGGACGCGCTGGAAGATCCGTCGCGCCTGCTGTTTGACATCTGAGGACGCGACCAACATGAGCAAGAATTTCGACGTCGTCGTCATCGGCGGCGGCCCCGGCGGCTACATCGCGGCGATCCGCGCGGCGCAACTGGGCTTCAACACGGCCTGCGTCGACGAGTGGAAGAACGACAAGGGAGGCCCGGCGATCGGCGGCACCTGCACCAACGTCGGCTGCATTCCGTCCAAGGCGCTGCTGCAGTCCTCCGAGCACTTCGAGCACGCGGGCCATGCATTCGCCGACCACGGCATCTCGCTGGACAACCTGGCCATCGACGTGCCCAAGATGCTGGCCCGCAAGGCCAGCGTCGTCAAGCAGAACAACGACGGCATCGCCTACCTGTTCAAGAAGAACAAGGTGACGTTCTTCCACGGGCGCGCGAGCTTCGTCAAGGCGGTCGAGGGCGGCTACGAGCTGAAGGTGGCGGGCGCTGCAGAGGAATCGGTCGTCGGCAAGCACATCATCGTGGCCACCGGCTCCAACGCCCGCGCGCTGCCCGGTGCGCCGTTCGACGAGCAGAAGATCCTGTCCAACGACGGCGCGCTGCGCATCGGCGGCGTGCCGCGGAAGCTGGGCGTGATCGGCTCGGGCGTGGTCGGACTGGAGCTCGGGTCGGTCTGGCGCCGCCTCGGCGCGGACGTGACGATCCTCGAGGCAATGCCGGCCTTCCTGGCGGCCGCCGACGAGGCCATCGCCAAGGAGGCGGCCAAGGCTTTCGCCAAGCAGAAGCTCAAGATCGAGCTGAGCGTCAAGGTCGGCAAGGTCGACACCAGCGGCGACGGCGTCAAGGTGTCGTACACCGACGCCAAGGGCGCCGAGCAGATGCTGGAGGTCGACAGGCTGATCGTCTCGATCGGCCGCGTCGCCAACACCATCGGCCTGAACCCCGAGGCGGTCGGCCTGAAGCTGGACGAGCGCGGCATGGTGGTGGTCGACGGCGACTGCAAGACCAACCTGCCCAACGTCTGGGCCATCGGCGACGTCGTGCGTGGCCCGATGCTGGCGCACAAGGCCGAGGAAGAGGGCGTCGCGGTTGCCGAGCGCATCGCCGGCCAGCATGGACACGTCAACTTCAACACCGTGCCCTGGGTCATCTACACGAGTCCCGAGATTGCATGGGTGGGGCAGACCGAGCAGGCGCTCAAGGCCGAAGGCCGCGAGTACAAGTCGGGCCAGTTCCCGTTCCTGGCGAACGGGCGCGCTCGCGCACTCGGCGACACCACGGGCTTCGTCAAGTTCCTGGCCGATGCCAAGACCGACGAGATCCTGGGCGTGCACATGATCGGGCCGATGGTCTCCGAGCTGATCGCCGAGGCCTGCGTCGCGATGGAGTTCAAGGCCTCGGCCGAGGACATCGCCCGCATCTGCCATGCGCACCCGTCGCTGTCGGAAGCCACGAAGGAAGCAGCCCTGGCCATCGACAAGCGCACCCTCAACTTCTGACCAGCGTGGCAGCTGTTCGATGCGTGCGACGGCCGCCGCAGGTGTCTGGCACCATGTCGCGCCGCCGCAGGCGGTGCGACGTGGTGCCTGACGCCGGCCGCGCGCAAGCGTGGCCCGGGGGATCGGCGTCAGACACCGCGCCGGATCGCTGGCGCGATCGGGCGCGATGCCAGACACCTCCGGGCGCGACGCTGCCGACGAACTCGCCTTGGCGATCCGGCCGATGACTACCGTCACCGAGCTGTACCAGCAAACCCTCGCCGAACGCGGCTTCAAGGCCGACGATGCGCAGCTCCATGCCGTCGCGGCGCTGCAGCGCTGCGAGGACGAGTGGGTGGCGTACAAGTCGCGCCGCGCCAATCCGATCACCAAGATCCTGGTGCGCCCGCCGATCCCGCGCGGGGTCTACATGTACGGCGGCGTGGGCCGCGGCAAGAGCTTCCTGATGGATTGCTTCTTCCAGGCCGTGCCGCTCAAGCGCAAGGTGCGCCTGCACTTCCACGAGTTCATGCGCGAGGTGCACCGCGAGCTGCAGGATCTGAAGGGCATGGCCGATCCGCTGCAGGAGCTGGGGCACCGCATCTCGCTGCGCTACCGGCTGATCTGCTTCGACGAATTCCACATCGCCGACGTCACCGACGCGATGATCCTGTACAGGCTGCTGCTGTCGCTGTTCGACAACCGCGTCTCGTTCGTCACGACGTCCAACTTCAAGCCCGACGACCTCTATCCGAACGGCCTCAACCGCGAGCGCATCCTGCCCGCCATCGAGCTGCTGAACGCGAAACTGGAGGTGATCAACGTCGACGCGGGCACCGACTACCGCCGCCGCACGCTGACCGACGCCAAGCTGTACCACACACCGCTGGGCCCGGAGGCTGACGCCGACATGTCGGCGACCTTCGACCAGCTGGCCGAGGCGCGCGACGAGGATCCGCTGCTGCACATCGAGCACCGCGAGATCCGCGCCCGCCGGCGCGCCGGTGGCGTGGTGTGGTTCGACTTCAAGCAGCTGTGCGGCGGGCCGCGCTCGATGAACGACTACCTCGAGCTGGCGACGCAGTTCCATACGTTGATGCTGTCGGGCGTGCCGCAGATGTCGCCGCGCCTGGCGGCCGAGGCGCGCCGCTTCACGTGGCTGGTGGACGTGCTCTATGACCGCCGGGTCAAGCTGGTGATCTCCGCCGAGGTGCCGCCCGAAGACCTGTATCTCGATGGCCCGCTGGCGCACGAGTTTCCGCGCACGATCTCGCGGCTGCGCGAGATGCAGTCGGCCGAGTACCTGTCCATCGCCAAGCGCGATGTCGACACCGGGCTGACCTGATCGCTCAGGCCGGCGTCAGCGGCGGCGCGCGCCGCGAGAGCACCAGGCCGGCGAGGAAGCTCGTTCCGACAAGGCCGACGACCGCCAGCGCCAGCAGCGCCGAATGCCCCTCGGCCCAGCCGGCGACCATGGGCGACAGCTGCGTCGCCGCGCCCAGTGCCGCGACGCCCAGGCTGATCGCGCTGATGGCCACGCACATGACCCGCGAGGCGCTCGCCGCGCCCGGGCCCGAGCGCTGGATCAGGCGCGCGACCCACCAGCCATTGAGCCCGTCGGTCAGGATCATGCCGACCACGAAGGCGCTCGCCAGTAGCGCCACCGCCGCCAGTCCCTGGCTCGCGGCGCCGGTGGCCGCCATCAACGCGGCCTGGCTGACGGTGTCGAAGGACGCGGCGAACAGCACGCCGACGCCGAAGACGGCGCGGCGGCTGCAGGCGCGCAATGCGCCCTTGAACAAGCTGCTGCGCCAGCCGGCAAGGGCGACCGCCGCGCCGGGCGCCGTGCGCCGCCACGCGGCCAGGTTCAGCGCACCCAGCAACACCAGCATCGCGATCGACGACCAGGCGCCGAAGGGCTCGAGCCAGCCCGGCGCGGCCCAGGCGTGCGCCCCGAGGGCGACGGCCAAGGCCACCGCGATGACCACCGCGCCGTGGCCGACCGAGAACCACAGCCCGGTGCGGCGGGCCAGTGCGGGCCGCGCCTCGGCGTTGCAGCGGGTCATCGCGTCGATGGCGGCCAGGTGGTCGGCGTCGACACCATGGCGCATGCCCAGCACCAGGGCGACGACGGCGTAGCCGAACAGTTCCGAGAGCGTGTGGGCGGCGTTCATGAGGCTGCGCGACTAGGGAGCGTTTCCTGCATGCACGAGGCATGCCATGAGCAGACAAGTATGTTGCATCTGCGCCAACGGCATCTGCGTATACATCCACAGCGTCCAATGCATGGTCGCCGATGCTCTTTCCGGATCCCATGTCCCTGACCCCTCCCAAGACCTCCATCGCCTACACCCTGAGCCTGGCCTGCGTCCTCGCGTGGGCGCAGGCTCCACGTGCCGGCATGCCTGAGACTGCGTCAGCGCAGGCCGTCGCCAGCGTGCAGCAGGTGCAGGTCGATGGCCACTATGACAACGGCGTGGGCACCTCGGATGCGGCCTCGCAGGGCACGGTGCGCGGCGAGCGCCTCACCGACCTGCCGCTGCTGCGCCCCGGCGAGGTGCTGGAGACGGTGCCGGGGCTGGTCGTGACGCAGCACTCGGGCGACGGCAAGGCCAACCAGTACTTCCTGCGCGGCTACAACCTGGACCACGGCACCGACTTCGCGACCTGGGTCGAGGGACTGCCGATCAACATGCCGACCAACGCGCACGGCCAGGGCTACACCGACCTGAACTTCCTGATCCCCGAGCTGGTCGACAAGATCGCCTACCGCAAGGGTCCGTACTTCGCCGAGGACGGCGACTTCTCGTCCGCCGGTTCGGCGCGCATCCAGTACCGCGACAGCCTCGAAGCCGGGATTCTCAATCTCACGGCGGGTGACAACGGCTATCGCCGCCTGCTGCTCGCAGGCTCGACGTCGCTGTCGACACTGACGGGCATCGGTTCGCCCGGCCCACGCGTGCTGGGCGCGATCGAGCTGCAGCACGACGACGGCCCCTGGGCGACGCCAGAACGCCTGCGCAAGGTCAACGGGCTGCTCAAGATCAGCCAGGGCGACTACAGCCGCGGCTGGTCGGCGACGGCGCTGGGCTACACGAACCGCTGGACCTCGACGGACCAGGTGCCATTGGCCCTGATCGAGTCAGGCCAGCTGGGCCGCTACCAGGCGCTGGACCCGACCGACGGCGGCAACAGCACGCGCGCGGCGCTCAGTGGCGAATGGCATGCGCACGACGACAACGGCTACGCCAGCGTGTCGGCCTACGCGGAGCACTACACGCTCACGCTGTGGTCGAACTTCACGTACTTCGAGGCCGACCCGGTGCACGGCGACCAGTTCGAGCAGAAGGAGGCGCGCAATCTCGTCGGCGGCCAGGCCGTTCGTGGATGGCAGCACACGCTGTTCGGCAACGAATCGACGACCGAGGCCGGCGTGTCCGTGCGCCACGACCACATCGATGTCGGCCTGCTCGATTCCCAAGCCCGCGTGCCGTTCGCGACGGTCAGCAACGACCACGTCGACGAGACCCTGCTGGGCGCCTACCTGCAGAACACGACGACCTGGTTGCCATGGCTGCGCACGCTGCTCGGCCTGCGCGAGGATCGCGTCTTCATGGATGTCAAGGCCCTGCAGGTGGCGGCCGATGGCGGCCATGCCTCGGGCAGCAGGTTGTCGCCCAAGGCGTCGCTCGTCCTGGGGCCCTGGAACAAGACCGAGTTCTTCGTCAACGCAGGACGCGGCTTGCACAGCAACGATGCGCGCGGCGTCGTCGACAAGACGGCGGACGCCGTGCCGGCGCTGGTGGCGAGCAAGGGCGAGGAGCTCGGGCTGCGCACGCAGATCCTGCCGGGTCTGCAGACCTCGCTGGCCTTGTGGCGCCTGGACAGCGACTCCGAGCTGGTCTACAGCGCCGACGCCGGCACGACCGAGGCCAACGGCGCCAGCAAGCGCCGCGGCATCGAGCTGAACAACCACCTGGCGCTCAATCGCTGGCTGCTGGTCGATGCCGACATGGCGTGGACCCATGCGCGCTACGCCGGCGCCAACGCGAACGGCGAGGCGGGCAACTTCATCGGCAACGCGGTGGGCCGCGTCGGGCTGTTCGGCGTGACGCTGCACGAGCTCGGGCCCTGGTCGGCGGGGTTGATCACCCGCTACATCGGTGCCTATCCGCTGTCGCAGGATGGCACGCTCAGGGCGCCATCGTCCTGGATCAGCAACCTGCAGGTGCGGCGCGAGCTGACTCGCCGTGTCTCGCTGCAGCTGGACGTGCTCAACCTGTTCGACCGCAGGTTCCTGGACATTGCCTACCAGCAGGACTACCGCGTTTCCCCCACGGCGCCACGGGTGCCGGCTGGCGAGACGGTGCATCCGGGCGAGCCGCGGGCGGTTCGCGTCAGCCTGAACTTCAAGCTCTAGCTACAGGTACTGAACCGAATCAGGGCGTCATGCCTGTTGGCGGTGCGCTGCGCACCTGAAAGGTGATGCCTCGCGGCGATCGAAGCCGGTGCGCGCCGCGACCATGCGCTCCATGTTCGAGCATGCATATTGCTTTCTGGTGCGTCCCTTTCAGGCCGCACCATTTCGGGTTGGCCGCAGGCTGACTTCGCGAAAGAAGAACGATGGAGATCTCGAGACAAGGCGCCGACGTGCTGTTCCTGGTGCTGGGCGCCGTGATGGTGCTGGCCATGCATGCCGGATTCGCGTTCCTGGAGCTGGGGACAGTGCGCAAGAAGAACCAGGTCAACGCGTTGGTCAAGATCCTGGCGGACTTCGCCGTGTCGACCATTGCGTATTTCTTCGTCGGCTACCTCGTGGCGTACGGCACCAGCTTCTTCGTCGACGCGCAGCACCTCGCGCTGCGCAGCGGCTATGAGCTGGTGCGCTTCTTCTTCCTGATGACCTTCGCGGCGGCAGTGCCGGCGATCGTGTCGGGTGGCATCGCGGAGCGGGCGCGCTTCGAACCGCAACTGGCGGCCACGGCGGTGATCGTCGGCCTGGCCTATCCGTTGCTCGAAGGCGTGGCCTGGGGCGACCGCTTGGGCGTGCAGGCCGCGATGAAGGCCTGGTTCGGCGAGCCGTTCCACGACTTCGCCGGCAGCGTCGTGGTGCACGCGATGGGCGGCTGGGTGGCGCTGGCGGCGGTGCTGCTGCTGGGGCCGCGCCTGAATCGCTATCGCAAGGATGGCGCCATCAGCGCGCATCCGCCGTCCAACATCCCGTTCCTGGCACTCGGCGCCTGGGTGCTGGCCGTGGGCTGGTTCGGCTTCAACGTGATGAGCGCGCAGACGCTGGACAGGATCTCTGGCCTGGTCGCCGTCAATTCGCTGATGGCCATGGTGGGCGGCACGCTGGTGGCCGTCGTGATGGGCCGCAACGATCCGGGCTTCGCCTACAACGGGCCGCTCGCCGGGCTGGTCGCGGTGTGTGCCGGTTCCGACCTGATGCATCCGGTGGGGGCGCTCGCGGTCGGGGCGGTGGCCGGTGCCATCTTCGTGCGCATGTTCACGCTGACGCAGAACCGCTGGAAGATCGACGACGTGCTGGGCGTGTGGCCGCTGCATGGCCTGTGTGGAGCCTGGGGCGGCGTGGCAGCCGGCATCTTCGGCCAGAAGGCCCTGGGCGGGCTGGGCGGCGTCTCCCTGGGCGCGCAGGCCGTCGGCACCTTGGGCGCGGTGGCCTGGGGCCTGGCGAGCGGCTTCGTGGTCTACGGGCTCCTCAAGCGCTTTGTCGGTCTGCGCCTGACGCAGGAAGAGGAGTTCGAGGGCGCCGATTTGTCGATCCACCGCATCGGCGCGACGCCGGAACGCGAAGCCGGCTGGTGAAGCCCTGCTGGCGGCCGCGTGAAGAACGGTGCCGCGCGGACGAAGGTGCCTGGCACGTTCTCGTCAGCGCCAGGTTGCCGGCGACCGGGATCCGAACGTCGCTGACGAGGACGTACCTGGCACCGATCCCAGTGGGGCGGGCCCGGCGCCAGGCACCGTCTCGAATCGCGATCGGCGTTGCGCTCTCCGGTGCCGCGTCGGCGCGATCCGAGGCGTTGCCAGGCACCTCCGGGCTCGACCCGCGTGTCCTTTCGATTCCGACAGACCTGCGAAGAGGAGAAACGGCGCCGAGGGCGCCGTTGTCATCTCAGGTGATCGCCTCGACGCGCACCAGCACCAGCGACAGGTTGTCGCCGGATCCACGGGCACGCTGGCGCGCCTTGCTGATCAGCATCTCGGTGGCCTCGCGCGGCGACAGGGCGTTGATGATGGCGCCGATCTCGCGCGCGGTCAGGTAGTGCCACAGGCCGTCGCTGCAGGCCATCAGCGAGTCGCCGATCTCGAGGTAGTCGATGTGGTTGAGCTCCACCGGCGGATCCTGCTGCGTGCCGAGACAGCCGGTGAGCAGGTTGGATTGCGGGTGCGTGTTGGCTTTTTCCTCGGTCAACCGGCCTTCGTCGATCAGGCGCTGCACGTACGAGTGATCCTTGGTGCGGCGCACCAGCTCCGCCCCGCGGAAGTGGTAGATGCGCGAATCGCCGGCGTGCACCGTGTAGGCGTTGCGGTTGGGCATCACCAGGAAGGCGGCCAGCGTGCTGTGCGGCTCCTCCTCGGCGGTGATGGCGGTGAGCTTGATCATCAGGTGCGATTCGACGATCAGGTCGGTCAGCATCTTGGTGGGATCGTCGCGCGCGGGCGAGAAGCGCTCGAACACCTGGCGGGCGGTCATCACCACCTGATCGGCCGCCGTGCGACCGCCGCTCTTGCCGCCCATGCCGTCGGCAACCAGGCCAAGCGCGCATCCGGGTATACGCGGATGCACCAGCAGCTCGATCTGATCCTGCTGGTAGGCGCGATCGCCCTTGTGCAGGCCAGTCGAGGCCGAAATGCGGAAGCCTTGCGTGGTCGTGTTCATGACCGTCAATATAAACTGTGATGGTGCCCTTACCGGGCCAGCGCCATGAATGAATCCCTGCATTCCCCACAACGTCACCTGATCGAGCTGCGCATGGCACACGCCGACCTCGATCAGCTGATCGATGCCGCGGGGGAGCAGGCCACGATCGACGAGCTGGCGCTCAAGCGCCTGAAAAAACGCCGTCTCATGCTGCGGGACCAGATCTCGCTCCTCGAAGCTGAACTCGACCCTCCCGAAAAAGCCTGAGGCCGACCCGGCCTCCGACGCCTCCGATGCACCCGCGCTGGTGCAGGCGGTGCTGCGCGCGCTGTCGGCCACGGGCCCGCTGGCGCGCGAGGACGACGCCTACCTGGAGCGCAGCGGCCAGCTGATGATGGCCGGCGCGGTCGCGCAGGCCATCGAGGATCGCTCGACGCTGGTGGTCGAGGCCGGCACCGGCGTCGGCAAGACCTTCGCCTACCTGGTGCCGGTGCTGCTGGCCGGGCGCCGGGCGCTGGTCAGCACGGCCACCAAGAACCTGCAGGACCAGCTCTTCTACCGCGACCTGCCGCGGCTGACGGAGTCGCTGGGCGTGCCGCTGTCGACGGCGTTGCTCAAGGGCCGCTCCAGCTACCTGTGCCCGTACCGGATGGAGCGCGCGCGCAGCGAGGCCACCTTCGCCGACCGGATGGCGATCCGCGCGCTGTCGCGCATCGAGACCTGGGCGCAGTCCACGGTGACGGGCGATCTGAGCGAACTCGAAGGCCTGGACGAGCGCTCCGAGGTCATTCCGCTGGTGACCTCCACGCGCGAGAACTGCCTGGGCAGCGAGTGCCCGAAATTCGCCGTCTGCCCGGTGATGAAGGCGCGGCGCGACGCGATGGCGGCCGACGTCGTCGTCGTCAACCACCACCTGTTCTTCGCCGACATGGCGCTGCGCGAGGGCGGGGTGGCCGAGCTGCTGCCGTCGGTGGACGTCGCCGTGTTCGACGAGGCGCACCAGATGGTCGACATCGGCGTGCAGTTCCTCGGCCAGACGCTGGCCACCGGGCAGGCGATCGACCTCTCGCGCGACCTCGTGGGTGCCGGCCTGCAGCAGGCGCGCGGCCTGGCGCCGTGGACCGAGCTCGCGGCGCGCATGGAGTTGCTGGCGCGCGAGCTGCGCCTGGCCGCCGGCGGCCCGCGCGCGCACGCCACGGGCGGCAGCACGGGAAGCACACGCCGGCCCTGGGACCAGGTCGAGGCCGAGGGGTTGCTCCCGGACGCACTCGCGGCGCTGGCGGCGCACTGCGCGCAACTCGTCGAGACGCTCGAGCCGCTGCAGGAGATCGGCCCCGACTTCACCAAGCTGCGCAGCCGCGCCGACGCGCTGCGCAGCCTGTGCGTGCGCTTCCAGGGCGGCGCGCCCGAGGGCCAGGTGCGCTGGGTCGACCTCACCACGCACCAGGCGCGGCTGGTCGAATCGCCGCTGGACATCGGCGGCCCCTTGAGCGTGCAGCGCGAGGCCGTGCCGCGCGCCTGGATCTTCACCTCCGCCACGCTGGGCGACGACGCGGCGCTGAGCTGGTTCTCGGAGCCGGCCGGCCTGGCCGACGCACGCAAGCTGCGCGTCGACAGCCCGTTCGACTACCAGGCCAACTCCTGCGTCTACGTGCCGCCGCGCTTCGCCGCGCCGGCCGACGCGCATCACGCCGAGAGCGTTGGACGGGCCGCCGCACACTGCGCCGCGGCGCTGCGCGGGCGCACCTTCGTGCTCACGACCACGCTGCGCGCGATGCGCTCGGCCGCCGACGCGTTGCAGGCCGAGCTGGCCAAGCTGGGCGCGTCACTCGAAATCCTGGTGCAGGGCACGCTGCCCAAGCGCGCCATGCTGGAGCGCTTCGCGCGCGGCGGCTGCGTGCTGGTGGGCTCGCAGAGCTTCTGGGAAGGCATCGACGTGCCCGGCGACGCGCTGCAGTGCGTGCTGATCGACAAGCTGCCGTTCCCGCCGCCCAACGATCCGCTGATCGAGGCGCGCGTCAAGCGCCTGCAGGCGCAGGGCCGCGACGCCTTCAACGACTGCTTCGTGGCCGAGGCCGCTGTGTCGCTCAAGCAGGGCGCGGGCCGGCTGATCCGCACGGTCTCCGATCGCGGGCTGCTGGTGATCTGCGACTCGCGCCTGCGCACGGCGCGCTACGGTTCGCGCCTGCTGGCCGCGCTGCCGCCGATGCGGCAACTGGACGACGGTGGCCAGGCGCTCGACTTCCTGCGCACGCTGGCCCTCAGCCACGACTAGGAACGACAAGGGCCGCAAGTGCGGCCCTCGATCAGTCGGTATCCAGCCGGTTCTTCACCAGAACTTCCACCACGCCTGCTTCTTGCTCGACTCCGAGAACGTGCTGTTCGGGAAGTTCTTGTCGAGGACCCGCTGCGCGTCGTCGCGCAGCTTGGTCAGGCCCAGCTTGTCGTAGGACTGGACCATCACCGACAGGGCCTCCGCGGTGGATGCGGTCTGCGGGAACTCGATCACCGATTCCTTGGCGCGGTTGGCAGCGGCCACGTAGGCGCCGCGGCGCATGTAGTAGTTGGCGACGCGCACCTCGTACTCGGCCAGCATGTTGACGGTGAAGTCCATGCGCAGGCGTGCGTCGGCGGTGTACTTCGAGTCGGGGAACTGCTCGGACAACTGCTTGAACGACTGGTACGACTCGCGCGCAGCGGCCTGATCGCGCTCGGCCAGGTTCTGGCCCGTGAAGCTGCTCAGGAAGCCCAGGTCGTCGTTGAAATTGATCACGCCGCGCAGGTACAGCGCGTAGTCGAGCGCGGGGCTGGACGGATGCAGCTTGATGAAGCGGTCGATGGTGGCGATCGCCTGCACCTTGTCGGCGGTCTTCCAGTACAGGTAGGCCAGCTCGAGTTGCGCCTGCTGGGCGAGAATGGAGCCCGCCGCCTTGCCTTCGATGCGGTCGAGCGACTTGATCGCGCGGTCGTAATTGGCGCCTTCCACGTCGTCCATGGCATCGGCGTACAGCTTTTCCACCGGCGTGGCGGCGTCCTTCTCGGCCTGGGTGGCTCCGCAGGCTGCCAGGGCGGCAACAAGGCAGATCGGCGCCAGGAGCGTGAGGAAGCGGCGGAAAGCGATCGAGAAGGTCATTGGCAAGGCGCCTTGCAGCGCTGGGTCGCAGGACAAGATGGAAAGAATCCCCGGAATTATATGAGCAGTACCCCCACAGACCCCGAAGCGGACCAGCGGCCCGACGAGATCGAACCCGATGACGATGCCTCCGAGATCCGCACCCACGCCGTCACCCTTGCCCAGCACGGCGAGCGCCTGGACAAGCTGCTGACGGCCATCGCGCCCGAGTTCTCGCGCGCCCACCTGCAGGGCCTGATCGCCGATGGCCGCGTGCAGGTCGAAGGTAAAGTTTCGTCCACCGCGTCGGCCAAGGTGAAGGCGGGCTGGCGCGTGCAGGTCGAGCTGGTCAAGCCGGCGCAGGACCAGGCCTTCAAGCCCGAGGACATCCCGCTGGACATCGTCTACGAGGACGAGCACGTGCTGGTCGTCAACAAGCCGGTCGGCCTCGTCGTGCATCCGGCCGCAGGCAACTGGTCCGGCACGCTGCTCAACGGCATCCTGTTCCGCGACCCCAAGGCCGCCACCTTGCCGCGCGCCGGCATCGTGCACCGGCTCGACAAGGACACCTCCGGCCTGATGGTGGTGGGACGCACGCTCGAGGGCGTCACCGGCCTGATGCGCGACATCGCCTCGCGCGTGGTCAGCCGCAAGTACCTGGCACTCGTGCACGGCCGGCTCAAGCACGACCAGGATTCGATCGAGGCGCCGGTCGGACGCGATCCCAAGGTGCGCGTGCGCATGGCGGTGATCAACAGCGGCAAGTGGGCCAAGACCGACATCGACCTGGTGGCTTACGCCGAGGGCATCGGCGCGGTGCGCTGCACGCTGCACACGGGGCGCACCCACCAGATCCGGGTACATCTCGCGTTCCGCGGCCACCCGCTGGTGTCCGACGAGCTCTACGGCGGCCGTCCGGCGCTGGGCATGACGCGCCAGGCCCTGCACGCGGCGCACCTGGCGTTCAAGCATCCGGTGACCGGGCAGAAGCTGTCGTTCGACGCCGCGCCGCCGGACGACTTCCGCCAGGCCTGGGCGCACATCGTCGGCGACGACCTGCTGGAGGATTTCAGCGACGATCAATGAGCCGGGAAGCCCGGCGCGAGATATTCCCGGCGCCATCGGCCAAAGCGGTTACAATGTGCCATTCCTCCTCCAGTCCGTGAGTTCGTGACCCGCCGTGAAGGCGCCTGGTGACGCACCAGCTGGGGCAAGGAATGGGGCGATTTCCAACCGCGCGCAGTGCTGCTCGAAGCCCGCCGGCCCCGCTTGAAACTGGAATCCCCCTGATACCGCGGCCGTGCATGGTGGTTTCCGCCTCGAATGATGGCGTTGCCGTGCTGCCGCTGACACCGGCCCCCATTGGCCTGCTTGATGCAGGCGGACACCCGCTAATTCATCGATGAATACTCAGGATGCCAAGCGCGTTCTTGAAACCGCGCTGATCTGCGCCAATCAGCCGCTGCCGCTGCGTGCGATGCGCAGCCTGTTCGATGACCAGATCGGCACCGACACGCTGCGCGCCATGCTCGACGAGCTGGTGCGCGACTGGCATGGCCGCGGCGTCGAGCTGGTGTCCATCGCCTCGGGCTGGCGCTTCCAGAGCCGCCCGGAGCTGCGCGAGTTCCTCGACCGCCTGCATCCCGAGAAGCCGCCCAAGTACTCGCGTGCGGTGCTCGAGACCTTGGCCATCATCGCCTACCGCCAGCCGGTGACGCGCGGCGACATCGAGGACATCCGCGGCGTGATGGTCGGCAGCCAGATCGTCAAGCAGCTCGAGGACCGCGGCTGGATCGAGGCCATCGGCCATCGCGACGCACCGGGCCGGCCGTCGCTGTTCGCCACCACACGCCAGTTCCTCGACGACCTGGGCCTGGCCAGCCTGGACCAACTGCCCACGCTCGAAGGTGGCCAGGCTCCCAGCGACGCGCTGGCCGACATGCAGCCCAGCCTGCTGGGCGAGGTGCAGGCCTCGCTGGAGCTGGCGCCGACACTCGATGACGGCGCGATCGAAGCCGCCGACGCCGGCGACCCGCCCGCGCTCGAAGGGCCGGGCGCCGAAGCCGTGGCGCCGCAAGTTTCGGACGAGGCGGCCGAGCCGCCCGCCGATGCCGACGCCATCGACGCCCCGATCGACGCCGATGCCGGCGACCTTGGCTACGAAGCCGCGATGCCGGCCGACGTGCCGGCCACGCCCGCGGTGCCGGCGCCGGTGCACCCGGCCGAACCGACGCTGGCGCACGCCGAGGCCGCCCAGGCGGCGCGCCAGGCCGACGCCATCGCGGCGGCCATCGCCGCCGACCAGGCCCATGCCGCCCAGCTGGCTGGGCAGAACTCCCCCCACGAACCCGCGCCGTCCCCGGCGTCCCCGCCGACGGCCCACGAGCATGCACCCGCATCCTCGCGTTCGCCCGAATCTGACTGACCCCTTCAACAAGGTCCGCTGCAATGAGTCCCGATACCCCGGATGTGACGCCCGAAGACGCGCCCGAGAGCACGACGCCCGCCGTCAAGAAGCCGCGTGCGCCGCGCAAGACCGCGGTCAAGGCCGAGCCGGCCGCGGAGGCCGCTGAGGCGGCCGCCGGCGACGGCGACGCCCCCGCGCCCGCCGCGCCGCGCAAGCGCGCGCGCAAGGCGGCCGAGCCCGTCGAGGCGGCGGCTGCCGAAACCGCTTCGGCGCCCGCCGCCGACGCCGACGCCGCGCCCGCCGCCGTCCTCGAGGTGCGCGAGCCGCGCCCCCCGCGCGTGCGTGCCGAGCGCCGTCCCGCGGCCACCGAAGAAACCGCGCCGCAAGCCGAAGCGGGCGACCATGGCGTCGATGAAGGCGCGCGCGGCGAGCCCGAGGGCGCCGAGGCCGCTGGATCGGACGAAGGTGGCGCAGCCGGCGCAGGCGGTGGAGGTGAAGAACGTGGCGAAGGCCAGGGCGAAGGCCGCCGTTCGCGCAGCCGTCGCCGCCGCCGCGGCCGCCGTGGCGGCTCGGATGACGCGTCGGCCGATGCTGGCCAGGGCGCCGAAGGAGCCCAGGCCGCCGATGGCGAGCCGGGCGAAGAGGGCGCCGACCGGGTCGGCGACGATGGCGAGCCACGCCCGCCGCGTGGCGAGCGCCCGCCGCGCCCCGAGCGCGGTCCGCGCGCGGTCGTCGAATTTGCCAGCGCCGATGTGTCCGATACCTTTGCCGGCGTGCTGTCCGGCGATTTCGACATCGATGCCGAGATCGTCGAAGGCGTCAACCCGATCCCGGCCAAGCGCGTGCTGGCCGCCGAGCCCGACGCGCCCAAGCTGCACAAGGTGCTCGCACAGTCGGGCATCGGCTCGCGCCGCGACATGGAGCAGCTGATCACCGACGGCAAGGTCACCGTCAATGGCGAGGTCGCGCACACCGGCCAGCGCATCTCGTTCGGCGACGAAGTGAAGGTCGCGGGCCGCCTGGTCAAGCTGCGCATCGCGCCGCCGCCGGCGCGCGTGATCGCGTACCACAAGCCCGCGGGCGAGGTCGTCACGATGGACGATCCCGAGAAGCGTCCCACCGTGTTCCGCCGCCTGCCGCGGCTGGCGCACGGCAAGTGGCAGTCGGTCGGCCGCCTGGACATCAACACCGAAGGCCTGCTGCTGTTCACCAACTCCGGTGACCTCGCCAACAAGCTGATGCACCCGCGCTTCGGCGTCGAGCGCGAATACGCGGTGCGCGTGCTGGGCACGCTGGACACCGAAGCGCGCGAAAAGCTGCTGAGCGGCGTCTCGATCGACGGCCAGGAGGCCCATTTCAAGTCGATCGAGGACGGCGGCGGCGAAGGCGCCAATCGCTGGTACCGCGTCGTCATCACTGAAGGCCGCAACCGCGAAGTGCGCAAGCTGTTCGACGCGGTGGGCATGGCGGTCAGCCGGCTGATCCGCATCCGCTACGGCTCGGTGGTGCTGCCCAAGGGCCTGCGCCGCTCGGTGTGGGTCGATCTCGACGAGAACGACGTGCGCCGCCTGCGCCAGCTCGCCGGCGCCGACAATCCGCAGCGCAACCAGCAACAGCCGCGCGAGGACGGCCCGCGTGACGGCGCCCCGCGCGAGAACGCTGCGCGCGAAGGCGGCCAACGCGAAGGCGGCCAGCGCGAAGGGGGCCAACGCGACGGCGGCCAGCGCGACGGTGGCCAGCGCAACAACAACCAGCAGCGCAACGAGCGCGGCCCGCGTGCCAACAACGGCGGCGGCCAGCAGCAGCCGCCCAAGCAGCGCGACCGTGGCGACCGCAATGGCCGCGGCCGCGATCGGGGGCCGCGCCAGGACAACTCGAGCAGCCCGGCACCGATCCGCGAGCCGGGCGATCCGAGCTTCATCCCCAATCCGCTGCAGCAGACCTTCGACCGCCGGGCGATCCAGCAGCGCGAGCGGCCGGTCATCGTCGACTACGACGACGAGACCGACGGCCCGATCGGCCCGATCCCCAATCCGCTTCAGCAGACCTACGACAAGCGCGGCATCTCCGGCAAGGCCAATCCCTTCGCCAAGGGCGGCAAGCGCGGCGGTGGTGGCGGTGGCGGCGGTGGTGGGGGCCAGCCCAAGCAGCCCGATCCGATGCAGACGGCCGTCGGCTACATCGGCGCCGACACCTTCATCAAGAAGCTGAACAACCGCGGCGGAGGCGGCGGCCGCGGCCGACGTTGAACCCGCGGGCGTGATCAGCGCTGCTGCAGCGCAGACCATTCGTGCCCTTTCGCTTATCAAGTGTCACCGGCCCGGTTTAAAATACCGGGCTTTGCCCAAGTTACAGCCCTCCAGGAGAATCAACAAATGACTGAACGCACCCTCTCGATCATCAAGCCCGACGCCGTCGCCAAGAACGTGATCGGCCAGATCCTGGCTCGCTTCGAAGGCGCCGGCCTGAAGATCGTGGCCGCCCGCATGATGCAGCTGTCCAAGGCTGACGCCGAGGCGTTCTACGCCGTGCACAAGGCGCGTCCGTTCTTCAATGACCTGGTCAGCTTCATGATCTCCGGCCCGGTGATGGTGCAAGTGCTGGAAGGCGAAGGCGCCATCCTGAAGAACCGCGACCTGATGGGCGCCACCGACCCGAAGAAGGCCGACAAGGGCACGATCCGCGCCGATTTCGCCGACTCGATCGACGCCAACGCCGTCCACGGCTCCGACGCCGCCGAGACCGCCGCCAACGAGATCGCGTTCTTCTTCCCCGGCCTGCAGATCCACTCGCGTTGATTCGCGTGTGAGGGCCTGAGCCAGCTCCGGCCCAACTGGAATTTAGCGCGATGACGACGCCTTTGGACAACCTGCTCGATCTCGATCAATCCGCCTTGAAGGCGTATTGCGAACGCGTGGGCGAGAAGTCGTTTCGCGCGACCCAGCTGTTCCGCTGGATCCACCATCGCGGCGTGGGCAACTTCGACGACATGACCGACCTGGCGCGCTCGCTGCGCGCCAAGCTGGCCGGCGTCGCCGAGGTCCGCCCGCTGTCCGTGATGACCGACAAGACCTCGGCCGACGGCACGCGCAAGTGGCTGTTCGACGTCGGCCAGGGCAATGCCGTCGAGACGGTCTACATCCCCGAGGACGATCGCGCCACGCTGTGCATCTCGTCGCAGGCGGGTTGCGCCGTCGGCTGCCGCTTCTGTTCCACCGGCCACCAGGGCTTCAGCCGCAATCTGACCACCGGCGAGATCATCGCCCAGCTGTGGCATGCCGAACACCAGATGCGCGCCAAGCTGGGCCTGGGCCCCAACGAGCGCGCCATCAGCAATGTCGTGATGATGGGCATGGGCGAGCCGCTGCAGAACTACTCGCAGCTGGTGCCCGCGCTGCGCATGATGCTCGACGACCACGGCTATGGCCTGTCGCGCCGTCGCGTGACGGTGTCCACCTCGGGCGTGGTGCCCATGATCGACCGCCTGCGCGAGGACTGCCCGGTGGCGCTGGCGGTGTCGCT
>JBJMWF010000522.1:0-14274 GCA_045810265.1 Vitreoscilla sp. | reverse complement strand
CCTCCTCAGGAAGACGCCGGCGCGCGTTCGGCGGCCGGCTCGTCGAGGTAGGCCTCGACATCGTTGGGCAGCAGCTGGATCGTGGTGCGCAGTCCGGCGACGTCGCGCATCAGCGCGCGCTCGACCTCCGCCCGCAGCGACGCCGCGCGGCCCAGTGTCCAGGCCGAGGGCACGTGCATGTGCAGGTCGACGAAGCGGCGCTGGCCGGCGCGCCGCGTGACCACGTGGTCGAAGCGAATGGGCTGGGCCTTGAAGGCGTCCAGCGTGCGGTCGATCTGTACCCGCACCTCGGGTTCGACGGCCATGTCCATCAGCCCGTCGGCCGACCGCCAGACCAGCGACACGCCCTCGCGCACGATGTTGCCCGCGACGCACACGGCCACCACCGGATCCAGCCACAGCCAGCCGGTGAAATGCACGCCGACCAGGCCGACGACGACGCCGACCGACGTCCACACGTCGGTGATCAGGTGCTTGGCATCGGCCTCCAGCGCAATCGAGCGCGCTTGCGCCGCCTTGCGCAGCATCGCCAGCGCCAGCCCGCCGTTGAGCACGGTCGACGCGAGCGACAAGCTGATGCCCAGCCCGATCGCCTGCACGGGCGCCGGATGGAACAGCCGCTCGCCCGCCGCGCCCACGATGGCGATGGCAGCCGCGACGATCAGCACCCCCTCGAAGCCGCTGGAGAAGTACTCGGCCTTGTGGTGGCCGTACGGATGGCCTTCGTCCGGCGGCTGCGCCGCCCACGACACCATCATCAGCGCGAACAACGCGCCGACCAGGTTCACCAGCCCCTCGATCGCATCCGACAACAGGCTCACCGAGCCGCTAACCCACCAGGCGGCCGCCTTCAACGCGATGGTGGCCACCGCGACCACCGCGGAGACCTTGAGGTACGAGCTCACTTGCATGACGCGCATTGTCGCCGGTCGGACGCCGGGTGCCGGCGACAGCCAGCGGCGCATGGCGCCCGCTCGATGCGCGGCCTTGCGCTGCGGACGGCGCCTTCCCGCCGCTCGTCCCGAGCCAGGCTCAGGGCTTGTCGATCAGCGGCAGCACGGCCGAGATCAGTGCCATCGTCACCGTCACGCCGATGAACAGCGGGAGCAGGCTGCGGAAGTCGCCGGGCAGCAGGCGCTCGAACGCCGCCCGCAGGCGGCCCAGGCCGGTGCGGGGCGCGGCCAGCACCGCCTCCTGGCCTTGCCCGGCTTCGGCCTGTTCCTCGGCGCGGCGCTGCGCCGCGATCACGGCGCGGGCGTGGTTCGCTGCCTCGTGCGCCTTGGCTTCCTGCGCGGCGACCCACTGCGAGGTCACCCACGATTGCGGGATGGACGGCTCCTGGACGGCCTGCGCCTGCGCCGGGGCGGCCGCCATGGGCGCGGAGGCCGCGCGCTCGAGTGCAGTCTGCGACGTCGACGCCGCCGCCCGTGCCGCATCGGGGCTCGCCGGTTCCGCCAGCGGGACGAAGTCCACTTCCGACATCTCGGTGGGTGCAAACCCGCTGTAGTCGTCGTCCTCCGTGGTGTGGAGGAACATCGTCTCGGCGAAGCCGCCATCCGGTTGGCGCGAAGTCTTGTTGGAGCGGGCGAGTGGTTTGAACATGTCTTTCCTCCAGGGCCGGTTCGTTGTCGGAAGACGTGCTGTCCTCGTCCTGCCGCCGACCGTCAGCGCGGCCCGGGCTCCGGCGCGGATGCCGCCGAACCGCCTGCCAAGGCTGGCCCGACGGCCCGATGAAAGAAGTTTCGCCGAACTGGGCAGCCGGCGCTTCCCCAAAAGGGGGGTTTCCGGCACCCCCCCGGATGGTGGGGCCCACAGTTTGGCCGCGGCGGTCAGTCCTGCGCCGCCGGCCCAAGCGGTCAAATGGATGCCACCTGGGCATCGTCTCCATGCGGATTCCGCACCTCCCAGGGGTGCCAGCGCGGCTACAGTCGGTTGCCCTCGACTTGTCCTGCACCCGGAGCCCGCATGAAACTGCTGATCGGCAACAAGAACTACTCGTCCTGGTCGATGCGGCCGTGGGTGATGCTCACGCAGTTCGACATCCCCTTCGAGGAGGTCATGGTGCGCTTCGACAGTTTCGCAGCCGACTCGAAGTTCAAGGCGACGGTGGCCGCGTTGTCGCCGGTCGGCAAGGTGCCGATCCTGGTCGAGGACGACGGCTTCGCCGTCTGGGACACGCTCGCGATCGCGGAATACGTGGCGGAGAAGTTCCCGGACAAGGCCCTGTGGCCGCGCGACGCCCGCCAGCGTGCCCGCGCTCGCAGCATCTGCGCCGAGATGCACAGCGGCTTTTCGGCGCTGCGCAGCCTGTTCGGCATGAACATCGAGGCGTCGCTGGGCGATGTGGGCGCCCGCGTGCTGGCCGAGAGCGCTGCGGCGCGGGCCGACCTGGCGCGCGTGATCCAGCTCTGGCAGGAGGCGCTCGCCGCGTCCGGCGGCCCGTTCCTGTTCGGCGCCTATTCCATCGCCGATGCCTTCTTCGCGCCGGTGGCTACCCGCTTGCGCACCTACGCGCTGCCGGTTCCTGCCGACGTCGCGGCCTACATGGAGCGCTCACTGGCCGCCAAGGGCAGCGCGGCCTGGATTCGCGATGCGCTGGAAGAAAAGGAATTCCTCCCGTTCGAGGAAGACTACCGCAGCTCGCGCGACTGAACGCCCTGACGCGGCAGCGCGACGCGGCGGCCCGATGCGCGCGTACCGGGGGTTCGCGCAGTGTTCCTTCGGTATATTGGACGCACATGTCCGATGCCCGTTTTTCCGCGCTCGCGCCCCTCGCGCTGGCCGCCGTCCTGCTGCTGTCCGGCAGCCTCGCCTTCTCGCAATCGAACGCCGAAGCGGCCGCCGCGCCGTCGTCGCCCGCCACCTCGGTGGTGCTGCGCATGGACTCTGAAGCCGAGCCCGTGCCCCTGGCAGCGCCGTCCGCGCCGCCCGCACCGTCCGCCCCGGCGCCCGAGGCCGCCGCGCTGCCGCCACCGACTTCGGCCGACGCCCCCCTCGGCTCGGCCACCAATGCACGCGACGACGTCATCCGCGATGCACGCGACGCCTTCATGCGGCACGACCGCGAAAAACTGGCCCAGCTGCGCGCCACCGCGCTCACCAATCACCTGCCGCTGGCACCCTGGGTGGACTACTGGGAGCTGACGAACCGGCTGTCCGAGGTGAGCTCCAGCGAAGTCGAGCAGTTCTACCTGCGCTGGCCGGGCAGCTACGTCGAGGACCGGCTGCGCAACGACTGGCTGCTCGAGGTGGGCCATCGCCAGGATTGGGCGGCGTTCCAGCGTGACTACCCACGCTTTCGCATGAACGACGACCGCAGCGTCACGTGCTACGCCACGCTGGTCGAGCACCTGGGCGGCAAGGACGTGCACGACGCCGCGCTGGCCGCCTGGCTGGCGGTCAAGGACATCGACGGCGGCTGCCAGCTGATGGCGCAGACGCTCCACGACGACAAGGTGTTCACCGATGCCGAGGTCTGGCGCCGCATGCGCCAGGCCGCCGAGTTGCCCGTCAAGAGCGCCGAACGCGCGCTGCGCGGCGCGGCACAGATCCTGGGCAAGCCGGCGTTCAAGGAGATGAGCGCGCTGCTGGACAACCCGGCGCACTTCATCACGCGCAAGTCCGACATCGACACGGCGCGCCGCGCGGACATGATCACGATCGCGCTCGCCCGCATGGCCGCAAGCGATCCGGCCGCCGCCGCGCTGCAGCTGCAGGAGCGCTGGCAGTCGTCGATAGGCGCGGACAACCTCGCCTGGGCCTGGGCCGAGATCGCCAAGCACGGCGCGCAGTCGCTGCTGCCCGATGCGGTCGACTGGGCCAATCGGGCCTGGGCGGCCCGCAAGCCGCGGCGCGGCGACAAGCCCGGGCCGCCCGACTGGAGCGACGACGTGCTCGCCTGGCACGCCCGCGCCGCGCTGCGCGCGGGCAGCGGCACGCAGCGCTGGAAAGACGTCGAGCGCGCCATCGACGCGATGAGCGCGACCGAACGCGCGCAGGACAACTGGACGTACTGGCACGCGCAGGCCGAGCTCGCGCTGGCGCTGGCCGCCCCCGGGGCCGACAGCGAGGCCGCGATCGCCGAGGCGCGGCGCCGGCTCAAGGTGCTGTCGGCCAATGTCAGCTTCTACGGCCTGCTGGCTGCCGAGGACCTGGGCGCGCAATTCGCGTTGCCCACCAGGCCCGTCCCGCTCACGCCGCTGGAGCGCGGCCTCGCGCACGCCAGTCCCGGCCTGCAGCGCGGGCTGGCCCTCGCCGCGCTGGACATGCGCGACGAAGGCCGCCGCGAATGGAACTTCACGCTGCGCGGCATGAGCGACCGCGACCTGCTGGCCGCCGCGCAATGGGCCTGCGACATGTCGGACTGGCAGCTGTGCATCAACACCAGCGAGCGCACCAAGACCGAGATCGACATCGCGCAGCGATACCCGTTCCCGTATCGGCGCGACATCATCGAGGCTGCCACCAACGCGGGCGTCGACCCGGCCTTCGTGTTCGGCCTGATCCGCCAGGAGACGCGCTTCATGGGCAACATGCGTTCGGCCGTCGGCGCCAACGGCCTGATGCAGTTGATGCCGGCGACCGCCAAGTGGGCGGCCAAGAAGGCCAGCATCCCGTACCGGGCCGACATGATCACCGATTCGTCGACCAACCTGCGCATCGGCAGCTTCTACCTGAAGCTCGTCCTGGACAGCTTCGGCGGCTCGGACCCGATGGCCGCGGCCGCCTACAACGCCGGCCCGGCCCGCCCGCGGCGCTGGCGCGGCGGCCCCATGCTGGCGCCCGAGGTCTGGACGGAGAACGTGCCGTTCTACGAGACCCGCGACTACGTCAAGAAGGTGATGACCAACGCCGCGATCTACGCCGCCCTGCTGGGCAACAAGGGCCCGTTGCTGCGCCCGCGCCTGGGTCCGCAGATCGGCCCGCGCGACGCCTCGCTGCCGGCGACGGATCTGCCATGAAGACCTACGTCGTCGGTGGCGCGGTGCGCGACGGGCTGCTCGGCGAGCCGGTCAACGATCGCGACTGGGTGGTCACCGGCGCCAGTCCGCAGGACATGCTGGACGCGGGCTACCTGCCCGTCGGCAAGGACTTCCCGGTCTTTCTGCATCCGGACACGCACGAGGAATACGCGCTCGCGCGCACCGAGCGCAAGACCGGCCCGGGCTACCGCGGCTTCGAGGTGTACGCCGCGCCGGACGTCACGCTCGAACAGGACCTGATCCGGCGCGACCTGACGATCAACGCGATCGCGCAGCAGGAGGACGGCACGCTGATCGACCCGTACGGCGGCCGGCGCGATCTCCAGGCGCGGGTGCTGCGCCACGTCTCCGAGGCCTTCGCGGAGGACCCGGTGCGCATCCTGCGCCTGGCCCGTTTCGCGGCGCGCTGGCCGGACTTCAGCGTCGCGCCCGAGACCACTGCGCTGATGCAGCAGATGGTGGTCGCCGGCGAAGTCGATGCGCTGGTGCCCGAGCGCGTCTGGCAGGAGCTGTCGCGCGGGCTGATGGAGCGCGCGCCGGCGCGCATGTTCGAGGTGCTGCGCAGCGTCGGCGCGCTGGCCCGGCTGATTCCGGAGCTCGACGCGCTGTTCGGCGTGCCGCAGCCGCCGCAGCATCATCCGGAGGTCGACACCGGCGTGCACACGCTGATGGTGCTCGATCGCTGCGCCGCCACGGCCCAGCCCCTGCCGGTGCGCTACGCCTGCCTGGTGCACGACCTGGGCAAGGGCACGACGCCCGCGGACGTGCTGCCGCGCCACATCGGCCACGAAGGCCGTGGCGAGAAGCTGATCCGCCGCGTCAACGAGCGCCTGCGCGTGCCCGTGGATTGCGGCGAGCTCGCGCTGCTGACGGCGCGCGAGCACACCAACGTGCACGCGAGCGAGAAGCTGGGCGCCGCCGCCGTCATGCGCTTGCTGGAACGCTGCGACGCCTTCCGCCGGCCCGAGCGCTTCCTGCAGATGCTGGCTGCCTGCGAGTGCGACGCCACCGGCCGGCTGGGCCTGGAGGACCGGCCGTACCCGCAGCGCGCCCGCCTGGCCACCGCGCTGAAGACCGCGCAGGAGGTCGACACGCGCACCGTCTCGTCGCAGGCCATCGAGCGCGGACTGCAGGGACCGGCGATCGCCGACGCCATCCGGCGTGCGCGCGTCGAGGCGCTCGCCATCGCCCTCCACACCGACCCTGACGAAGCAAGCTGATGAAGATTCCCGCCAGAGACACCGCCCTCGTCGTCATCGACATGCAGGCCATCCTGTTCGACCCGGAGCCGCCCGAGGCGCAGGCGGTGGTCGCGCGCATCAACGGCCTGGCGTCACGCGCGCGCATGGCCGGCGTGCCGGTGGTGTGGGTGCAGCACGAGACCGCCACCGGCGACCTGGTGGCCGACACGCCGGGCTGGCAGCTGCATCCCGGGCTCGTCACCGAGACATCCGACCTGTTCGTGCGCAAGGCGATGTCGGACGCCTTCCTGCGCACCGAGCTGCACAGGCTGCTGGCCGAACGCGGCGTGCGCCACGTGACGGTGTGCGGCTATTCGAGCGAGTTCTGCGTCGACTCCAGCGTGCGCGGCGCCGCGTCGCGTGGCTACGCCGTGACGCTGGCCGCCGATGCCCACACCTCGCACGACAAGCCGCACGCCACCGGCCTGCAGATCCGCGTGCACGAGAACGAGACGCTGCGCAACATCAGCAGCTTCCAGGTCGTGATCGACGCTGTACCCGCCGCGGAAATCACGTTCGGCTGACGTCCGGCCGTCGCCGTCAGGAAGCCCGTCATCCTGTGCGCAGTCGCAGGATCCACCCCACCCGAGACGTCGCCCATGTCGATGCAGCCAACGCTGCCTCAACGGTGGATTCTGCGACTGCGCTTCGCTCCGCGCAGAATGACAGTGTTGTGGGAGAGTCGCGCTACTTGATCCACGCGATCGCGCTCGCGATCAGCGTCAGCACCACGCTGCTGCCCAGCGGCAGGAAGAACTCGCGGCCCGCGAAGCGGAAGCGCAGGTCGCCGGGCAGCTTGCCGAAACCATGGCGGCCCAGCCAATCGCCGAAGCGGTTGAAGATCAGCAGGGCCAGCAAAAGGATCAGCAGCAGGCGCATCGGAGCCCGGCTTACAACATGTGCGAGCGATCGCCCGCACGAAACCCGATCGCATCCAGCTCGCAGCCGCGCGCCAGCGCGATGACCTTGAACAGCTCGCCCATCTCGTGCTCGTTGACCAGCTTCTGCGCGTTGGCGCGCTCGCCCACGCTGGCCGCGGCCAGCAGGTCGACCAGGCCGCAGTTGATCAGGAAGCGCGCCTGCGAGGTGTAGCCCAGCACGGTCAGGCCGGCTTCCTGCGCGGCCAGCGCGATGCCGCTGAAGTTGACGTGCGCCGTGATGTCCTTGGCACCGATGTCGACCAGCGGATCGCCATCGGCGCGGTGCGCCTGGTGGCACATCAGCGTGCCGCCCAGGCGTTGCGGGTGGTAGTACTCGTGCTCGGGAAAGCCGTAGTCGATCAGGATGGCGACGCCCTTGTGCAGGCGGTCGGCCAGGCTGGTGATGAAGCTCTCGGCGATGGTGTGGATCTCGGTGACGCTGCCGTCGACGAAGAAGCCGTCCATCAGCGCGCCTGCCGCCTGGGTCTCGCCTTCGAGCGCGAACGGCGCATCGAGATCGCCGAACGCGAAACGATGGCGGCCATCGTCGCCCGCGTCGGCGGCGCGCGCCGCGGAGGCCGGGTCGGCCAGGTCGACGACACCGCGCTCGTGCCAACGTCCGCCCGAGCGATGCAGCAGCTTGACGGGCATGGCATCCAGCACCTCGTTGCCGATCACCACCCCCTCGATGCTCTCGGGCCAGGCGTCCAGCCATTGCACGCGCGGCGCGAAGCGCGCGAGGCGCGCCTGCTGGCGCTCGCGCAGCGATCCGGACAATTCGACGATGGTCAGATCGACCGGCACGCGCAGCATGCCGTCGTCGTCGGCATCGTCGGCGTCCAGCGCCTCCAGGATCTGCTCGGCCAGCGCGCCGGTACCCGCGCCGAACTCGTAGACGCGGCCGGTGCCCGAGGCGGCCAGCGCCTCGCGCACCTGCACGGCCAGCGCGCGGCCGAAAAACGGCGACAATTCGGGGGCGGTGACGAAATCGCTGCCGCCCTCGGGCCCCAGGCCGAAGATGCGGCGTCCACCGCTGTAGTAGCCCAGGCCCGGCGCGTAGAGCGCCTCCGCCATGAAGTCGTCGAACGGCATCCAGCCGCCAGCCGCGGCGATGCGCGACGCGATCCGGCTCACCAGCGCGTTGTCTGGCGCCGGGGCGGCCGGGGAATCTGTCGTGGTGCCTGGTTGTCCGGGCATGGAATTGCGCTGCATCGAATCAAATTGTAGGGATCATGGCCACCGCCCACCACCCTGAGGCTGAAATGTCGCCCGCCGCCACGGCGCGGCCGGTGGCGCTCGTCACCGGCGCGGGCCGCCGCATCGGGCGCGTGATCGCGCTGGAACTGGCGCGCGCGGGCTTCGACATCGCGCTGCACCACCGTGGCGCCAGCCCGCAGTCGTTCGCGGAAGCGACCTCGACGGCGGAAGAACTGCGCGCCGCCGGCGCCCGCGCCGAACCGTTCGCGGCCGACTTCGCCGACCCGTCTGCGACCGCAGCGCTGCTGCCGGCGATCGTCCAGGCCTTCGGCCGTGCCGACGCCGTCGTCAACAGCGCGTCGCGCTTCGAGTACGACAGTCCGGCCACCTTCGACGCCGCGCTGCTCGAATCGCTGGTGCGCAGCAACACCGCCGCGCCGGTGGCGCTTGCGCAAGCGCTCGCCACGCAGGTGCGCGCGCAGGCGCCTCACGCGCGCACGACGCCCTGCGTGGTCAACCTCCTCGACCAGAAGCTGCACAACCCGAACCCCGACTACTTCTCGTACACCCTGACCAAGGCCGCGCTGGCACACGCCACCGTGCTGCTGGCGCAGGCGCTGGCGCCCGCGGTGCGCGTGTGCGGCGTGTCGCCGGGCATCACGCTGGTGTCCGGCCCGATGGACGAGGCCGAGTTCGCCAAGGCGCACAAGCTCACCGCGCTGGGCCGCTCATCGACGCCCGAGGACATCGCGCGCGCCGTGCGTTTCCTTCTCGAATCGCCGGCGATCACCGGCGTCGACCTCGCCGTCGATGGCGGCCAGCACCTCGTCGGGCAGCCGCGCGACGTGCTTTTCCTCGCCAGGGACGACGCCGCGTCACTGCCTCGCGCAGGCGAGCCCGGCCCCGCCCGAACTTGATCGTCGCTTCCCGATATCCCAACCAAGACACCTGAAATGAACAGCCTCCTGCACCACCCGACCCTGATGGACTGCCGGCGGCTGTTCCTGCGCAACTACGAGGTGTGGATCAACATCGGCGTGCACGAGTTCGAGAAGAAGGGTGAGCAGCGCGTGCTGATCAACGTCGACCTGTACGTGCCGCTGGCCAACTCGACGCCGCACGCCGACCAGCTCAACGAAGTGCTGGACTACGACTTCATCCGCTCGACCATCGCCACCCGCATGTCCAAGGGCCACGTGCACCTGCAGGAGACGCTGTGCGACGACGTGCTGGCGCTGATGCTGGCGCATCCGAACGTGCGCGCGGCGCGGGTGTCGACCGAGAAGCCCGACGTCTATCCGGACTGCGAGGCGGTGGGCGTTGAAGTGTTCGGCCTGAAGGAACAAGCATGAGCCTCGATCGACAAGACGACATCGCCGTCGAAAGCGCCCCCGCGCAGTTCGACGAGCAGGCGACGGCCGCGCGGCGCAAGGCGGCCTTCGAGATCAACAAGCTGTCCAAGCGCCTGCACCGCCAGGTCGGCGCGGCCATCATCGACTTCAACATGATCGAGGACGGCGACAAGGTGATGGTGTGCCTGTCCGGCGGCAAGGACAGCTACGCCATGCTCGACATCCTGCTGTCGCTGCGCGAGCGCTCGCCGGTCAAGTTCGAGCTGATCGCGGTCAATCTCGACCAGAAGCAACCCGGCTTTCCCGAGCACGTGCTGCCCGACTACCTGCGCGCGCGCGGCGTGCCTTTCCACATCGAGGAGCAGGACACCTACTCCATCGTCACGCAGCACATCGAGCCCGGCAAGACGATGTGCTCGCTGTGCTCGCGCCTGCGCCGCGGCATCCTCTACCGCGTGGCCGGCGAGCTCGGCTGCACCAAGATCGCGCTGGGCCACCATCGGGACGACATCGTCGTGACGATGTTCATGAACATGTTCTTCGGCAGCCGCCTGAAGGGCATGCCGCCCAAGCTCGTCAGCGACGACGGCCGCAACGTCGTGATCCGGCCGCTCGCCTACGTCAACGAGGACGACCTCGTGCGCTGGGCCGCGCACCGCGAGTTCCCCATCATCCCGTGCACGCTGTGCGGCAGCCAGGACAACCTGCAGCGGGTGCAGATCAAGCAGATGATCCGCCAGTGGGACAAGCAGTACCCGGGCCGCATCGAGAACATCTTCACCGCCATGGCCAACATCACACCGTCGCACATGATGGATCGCCAGCTCTACCCGTTCACGACCATCCAGGCCAGCGGCCGACCCGAGCCCGGCGGCGACATCGCCTTCGACGAGGACGAGCAGTGCGGCACGCCCACGCCGGGCGTGATCCGGATCGTCTGACGTGCGATGAACCGCGGCGCGCGGCCGCGGCATCAACGAGGGCGGGCGCGGCCCGCGCAAGGCTTGCGACAGCCCCTCGAAAGCGTCCTCGCAGGCGCGCCGCGTGCCGGTACATACTCGAGTTACACGCGAGCGCGAAGCTCGTCATCGGGGTGCCGCGACTGGCATCCGGGGAGCCCGTCATGACCTTGATCCACAGCATCAGACACATCACTTGGGCGGCGACGGTCGCCGCCGCGGCGCTGCTCGCCGGCTGCGCCACCCTGAACTCGGTCGACACCTCCGTCGCCAGCTTCGGCGACTGGCCGGCCGGCGTCGCGCCCGGCAGCTATGCCTTCGACCGCCTGCCGTCGCAGGACAAGAACCCGCAACGCCAGCAGTCGCTCGAGAACGCGGCCGCCCTGGCGCTGGCCAACGCCGGATTCCGCCCGGCGGCCGGCGGCGCCAAGCCCGCGGTGATGGTGCAGATCGGCGCGCGCACCGAGCGCTTCGAGCAGGCCCCGTGGGACGATCCGTTCTGGTGGGGCGGCCCGCGCCGGTTCGGCTATGCCGGCTGGTCATCGTACGGCCCGTACGGCCCCTGGGGCCCGCGCGGCTTCCACCACGGCATCTGGGCGCCGTTCCCGCCGCAGCCCGACGTCTACCTGCACGAGGTGGCGCTGTTGATCCGCGACGCCAACACCGGCAAGGCCCTGTACGAGACGCGTGCCAGCACCGA
This sequence comes from Vitreoscilla sp., assembly GCA_045810265.1. Lineage (GTDB taxonomy): Bacteria > Pseudomonadota > Gammaproteobacteria > Burkholderiales > Burkholderiaceae_C > Scleromatobacter. Next base: position 2,923 of record JBJMWF010000522.1, on the reverse strand, counting down.
CGGCTACAGCTCGGGCGGCGACCGCCTGCTGGCGGCGATGTTCGACGCCTCGATGAAGGACTTCCCGCGCACCGACGACAAGCCGCACAACGTGCGCGTCGAGCTGCCGCTGGTGCCCTCGGCGACGCCGGCGGCCGCCGCGGCGAGCGGCCCGGGCGCCTGACCGACCGGCACTTGCGATAATTCCGGTTCCTCACACGAACCGGAATTTTTTTATGGCACTCAGCGTCGTGATCATGGCGGCGGGCAAGGGCACGCGGATGCGCTCGGCGCGCCCGAAGGTGCTGCACCGGCTGGGCGGCAAGCCGCTGCTGGGACACGTCGTGGCCACGGCCGAGGCGCTGGCGCCCGAGCGCTGCATCGTCGTCACGGGCCACGGTGCCGAGGAAGTCGAAGCCGCGTTCTCCGGCCAGCAGCGCGTGTTCGTGCGCCAGATGCCGCAGCTGGGCACCGGCCACGCGGTGCAGCAGGCGGTGCCCGCGCTGCCCGACGGCGGCATCACGCTGGTCCTCAACGGCGACGTGCCGCTGATCCGCGAGGCGACGCTGCGCGCGCTGGTCCAGGCCTGCGGCGGCACCAAGCTCGCCCTGTTGACGGTGGATCTGGCCAACCCGTTCGGCTACGGTCGCATCGTGCGCACGAGCGAAGCCGGCGACGCCGATGGCATCGGCGCCGTCCAGGCCATCGTCGAGGAAAAGGACGCCACGCCGCTGCAGCGCCAGATCGGCGAGGTCTACACCGGCATCCTCGCGGCGCCAACGGCCTTGCTCAAGCAATGGCTGGCGCGCCTGACCAACCAGAACGCTCAGGGCGAGTACTACCTGACCGACGTCGTCGCGCACGCGGTGGCCGACCGCGTCGAGGTGCGCACGGCCTCGGCGGCGGACGAGACCGAGGTGCTGGGCGTCAACAGCCCGGCGCAACTGGCCGACCTGGAACGCCGGCTGCAGCGCCGCCACGCCGACGCGCTGATGGAAGCGGGCGTGCGCCTGGCCGACCCCTCACGCTTCGACCTGCGGGGCACGCTCGATTGCGGCATGGACGTGGAGATCGACGTCGGCTGCGTGTTCGAGGGCGCGGTGACGCTGGGCGACGGCGCGCGCATCGGCCCACACTGCGTGATCCGCGACGCGCAGATCGCCGCCGGCGCGGTGATCCATCCGTTCACCCACATCGAGGGCGCCAGCGTCGGCAACGGCTCGCTGATCGGCCCGTTCGCGCGCCTGCGCCCGGGGGCGACGCTCGGCTCGGAAGTGCACATCGGCAACTTCGTCGAGGTGAAGAATTCGACGCTGGCCGACGGCGCCAAGGCCAACCATCTCGCCTATCTGGGCGACGCGACGGTGGGCGAGCGCGTCAACTATGGCGCGGGCAGCATCACGGCGAACTACGACGGCGCCAACAAGCACCGCACGGTGATCGGCGCGGACGTGCACGTGGGATCGAATTGCGTGCTCGTCGCGCCGGTGAAGATCGGCGACGGCGCGACCATCGGTGGCGGGTCGACGATCACCAAGGAAGTGGCCGCGGGGTCGCTGGCGATCGGGCGGGCGCGGCAGGTGGCGTTCGCCGATTGGTCGCGGCCGCAGAAGAAGGCGAAGTAGGTTTCGTTCTTGTTGCCTGCGGCGCTGACGCCCGCCGCAGCGTGGCAGAAATCAAAGCCCGTCGGCGGTCGCCTTCGCCAGGCACAAGTCCTCCCACGCCTTCGCCTTGTCCGGCATGTTGCGCAGCAGGTAGGCCGGGTGATACGTGACGATGACCGGAATGCCTTCGTAGCGGTGCACGCGCCCGCGCAGCTTGCCGATCGCCTCGTCCGATTTCAGCAACTGCTTCACGGCGAAGCGTCCCATCAACAGGATCAGCTTGGGCTGCACCAGCGCCACCTGGCGCTTGAGGAAGGGCTCGCAGCGCGCCATCTCGTCGGGCTCCGGATTGCGGTTGCGCGGCGGCCGGCACTTGAGCGTGTTGGCGATGAAGACACGGCGGGCCGCATCGCCAGCCTGGTCGTCTTCCGGGCCCTCGCCGGAATCGGCGCGCCGCGACTGGCCGACGGCGCGCAGCATCTGGTCGAGCAGCTGGCCGGCCGGGCCGACGAAGGGTTCGCCCTGCTGGTCCTCCTGCTCGCCGGGCGCCTCGCCGATGATCATCCAGTCGGCCCGCGCATGGCCCACGCCGAACACCGTCTGGCGCCGGCTTTCGCACAGGCCGCAGGCGGTGCAGGCCGCGACGGCGTCGTGCAGCGGGCCCCAGGCGAGCGTGGCGATGTTGGCGGCCCGCTCGGCGAGGAGCGGGTCGGACAAGGTGTCCTGCAGCGACAGCGCCGTGGCGGCGATCGAGGTGGGGGCACTCGCGGGCGCCGTCGTGGGGGCGGCTGCGGGCGGACGCACGGGCGGTGCCGCTGCGACAGACTCGGTCGCGGAGACACGTTCCGGCGCGGCCGGCGGCGCCGCGGGCGCCTCGACTGCACGCTCGATGACCGCCGTCTCCGCAGCCGCCTCCGCGACGGCCGCGGCGGCCACGGCCGGCGCGGCGCTCGCGGCGGGCGACCACAGGCGCACGCCCATCGCGGCCAGCATGCGCCGTTGACGTTCGTTCCAGCTCATTGGTCCTTCTCGCGCACCAGCAGGCGCGTCATCAGGACGGCGTCTTCGCGCTGTCCGGCCGGCGCCGGGTAGTAGTCGCGTCGGCGACCGGCCTCGGTGAAGCCTTCGCGCTCGTACAGCGCGCGTGCTCGCGCATTGCTTTCACGCACCTCCAGCCACACGGCCGTGGCGGCGAAGCTGGCGCTCAGCGCATAGAGCTCGGCCAGCAGGCGGCGCGCGTGGCCCTGCCCTTGATGGCGCGACGACACCGTCACGTTGAGCAAGTGCATCTCCTCGAATCCGGGCATCGCCACAGATCGGAAGAGGTAGGGAAAGAGTGT
>JBJMWF010000521.1:0-6842 GCA_045810265.1 Vitreoscilla sp. | reverse complement strand
GTCAAGCGCGGCCGGCGCCGCGTGTTGCATCGGACAAACACGCGTGCGCCGCTGCGCGACCATGTCCCACAATCGGCGCGAGACGTCATTGCAAAATCAGAGGAGACACCGAATGCAGTATTTCGTGACCGGCGCCACCGGCTTCATCGGCAAGCGACTCGTCAAGGCCTTGCTGGCCCGTCGTGGCGCCACGGTGTTCTTCCTGCTGCGCCCCGGTTCGGAGGCCAAGGTGCCCGACCTGCTGGCGTACTGGGGCGCGCCGAAAGGTCGCGCCATCCCGGTGATGGGCGACCTCACCGGCAAGAAGCTGGGCGTCGCGGCCGACCAGGTCAAGGCCCTCAAGGGCAACATCGACCAGATGTACCACCTGGCCGCGGTGTACGACCTGTCGGCCGACGAGGAGTCGCAGGTCGCCGTCAACGTGGAGGGCACGCGCAACGCCGTCGAATTCGCCAAGGCGATCGACGCCGGGCGCTTCAACCACGTGTCGTCGATCGCCGCGGCCGGCCTGTACGAAGGCGTGTTCCGCGAGGACATGTTCGACGAGGCCGAGAACCTGGACCACCCGTACTTCGCCACCAAGCACGAGTCCGAGAAGATCGTGCGCAAGGAGTGCAAGGTGCCGTGGACGGTGTATCGCCCCGCGATGGTCGTGGGCGATTCGCAGACCGGCGAGATGGACAAGATCGACGGCCCGTACTACTTCTTCAAGCTGATCCAGCGCATGCGCCAGATCCTGCCGCCCTGGATGCCGGGCATCGGGCTGGAGGGCGGCCGCATCAACATCGTGCCGGTCGACTACGTCGTCTCCGCGCTGGATCACATCAGCCACACCAGGCTCGAGGGCAGCGGCCAGTGCTTCCACCTGGTCGACCCCGAGGGCCTGCGCGTGGGCGACGTGCTGGCGATCTTCGCCAAGGCCGCGCATGCGCCCAAGATGAACGTGTTCGTCAACGCGGCGCTGCTGGGCTTCATCCCGCGCGGCGTCAAGAAGAGCCTGATGGCGCTGGCGCCGGTGCGCCGCGTGCGAAACGCCGTGATGAAGGATCTGGGCCTGCCCGAGGAGATCCTGACCTTCGTCAACTATCCGACGCGCTTCGACAGCCGCGACGCGCTGGCGGCGCTCAAGGGCAGCGGCATCGCCTGTCCGCCCTTGAAGGAGTACGCGTGGCGGCTGTGGGACTACTGGGAACGCCACCTGGACCCCGCGCTGTCGATCGATCACAGCCTCAAGGGCACGGTCGCGGGCAAGGTCGTGCTGGTCACCGGCGGCTCGTCGGGCATCGGCCTGGCCGCGGCCTGCAAGTTCGCCGAGGCCGGCGCGATCACGCTGATCTGCGCGCGCGACGAGGACAAGCTGGCCGAGGCCAAGAAGGAGATCCTGGCCTACGCGAAGCAGGCCGGCCGTGACGACGCCAAGGTCGAGACCTACCCGGTCGACCTGGCCGACGAGGCCGGCACCAAGGCCTTCATCGAGTGGATCACCACCAACTTCGGCGGCGTCGACTTCCTGATCAACAACGCCGGCCGCTCGATCCGCCGCGCCATCGAGGCCAGCTACGACCGCTTCCACGACTTCGAGCGCACCATGCAGCTGAACTACTTCGGCTGCCTGCGCATCACGATGGGGCTGCTGCCCGGCATGGTGGCCAGGCACAAGGGCCACATCGTCAACATCAGCTCGATCGGCGTGCTCACCAACGCGCCGCGCTTCTCGGCCTACGTCGCCAGCAAGGCCGCGCTCGATGCGTGGACGCGCTGCGCGTCGAGCGAATACGCCGACGTGGGCGTCACCTTCACCACCATCAACATGCCGCTGGTGCGCACGCCGATGATCGCGCCGACCAAGATCTACAACAACGTGCCCACGCTGTCGCCCGAGGAGGCCGCCGACATGATCGCGCAGGCCTGCGTCGAGAAGCCGGTGCGCATCGCCACCCGCCTGGGCGTGTTCGGCGAGGTGCTGCACGCCTTCGTTCCGCGCATCGCGCAGATCGTCAGCAACACCACCTTCCGCATGTTCCCCGACTCGTCGGCCGCGGCCGGCGACAAGAGCGGCAAGCCCAAGCTGTCGGCCGAGGCGGTGGCGATGCAGCAGATGATGCGCGGCATCCACTTCTGAACTGCGGGCTGGCCGTGGCCGCAGGTGTCTGGCACCGCCTCGGATCGCGCGGGCGCGCAGATCGCCAGCGAGGCGCTCATCGCGATCGAGGCGGTGCCTGACGGTGATCCACTGGCGATCGGTGTCAGGCACCGGCTTCGCAATTCGACGATCCCGGCAACTCGAAGGCCGGAGCCAGACACCTGGGCAGGCGCCTGCGCTGTTACTTCTGCACGTCGATCCTGGTGATCGTGTAGACGCTGTTGACGCGGTCCAGGGCGAACTGCACGTGGTCGCCCACCTGCACCTTGTCCAGCATGGCCGGATCCTGCACCTTGTAGGCGCCGGTCATGCCGGGCATGTCGTACAGCTTGATCTCGGCGTGCTTGAGCGTGATGCGGCCGGCCGGCTTGTCGATCTTCTTGACTTCGCCGGCCACCAGGGCCTGGGCGGAGGCGAGCGCGGAGACGGCAAGCAGGGCGGCGGTGGCGAGGAGGCGTTTCATGATTCCATTGTCCTTGGTATCCATATAACGCGCAGCGGGGCTTTCCGGAATACAGAGGCACGCCCCGCTCGACGGTGGCGAACGGCGCCCGGCGCCGCAAATCCCGTGAAACAGGCCGTTCTCCGACACGCCGCAGCCGCGCAAGGTCAATAGAATCGGCGCATGACCACGCCCCCGACCTCCAGCTCCGCCGACCCGACGCCCACGCCGGTCGATTCCCCGGCCGATCTCTCGCACATCGCGCCGCGCGACAAGGCCGAGATCCTGTCGCAGGCGCTGCCGTACATCCGCCGGTTCCACGGCAAGACCATCATCATCAAGTACGGCGGCAACGCGATGACCGAGCCGTCGCTGCAGCAGGACTTCGCCGAGGACGTGGTGCTGCTCAAGCTGGTCGGCCTGAACCCGGTGGTGGTGCACGGCGGCGGCCCGCAGATCGACACCGCGCTGTCCAAGCTGGGCAAGAAGGGCACCTTCATCCAGGGCATGCGCGTCACCGACAAGGAGACGATGGACGTCGTCGAGTGGGTGCTGGGCGGCGAGGTGCAGCAGGACATCGTCGGCCTGATCAACAACGCCGGCGGCAAGGCGGTGGGCCTGACCGGCTTCGACGGCGGCATGATCCGCGCGCGCAAGCTCAAGATGAAGGACAAGGACAACCCCGAGATCGAGCATGACGTCGGCCAGGTGGGCGACATCGTCTCGATCGACCCGGCGGTGGTCAAGGCGCTGCAGGACGACCAGTTCATCCCGGTCGTCAGCCCGATCGGTTTCGGCGAAGGCAACGTCAGCTACAACATCAACGCCGACGTCGTCGCCGGCAAGCTGGCCGAGGTGCTGGGCGCCGAGAAGCTGATCCTGCTGACCAACACGCCGGGCGTGCTGGACAAGCAGGGCAAGCTGCTCACCGATCTCAGCGCACGCCAGATCGACGATCTGTTCGCCGACGGCACCATCTCCGGCGGCATGCTGCCCAAGATCGCGTCGGCGCTCGATGCCGCGCGCTCGGGCGTCAACGCCGTGCACATCATCGATGGCCGCGTGCCGCACGCGATGCTGCTTGAAATCCTGACCGATCAGGCCTACGGCACCATGATCCGGGCGCGATAGATGACGACGCCTCGTCAGGCGGGTACGCCTGCCACTCGTCTGGCTTCCCGGGGGCGGCCGGTCGCACGGTCCGCGTGATCACTTCGAGCAAGGAAGCAACAGGGTTGCGCCTGGGCGCCGCCTGCGGGGCGGCGTTCCTCTGGGGCACCGGCTCCCTGGTCGTGAACCTGCTCGTGGCACGCCACGGCTATCGTCCGCAAAGCATCTCGTTCTGGCGCTTCGTGTTGGGCGCGGCCTCGCTGCTGCTGGTGTTCGGACGGACCATGCCGTGGCGCCTCCTGCTGCGCGAGGGGGCGCCGCTGCTGGGCGCCGGCGCGGTGATGGCCTCGTACGTGCTGCTGTGGTTCATCGGCATCGCGCACATCGGCGCGGCCATCCCCACGCTGATCGCGCTGTGCCTGCCGCCGGTGTTCGTCACGGCCTGGGCGCTCGCGCGCGGGCGCCAGCGCGCGAGCGTCGCGCTGGTGGCGATCCTGGCGGCGTCGCTGGCCGGCACCGTACTGCTGATCGTCGGTGGCGGCGCGCACGGTGGCGCGCGGCCAGGCGCGACGATCGACGACTGGATCCAGGGCGTGGGGGCGTCGGTCGGCTCGGCGCTCCTGTACGCCGGCTTCACGCTGGTCAGTCCGGCGATCTCGCGTCGCTGGGGCGCCGGAACCGCGACCACGGCGTTGACGCTCGCGGCCACCGCGGTGATGGGGCTGTCCGGCCTGGTCTGGCCGCTGCAGCTGCCGCACGACGCCACGCCCGAGGCCTGGCTGCTCTATCTAGGCATGGTCACCGCGGCGCTGGCGCTGCTGGCATTCAGCTGGGGCGCGGCGCGGCTGAGTCCGACCGCCTTGACGGTGGCCACGCTGGTCGAGCCGCTGACGGCCGTGCTGCTCGCCGCGGCCTTCCTCGGCGAGCGGCTGCAACCGGCCCAGTGGCTCGGCGCCGCGTTGCTGATGGGCGGCATCTGGGGGCTGGGGCGCGACATGTCGCACGGGACGGCGGCATGACGCGGCGCGTCTGGCTGTTCGACCTGGACAACACGCTGCACGACGCCGGCGCCTGGGTCTTCGCGCAGATGAACGACACCATGCAGACCTACGTCGTCGACACGCTGGGCGTCACGCCCGCGGAGGCCGACGCGCTGCGCGACCGGTATTGGCGCCGCTACGGCTCGACCATGCTGGGCCTGGTGCGCCATCACGACGTCAGCCCCGCCCATTTCCTGCACGAGACGCACCGCTTTCCCGGCCTGGAGCAGCGCGTCACCGGCCATCGCCACGACCTGGCCGCGATCGCGCGCCTGCCCGGCCGTCGCATCGTCCTCACCAACGCCCCGCGGGCCTACGCGATGCGCGTGCTGGGCGCGCTGGGCATCGTGCAGCTGTTCGACGAGGTGCTGTCCATCGAGGACATGCGCATGTTCGGCCACTGGCGCCCCAAGCCCGATCGCCGCATGCTGCGCCAGGTAGCCGTGCGGCTGGGCGTGCATCCGTCGCGCTGCGTGCTGGTGGAGGATTCGCTGGACAACGTGCTGGCCGCGCGCCGCGTCGGCATGCAGGCCGTGTGGATGCAGCGGTTCGCCCGCCGCGGCGCGCATGCCGGGCCGCGGGTGCGGCGCTGGACCGTCCATCCGAGCGGCGTGCGCATCGTCAAGTCCTTGCGCCGGCTGGGCTGAGCGGCCGGCCGGCCCACGCGCCGGCCCGGTCCGTGCGGGGTTTCACGGAAACTTTGCTTGGTGTTTACCTGCAGGCATCAGCGCGGCAGTGGTGTGCAAAAATGGCTTCAGACCTGCTCACTTCGGCAGCTGACAGCGATGCCAGACCTTCCCACCGCCTTTTCTGCCGTTGCCGATCCCGGCGCCTCGGCGCCCGAGATCACGATGCAATCACCGCAAGCAGGTCGGGACCTCACCGAAGAGGACGACGCCACCGACGCCCGCGCCGACGTGGCCAGCGAGTCCGCCAACGCGCCCGACGGCGCCGCGCCGGCCCGCAAGCGCCCCAAGCCGGGCGAGCGCCGCGTGCAGATCCTGCAGACGCTGGCCGCCATGCTGGAGGAGCCCGGGGCCGACCGCATCACCACCGCCGCGCTGGCCGCCAAGCTGTCGGTCAGCGAGGCCGCGCTGTATCGCCATTTCGCCAGCAAGGCGCAGATGTTCGAAGGGCTCATCGAGTTCATCGAGCAAAGCATCTTCACGCTGATCAACCAGATCACCGAGCGCGACGCCGACCCGGCGCTCCAGGCCCGCCGCATCGTCTTCATGCTGCTGCAGTTCGGCGAGAAGAACCCGGGCATGGCGCGGGTCATGGTCGGCGACGCGCTGGTGTTCGAGAACGAACGCCTGTCCACGCGCATGAACCAGTTCTTCGACAAGATCGAATCGCAACTGCGCCAGTCGCTGCGCGCCGCCGCCGAACGCGCCGGTTCGCAGACTCCCACCGTCGACGCCAACGGCCGCGCCTCCGCGCTGACCGCGCTGGCCGTCGGCCGCCTGCAGCGCTTCACGCGCTCGGGCTTCAAGCGCAGCCCCACCGAGCAGATCGAGATGGCGCTGGGTCTGCTGACCTGAGCTGGCGACGAACCCGTCGGTGACGGGTTCCGATGTATCGCCGGGAGCTCCCAGTCGGTGAGCTGGCCCCGGCCCCACCCGAGGAATCGCACGATGAACCAGCAGCCCGCAGCCGCCGGCAGGATGCCGCGCCAGATCCCCTTCATCATCGCCAACGAGGGGTGCGAGCGCTTCAGCTTCTACGGCATGCGCAACATCCTCACCGTCTTCCTGATGACGAGCTTGCTGCTGTCGATTCCGGAGGCGATGCGCAAGGACGAGGCCAAGGAGATCTTCCACACCTTCGTCATCGGTGTGTACTTCTTCCCGCTGCTGGGCGGCTGGATCGCCGACCGCTGGTTCGGCAAGTACCACACCATCCTCTGGCTGAGCCTGGTCTATTGCGCCGGCCATGCCTGCTTGGCGTTCTTCGAGTCCAACCTGCATGGCTTCTACTTCGGCCTGTTCCTGATCGCGCTCGGCTCCGGGGGCATCAAGCCACTGGTCAGCGCCTTCGTCGGCGACCAGTTCGACAAGAGCAACCGCAGCCTGGCGCAGAAGGTCTTCGAGGCCTTCTACTGGATCAT
>JBJMWF010000520.1:0-15149 GCA_045810265.1 Vitreoscilla sp. | reverse complement strand
TTGCGACGCCCTCCCGCTGCCCCCGTGAGCCTTCGTCCACCCGGTCACCGCGATGTCCCCGCCTTCCTCCCTGCTGCCGCTGGAGCACCTGCATCCGGCGTTGTGGCGCGCGCACCAGCTGGGGCGCGGGCGGGAGGCGGTGCAGGCGAGCGGCTATGCCGCGCTCGATGCCGAACTGCCGGGCGGCGGCTGGCCGCAACGGGCCATCACCGAGCTGCTGCTCGAGGCCCCTGGCTGGGGTGAGATGCGGCTGCTCGCGCCGGCGCTCGCGCGCGTGGGTGCGGCCGGGCGGGGCGTGCTGCTGCTGGGCCCGCCGGCCGAGCCCTGTGCCGAGGCGCTGGCACAGCTGGGGCTCGATCTGGCGCGCTGCGTCGTGATCCGTGGCGACGACCTGCTGTGGCCGCTGGAGCAGGCGCTGCGCAGCGGCCAGGTGGGCGCGGTCGTCGCCTGGGCGCCCCCGCGCCTGAAGGGCGAGGCCTTGCGCCGGCTGCAACTGGCCGCGCAGTCGCACGAGGGGCCGGCCTTCCTGGTGCGCACCGCCGACGCGGCCACGCACCCGAGCCCGGCCCCGTTGCGGCTGCTGCTGTCCGGCGCGGGCCCCGACGCCATGGCGGTGCGCCTGCTCAAGCGCCGCGGCCCGGCGCTGGAGCAGCCGGTGCTGCTGGCGCTGCCGCCCGTGCTCTCGCGCGCCGCGCGCCAGCGGGCGCTCACGCCGCGCCGCACGCGCACGCACGTGCAGGCGCTGTCGGCCATTGCATGAAGGCGGCCCGGCATGCTCTGGATCGGCGTTCACCTGCCGGCGTTGTCGCTGGAATCCTTCGTCGCCACGCTGGCGCCGGAGCTGCCGTCCGGGGCGCAGGTCGTCGACGACCCTGACGGGATCGACCTCGTCGGCCCGGTCGCGCTGCTCGAACGCCACCGCATTGTCGCGGCCAATGCGGCGGCGCGCGACTGCGGCGTGCAGGTGGGCCAGAAGCGCGCCACCGCGCTCGCGCTGGCCCCGCACACGCGCCTGGGCGAGGCTGATCCGGCGCGCGACGAGGCCGCGCTGATGGCCGTGGCCCACGTGTTGATGGGCTTCACGCCGGTCGTGTCGCTTGGAATCGACCACGTGGTGCTGGCCGAGGTGCAGGCCAGCCTGCGCTATTTCGGCGGCCTGCCGCGGCTGCTGCAGCGCTTGCGGGCCGAGCTGGCGCCGCTGGGCCACGCGCTGCGCGTCGCCTGCGCGCCCACCGCGCAGGGTGCGCAGTGGATGGCGCAGATCGGCAACCAGGCCGAGCCCCCGCTGGCCAACAGCAAGGCCGACTGGCGCGCGCGCGTCGGCGCGGTGCCGGTCGCCTGCATGGCCGCGGCCGCGCCGCACCTGGCGGCGCTCGAGGCGCTGGGCCTGGCCACCGCCGCCGACCTGTGGAAGCAGCCACGCGCCGGCCTCACGCGCCGCTTCGGTGGCGAGCTGCTGGCCGACATCGACCGCGCACTGGGCGAGCGCCCCGACCCGCGCACCGCGCTGCAGCCGTCCCCCACCTTCGACAGCCGGCTGGAGCTGTTCATGCGCGCCGACGACAGCGCCGCGCTGCTCACCGGCGCCGCCGTGCTGCTGAACCGGCTCACGGCCTGGGCCACCGCGCATCACGGCCTGGTCGGCGGCTTCGAACTGCGCCTGCATCACGAAAGCCGGCGCCGGATGCGCGACGACCCGGCCTCGCGCAGCACTGTGCTGGAGATCGGCCTGGGCGAGCCGGTGGCCGACACCGCGCACCTGCACTCGCTGCTGCGCGAGCGCCTGCAGCGCCTGCCACTGGCCGCCTCGGTGATCGAGCTGAGCCTGCATTGCCGCTCCATCACGCCCGGCGCGCCGCCCAACACCGAACTGTTCCCGTCGGCCGCGAGCGCCGGCGAAGGCTGGCAACGGCTGCTCGAGCGCTTCGAGGCCAGGCTCGGCCCGCACAACGTCCAGCGCCTGCAACCGGTGGCCGACCACCGCCCCGAACTGGCCACCGCCGTGACCCAGGGAGGCGAGCCCTTGCCGGCACGCACGGGCATGCACGCCGCGCCGCTGAACCTCGCGATGCCCGCCGGGCCCACGTCCACCGCATCGGGTGACCCGGCCCACTGGCCGCGGCTCAAGCGCCCCGTCTGGTTGCTGGGCGAGCCGCAAGCGCTGCGCGACGAAGGCGGCACGCCGCTGCTCTCAGGCAAACCCCTGTGGCTGGTCGCCGGCCCGGAGCGCATCGAGTCCGGCTGGTGGGACGGTGGCTATGCGGCGCGCGACTACTTCATCGCCCAGGATCCGCAAGGGGCGCTGCTGTGGGTCTACCGGTTCCGGCGCGCCCCGGAGGTGGGCCAGGCCGGCTGGTTCCTGCAGGGACGATTCGGCTAGGGCCTGGGCAGGCGTCGAATGGACGCTGAAGACGCTGCCCAGCGGTCATTCCGCATGGCCGTCCGAGGCCTCGAGCGCGCAGGTGCGATTGCGGCCGGCGTTCTTGGCGGCGTACGTCGCCTTGTCGGCCCGGGCGACGAACTCCTCCGCCGCCTCCTGCGCGAGGGCTTGCGCCACGCCGATGCTCACGGTCACGTGCTTGTTGACCGATGAACCCGCGTGCGCCATCGCCAGCGCCGCCAGCGCTTCGTGGATCTTGGCCGCCACCCGAACCGCGCCTTCCAGCGTGGTGTCGGGCAGCAGGATCGCGAACTCCTCGCCGCCGATGCGGGCGGCGACATCGGTGGGACGGCTGGCGGCCTCGCGCAGGATGCGGCCGATGGCCACCAGCACGCCATCGCCGGCGGGATGCCCGTACAGGTCGTTGTAGGCCTTGAAGTGATCGACGTCGAGTACCAGCAGCGACAGCGACACGCCGCTGCGCCGGCTCAGGCTCATGGCCGCGGCCAAGCCGCGGTCGAAGGCGCGCCGGTTCGCCACCCGCGTCAGGGCATCGGTCAGCGACAGCTGTTCCAGCGCCTGTCCCTGTTCGCGCAAGGCCCGCAGCATCTGGTTGACGGTCTGGCCCAGCGTCGCGATTTCATCGGTGCCCGAGGGCGCTGCGATCTGCTCGGGCCAGCCCCCTGCCGAGCCCGCGTCGCGCAGCTGGCGTTCCAGCAGCTGCAGCCGCCGCACCAGCACGTACTGCATGCCCATCACCAGCACCACGCCGCTGAGCATCGCCCCGACCACGACGACCATGACGACACGCCAGGTGATCTGCCGCCCGCTTCGCTCGATGTCGGCTGGCAGGCGGATGTGGAACAGGAAGACGGGCTGGCCCGATGCGTCCAGCATCCTGCCCATCAGCATGTGCTTGTCGGGGACGAGCAGCGGCGCATCGCTCGAGACCGTGCTGCCTGCAGCGCGGGATTTGCCGGGCACGGTGTCCGGCAGCGTCTTCTCGATCTCGAAGTCGAGTCCGCTCTGGTTGCGGATCCGCTGCAGGATCTCGGCGTCCACCAGGCGTCCCATGAGCAGCGTGCCGTGCGGCTCGCCGGAGCCGTCGCTGCGGCGGATGTACTGCCAGCACAGCAGATAGATCTCGCGATCGGCGCCGTGCAGGCTGCAGGTCTTCGCCGTTCCCTGCACCTGGTACAGGCGCTGCATCGCCTCCAGCGTGCTGGTCAGGCCCTTGTTCGATTCATGGTCCGCGAGGCCGGCCGCGGCACGCAGGAAGACGCGCTGGTAGTGGTTGTCGAAGATCGCGACGAAACTGAGTTTCGCGCTCGCCAGGGCGCCGGTGCCGACCTCCGATTCGGCGAACTCGGGCGACAGGTTCTGGGCGAAGGTGTACATCCCGGCCCAGTCCGCCCAATCGGTGTTGAGCTCGTTCAGGTGCTCGAGTTCGGCCTTGAAATTGCGGACCAGCTGGTCATTGAGCCGGTAGGCCTCCGTGCGCTCCATCTCGGCGAAGTCGGACCCGAGGTTGCGCACGAGGATGGCGATGCCCAGACTGCACGTCAGCGCGAAGCCGACGAAGAAGAGCGCGACCAGCTTTGCTCGAAGTCCCATGGCCATGTAGGCAGTTCCGGGCGGACCCGATGGAGGTTCTCAAGTGTCGGCTGCAACCCGCCGCCGGAGAAGCCGTCCGGCCGCGAAAAACGAGCAGGAATGGCGGAATCGACGTCCGACCGAGCCGAACGCGTGCAGACATGGCGAGGCGGGCCGGAATGGACCCCCGCAGCCGGGTTGGTGGCTCGCAGGCCTTGCCGACGATGGCAACCATCGGGCCCGACTCCATGCCGCCTCGCCAGGCGGCGTGCTCAGGGCAGGGCGTACGCCCGCAGCCAGCGGTGGCCGTCCGCGCCCGTCGACTCGACCAGCACCAGGCGCCGGGCCGCCAGCACCCAGGCCCGGCCATCGGTGTTGCCGCCCAGGTCGATCTGCGCGAACTCGCGTTGCAGCGCCAGGTTCACGATGTGAAGCTGCAAGTCGTCGGCGACGACCGCGATCGCGCCATCGATGGCCGGCTGCACGGGCGGCGTGGACGCCGAGTCGTCCAGGCGCGGCGCGATCGTCGTGCCGCTCCACCAGACCAGCCTTGCCATGCCGGGCAGCGGGCCGCAGGTGACGCCGCGCTGCGAGCCGAACCGGCCGGCGCGCCAGTCGTAGCCGATGGCCAGCGGCGTGCCGTGGGCGTCGTGGCAGGGCGCAGGAGCCTGCGGGCGGCGGCCGGACGGGTCGAGATCGAACAGCTCGCCGCGACCGCCGCGATAGGCCGACTCGGCGATCCGGAACTCGCCGACCCGCTTGCCGCTCGAATCGTAGTCGGCGACCAGCAGGTCCTGCGCGGCGCCGTCGGCATCGTGCGGCACGGCGGTGCGCCGTCCAGCCACCCAGAGCACGCGCACGCGGTCGGCCTGCCGCGCCACGACGCTGGCGCTCCAGCCGGGATGGCGGTCGACCACGCGGCGCTTGGCCGGATCGGTGGCCGAGGCGAGCGGACGCCAGCTCAGCGTGTCGCCGCTCGCGTTGAGGAAGCCGTTGCCCGCGGGCGTGACGACGCTGCAGACGCTGTTCGAACGCGGCGTCGGCAGTCCGGGGCCGAGCGTGCCGGTGAGCGGGTCGAGCCTGGCCACCTGCGACGAGAGGTCGAGCCAGAGATTGCCATCGGGCGTCCTGAAAAGCAGGCTGCCGATGGGCGCTTCGGTGCAGCCCGCCGCCGCGCGCGCGAGCGTCGGCGCGCCGGCATCCGCACCCAGCTCGCGGGTCCACAGCGGCTTGAGCAGATGCTCCGAGCGCGTCATCGCGCGTGCGCCCGGCGTCTCGCCGCTTTCCCTGCAGAAGCCGCGCTCCCAGGCCTTGGCGGTGTCGCGCGTCGCG
Organism: Vitreoscilla sp.; assembly: GCA_045810265.1. Taxonomy (GTDB): domain Bacteria; phylum Pseudomonadota; class Gammaproteobacteria; order Burkholderiales; family Burkholderiaceae_C; genus Scleromatobacter. The sequence goes on along the minus strand of JBJMWF010000520.1, from coordinate 9,844 downwards.
ATCGTTGCGGCCTCGGGCAGCTTGACCTCGAGCAGCCGCTCGTCATCGGGCACCGCGCTTGATCCGGCGATCGGCTCCCCCGTCTCCGGCTCGATGGCTTGCGACGCGAGCGCGAACAGCGTCGCTCCGTCGGGCGTGGCGACGAGTCCGCCCAGCGCATGGCGGGATGTGACGCGCGCCAGCTGCCGGCCCGTCGCCATGTCCTGCACCGTCAGCGCCCAGCGCGCGCCAGCGGCCAGTTCAGCGGCGTCGTGCGCCGCGCCCAGCGGACGCGTGGAGGCGAACCAGCGGCCATACGGATCGACGACGAAGGAGGCGCCGACGTCGTCGCCGATCGCCGTGCGGGTGTGCGGTGCCACGCCGCAGGTACCGGGCACGAGTTGCACCAGCTCGAGCGGCAGCGGCGCCGAAGTCTCGCCAGGTTGCGGGGCCTGCAGGGCGCGTTCGCGGCGACGCTCGTCGACGAGGAACAGCGCGCCGGTCTGCGGCGAGAAATCGACCTTCAGCGCGGCGGCGCTGCGCAGCGGCATGCCGTCGATCGCGGTGTCGTTGACCAGGATCCTGCTCGCCAGGTCCCACACGGAGAAGTCCAGGCTGCCTGAGTCCGATGCGCCTGCCAGCGGCTGGTCCAGCATCGCGCTGGCGATCAGCAGCCGCGTGTCGTGGTCGACGAACTGCAGGCGCAGCACGTGCATGCCGGCGGTGGGCAGCGACGCGACCACGCGGTTGGTCGCGGTGTCGACGACCGATCGGCTGGACGCCAGCAACCGGCCGTCCGACGAGATCGCCACCGGCTCGACGAACGGCCCGTCGCCGCAGGTCGTCGGCTCCTGCGCGACCCAGCCGGCGGTCTCCGGCCCCAAGGCGGCACCGTCGCCGCCAACCACCCAGGGACGCCACGACACCTTGGCCGTGGCACCGGCGAAGTCGACCAGGCCCACGCACCGGCGCGTGGTCGACAGCGCCACTTTCGTCCCGTCGCTCGAGGCCGACAGCACGCGCACGCCGCGCGGCAGCTGCGTGCTCGACTCCTGGGTGGGATCGGCCAGGCTGACCCGGTGCAGCACGTCATGGGCGTCGACATCTAGGCGCCACGCGCCATCGGTCGACAGGGTCAAGGGCGCGCGCGCGGCGTCGACTTCGAGCAGGCGGCCTTCCTGGTCGGTGAATCCCGCCGCGTGGGTCGGCGGCCAGGCGAGCAGGGCCAGGCTGGCGGCGGCGATGGTCGAGAGGAAGCGATGCAGGTTCACGAGCGGCTTTTCGAGAGAAGCGATGTGCCCGACGATAGCAACGCACGGCCCGGATCGCGCGGAAGGAACGCTCACGCGGCGGGGCGTCTTTGCGCCTTTGTGGCGGCGTCATTTGGTGCCCCGGAAGGTCAGCTGCAGACCGAGGTGCCTGGCATGTTCTCGTTCGCGCCTTGATGCCGGCGAGCGAGACCAGTTTTTCGCGGACGAGAACGTGCCTGGCACCGATCCCGGCGAGGCCGGCGTCAGGCACCTTTCCCGGATCGCGGTCGGCGTTGCGCTCTCAGGCGAGACTGCGGCGCGATCCGGGAAGATGCCAGACACCTGCGCACGAACCGGCGTGTCGACGACCTCGACAACCTGCGCCCGCAGACCGCCGAAGAAAAAAGCCCGCCGGCAGCGCTGCCGGCGGGCCTCCATCGCGGGGACGGACAGGCTTACTGGACCTGTTTCGTGAACGTCACCGGTTCGATCTCGACGCGGCGGTTCGGTTCGAGGCACTTGATCAGCGCCGGACGCTTCTTCTCGTCCTTGCACTCGACGACCGGATCGGCCTCGCCCTTGCCGACTGCCGTCAGGCGGTTGGCGGCCACGCCCTTGCTCACCAGGTAGGCCTTGACGGAGTTGGCACGCTCCTCCGACAGCTTCTGGTTGTACGGCTTGCTGCCGATGCGGTCCGTGTAGCCGACGATGGTGACGCTGGCGATGTCCGGCGTGGAGTTCATCGTGGAGGCGACCTCGTCGAGCTTGGGCTGGTTCGGGCCCAGCTTGGCGCTGTTGAATGCGAACAGCTCGCTGGCCGACAGCGTGTACTTCTTCATCACCGGGGCCGGCGGCGGCGGGGGCGGCGGCACCACGACCGGAGCCGGGGCCGGCGCCTGCGTGACGGTCGTCTCCTCGGTGCGCGTCGTGGTCGTGACGGGAACGGGCGCAGGCGCCGGCGGCGCTCCGAAGGCCCAGGTCAGGCCCACGTTGACGTAGGTGTTGGCGGCGTTCTTCATGCCGGTGACGGCATCGCGGTGGCGATAGAACGAATCGGTCTCGCGGATGTCGGCCTGCATGCCGAAGGTCGGGGTGAACTTGTACTGGAAGCCCACGCCGGCGTTGACATAGGGCGAGGTGTGGCGGTAGGCGCCGCTGACGCCGTACCCGCCGTCGCGCGAGGCGCCCACGCCGACCAGCACGAAGGGACGGAAGCCGGCCGGCGTGAACATGTAGAGCGCGTCGACGCCGCCGAGGTACTCGTGCACCACGTCGCCGTTTTCCTTCGACCGCGCGTAGTTGCCGCCGACCTGGACATCCCAGCTCGGGTTGAGCGGCACGCCGATCTTCACGCCACCGCCCCAGCCCACCTTGTCCTCGGGGAACTTGGAATCGGGCTTCACGGCGCTGCCATTGAGCAGGATGTAGGCGTTGGGGTTGTAGGTTTCATTGCTCTGTGCAGCGGCGCTGCCGATGCATGCGAGCGCGGCGGCGGCCGCCAGCGCGTTGATCGCGCGCGATTTTTGTCGAATCATGGACTCACTCCTGAAGAAGTTTTTTGAAAGGGGTGTCACGGGGGGTGTCCATCGGGTTCCCATGCGTCGGACGCGCTGGTTAGCACGCGCACCCATACGTCGCCCGGTATCGGCATCGTCGACTGCTCGCTGGCCGCGACTGAAAAAGGCCGCGGCTCGGGCAGCACGACAACGCCTCGCCGGACATGCCGTCGCTTTTGGCAAGCAGCGTTCCCATGACCTGTCGCCACGCTGAGCGAGGCCTCGCGTCGTGGCCGCCCCATAGGGGAACGCCGGCCCCCGCGTGCGTCTGCGATCGTGCGATGTAAGGCCTCGCTAGGCGGGCCGCGCTGCGGTTGCCGCTTTCATTCGCGTAATCGCGTCGTCCTGTGTTTCTGCGGCGTAAACGCTGCGCGCCCGATCAGGCGGCAGCCAATGCACGCGCCGCGCGGCGTCCCGCCGTGTCGCCGCGTGTGAAGGCTTCCTCGAAGACGGAGTAGGCCGACAGGTCGGCGTGCGCGAAGCTGACGCGTGCCGCGCTGTCGGGAACGGCGGCGAGCGCCGTGCTCGAACGCAGCCCGGGCGTCGGGATGGCCATCGCATGGCCGTGGCGCACGATGTCGACCTGCAGCAGGCGCTCGGACAGGTCCGGATGCACGACGTGCAGGTCGTCCAGGACGAGCTGCGTCGCGTCCTGCCACGACATCTCGAGCAGACGCCTGCGGTCGGTGTCCGGGAAGGTCCGATAGGCCGTCAACAGCCGTTCGCCCACGACGCGTGACAGGCTCTGGTGCTGCGCATCCACGTATCCCAGCGAGGGACTGCCGTGGATCACGTTGTCCCATGACAGCGGGGCGCCGACGCGGTCCAGCGGCAGTCCGTCCAGGCGCAGGTTGGCCACCATCCACGGCGCGCGCCGCTGCTGCTTCGCGGCCGCGACGAGCGCGGCCGGCGGCGCGCCGAGCACGTGCGCGGCGACGAACAGCGGCGTTGCCACGATCACGTGCCGCGCGGTCCAGCGTTCGACCTCGGCGCCGGCGAACGCCCAGGCCGTGACTTCGTGCAGGCCCTCGTCGATGCGGAACACGGCGCGGCCGGGCAGCACGCGCGCGGCAGCGGGCTGGCGCAGTGCCTGCACCAGCGGCGCGTTGCCGTCGGGCCAGGTCAGCACGGGCTCGCGGTCGTTGGCGTCATCGCCGGGGGCGGCGAAGCCATGGCGGCTGGCGAAGTAGTGCACCAGCGCCCAGGCCGACACGGTGGAGATGCCGGCACCGTAGTCGTCGCGGCAGCAGTAGTCGAGGTAGGCCAGCAGCAGCGGGTCGGCGATGCCCTGCTCGCGCAGCCATTGCGCGGCCGTCACGCCATCGAGCGCGGCATGGGCCGCGGTCCACGGTGCTCGCGCGGTGGGCAGCGCGAAGCCGAGGCGGCCGGCCTCGGCGATGGCCTCGGCGAACCGGCGGTACTGCGCCTGCGTGGCCGATTCGCGCGGCACGTTGGGCAGCAGGCCGTCCTGCCAGCGGCCCTGGAAGAACAGCCGCTCCTGCGGGCTGTGGCACAGCTGGCGCTCGTCCCACTTCAGTCCGCCGGGGCCCGGCGTGGCCAGGCCGATCTCGACCAGCCAGGCCTGGATGTCCGGCGCCGCCGGCCCCGGCAGCGGCAGGTAGTGCGCGCCAAGCGGGCAGCGCAGGCCGTGCATCGCGTGGCCGCGGCTGTTGCCGCCGGGTTCGTCCTCGAGCTCGAGCACCGCGAAGTCGGAGATGCCCGCGCGCTGCAGCGTGCGTGCCGCGGACAACCCGGCGATGCCCCCGCCTACCACCAGCACGTCACAGCGCCGCGCCCGGGCGCCGGCCGGCGGGTGCGCGGCGGCGTCACGCACGCGATGGCCCAGCGCGGCGTTGTCGCCGATCCAGCGGCCGTCGACGCGCGTGCGCCAGTCGTCGGGCCTGGCGCAGCCGCCCAGGACTGCAGGTGCGGCCAGCAGCGCCGCGCCGTGGGCCGCCTGGCCCAGGAACGCGCGGCGCGTCGGGCTACTCATGGACCTTGCCCCACTCTTCCTCGAAGGTGCGCACCAGGGTCTGGTTGGACAGCCGGTTGGGCTCCGCCGTCACGCGCGCCATGTCGGGCGGGAAATCGAGCAGCGCCTGCAGCCCCGGCAGCGTGAGAAAGCGCAGGTCCGCCGGCAGCGTGCGCGGGGCCACCCATGGCCGGTGGCTGGCGATGATGAAGCCCCATTCACCGAAGCTGGGCACATGCGCGTGATACGGCACGATGTGCAGGCCGACGGTCTCCAGCGTGGTCGCCACGGTCCAGAAGCTGCGCCGCGCGACCAGCGGCGAGGTGGTCTGCACGACGGCGTAGCCGCTGGCGGCCAGGTGCTGGTCGACCAGTTGGTAGAAGCTGGTCGAGTACAGCTTGCCGAGCGCGTAGTTGCTGGGGTCGGGAAAGTCGACCACGATGACGTCGTACTGCTCGTCGTGCTGCTCCAGCCATGCGAAGGCGTCGGCGTTGACGATGCGCACCCTGGGCGACTTCAGCGCGTGCTGGTTCAATGCGGCGAGCATCGGGTCGTCGCTGAACAGCCGCGTCATTTCCGGATCGAGCTCGATCTGCGTCACCTGTTGCACCGACGGATACTTGAGGATCTCGCGGATCGCCAGCCCGTCGCCGCCGCCCAGCACCAGCACGCGCCGCGGCGCACCGTAGCCCGCCATCGCCGGGTGCACGAGGGCCTCGTGGTAGCGGTACTCGTCCTTCGAGTTGAACTGCAGGTTGCCGTTGAGGAACAGCCGCAGCGTGCCGGCCTGCGAGGTGACGACGATGCGCTGGTACGGCGTCGACTCGTGCAGCACCACGCCGGGGCCGTAGAACTTGTCCTCCGACCAGGTGGTGAGCCGGTCGCCCGCGGCCATCGCCGCGACCAGCAGCGCGAAGATCGCGCCGCACTGCGCGGCCAGCCGGCGCCAGCGTGGAATGGCGCCGCGGAACAGCCACAGCGACCAGATCGCGACCAGGGTGTTGAGCAGGCCGAAGAAGATGCCCGAGCGCACGATGCCCAGGTGCGGCACCAGCAGCAGCGGGAAGGCGACCGAGACCACCAGCGCGCCGAGGTAGTCGAAGGTGAGCACCTGCGAGACCAGCGTCGACAGGCTGTCGCGGCCTTTCAGATGCGTATCGAGCAGCCGCAGCACGATGGGGATCTCCAGGCCAACCCCGATGCCCACCAGCGTGACGAGCCCGTACAGCAGCACCTTGAACGAGACCAGGCTGGCCGCGGGCAGCGTGGCGTGCGCGGCGAACAGCGCGGCTGGCATCAGCCCGCCGATGACGCCGACGATCAGCTCGACGCGCACGAACATCGTCGCCAGCTGGTGGCGCACATGGCGCGAGGCCCATGAGCCCAGCCCCATCGCGAACAGGTAGGTGCCGATCACGGTGGAGAACTGCAGCACCGAGTCGCCGAGCAGGTAGCTGGCGAGCGCGCCGGCACACAGCTCGTACACCAGGCCGCAGGCGGCCACCACGAACACCGAGGCGAGCAGCGCGAGCTCGCCGGGGCCGACGCGCGGCGCGCCGGCCTGGTCGGAACCCAGCGCCATCAACCGTGGATCGCGGCGGCGATGATCATGCCCAGGGCGATGAACATCGAGCCGACCATGATGGCCAGCGCGATGTTCTTCTCCTGCACGATCTGCTCCCACAGCTTGAAGGGCGTGATCCAGTCGATGATGAGAAAGGCCAGCCACAGCACCACGACGCCGATCACGGCGTAGAGGATCGTGCCGCCGATCACGTCGGGCCTGAGCCATTCGGGGGTGTTCATGTCATCTCCTTGAACGTGTTTGAGTAAGCCGGGACGGGAGGAGAGCGGAGGTGTCTGGCATCGCCTCGACCGTGCCAGGTGGTCGGCGATGGCTGCACGGCCCCTTCGCGGACGAGGGGGTGCCTGACGCCGATCATGAGCGAATCGGCGTCAGGCACCGGCTCGAATCGCGATCGGCGCGTCCGCTGGCGGATGCCGGAACGACGCGATTCGAGCCGGTGCCAGACACCTTCGGCAGCGGCATGACGTGCGTCCGGCTGGGAGTCGACGCCCCGCATCACTTGTGCCCGCCGCCGCCGGAGGAGTAGCCGCCCCAGCTGCCGCCGGTGCCGTAGTAGCTGCCGGTGCCGGCCGCCGACCGCGCCTTGCATTGCTGGTATTCCTGGCTGTACGCGCCGAATGCGCGGCGCTCGTTGCGACAGGGGTCGCGGCTGCACCAGGCCAGCAGCAGCAGCACGACGATCAGCAGCACGATCAGCATCGGCCACGTGATCATGCGCCCCGGCCCCACCAGCGAACCGAGCGACGGCGGGCCCTCGCTGCGCTGCAGCTGCGCGGCTTCGGCGGCGGCCAGGCCGAACACGCTGGCCACCATCGGGGCCGGGATCGATTCGCCGGCCGACCACGTCGTCTCCTTGGGCGTGCTCTCCTTGCTCAGGAAGGCACGGTGGCCGCTGGCGTTGCCTTCGTAGTCCTCGTGGCGCGTGCGCTGCTTGGCCTCGACCTTCCAGTAGAACTCGCCCAGCACGTAGGTGTTCTCGGACTCGTAGGTCCAGCGCCGCTGATACCGCACGCCGTACCAGGTCGCCTGGTCGCCGCGCACTTCCGGCACGCCGGTGAGCACCCGGGCGACGCTCCAGCCTTCGTTGGTGTCGACCAGGAAGGCGAAGCCTTCGTTGCGGTTGTAGAGCAGGTACTCGCGCCAGGCCTCGGCCTCGTCGGAGCCGGCCGACATCAGCTCCATGCGTTCCAGGTAGCCGACCACCTGCCAGGGCAGCGCCGGCGCCCCGCTGGGGATCGGCAAGGTGCCGGTACGCCCGAGCGGGATGCCCGGCTCCATGCGATTGAGCTGCGCGTAGTGCGCCATGTCCGGGCCGATGCCCTGGGACAGGTCGACCACGGACTTGCAGCTGTCGCACACCACCGACTGCGTGCTGGCCAGCGTGATCTTCAGCGGCGCGCCGCAATTGGGGCAGGGCGGCGAGCTGGCCTTGAGTGTCTTCTCGCCGGCCCCATCGATGCCGGCTTCGCGCAGCCCGGACATCTTCAGGTCCGCCAGCCGCACCGATTTGCCGACCGACCAGACCAGCGCCGCGGAATCCGTGGCCTGCAGCGTGCCGACCTCGTCAGCGGTATTGCGCAGGTCGGAGACGACGATCGCGCGCTCGGCCGGCGGCGGCTGCACCAGCTCGCCCTGCGCGGCCAGCAGCCTGGCCGAGACCACCGAGGCGACGGCCCAGGGCCGGCCATCGACGGTGACACGCGCGCCGGCTCGCAGTTGCTCGGGACGCGGCGCGTCCGCGGGCGTCGGGGCGTCGAACGCGAAGACGTAACGCCCGTTGTCCTCCGACAGCCAGCCGCTGCGGCCGTTGTCGAACAGCGCGTGCCACTCGTTCCAGGGGCCGTCGTCGGTGCCGAACTGCAGCCTGCCGACCAGCATGAAGCTGGTGCCCTGGTAGCTGCCGCTGGCGCCGATCGTCAGTGGCGTGAAGTCGTCGAAGACTTCAGCGCTGGTGCCGATCTTGCGCAGGTCCGCGCCATCGCGCACCAGCGTGCTGCGGCAGAAGCTGCAGACGGCGCTGGCCGACGCCGCCGAGCGGAATTCGACCGGCGCGCCGCAATTGGGGCACGGCGCGCGCCAGGCGCGTTGCGGCGAGGTGGCCATCAGGCGGCCCCGGGCGCGCGCGCGGTCGCGCGCGGCGTCCCGCAGGGGCGCCGGGGATGGCGGCGCGGGCTGCTCACAGCTTCTTCAGCAACTCGGTCTTCTTGGCCTGGAACTCTTCCTCGGTCAGCACGCCCTTGGCCTTGAGCTCGCCCAGCTTCTCGATCAGTGCCATCACGTCCTGCACCGGCGGCGGCTCGCCGCTGGCCGCCGCCGCGGTGGCGATGCCCGTGCCCAGTCCCTGCGCGAGGTTGCCCGCCAGCACCTGGCCGAGCGCGACGCCCGCGCCCAGGCCCATCGCGTCCCCTGCGATGCCGCCGCCCTGGCCCGCGCTCTCGGCGAACTTCGGAATCGACTGCGCGGTCTGGTACTGCATGAACTGGCCCATGTTCTGGCCGACCATGCCCATGCCGATCTTCTGGTCGAGGATCTTCTGCAGTTCGTCGGGCAGCGAGACGTTCTGCACCGTCACCATCTCGAGCGCGAGGCCCAGGCTGGCGAACGCGGGGGCGACGGCCGTCTTGATCTGGGTGGCGAACTCGACCTGGTTGGCGGCCAGATCGAGGAAGGGGATGCCGCTCTGCGCGACGGCGTCGGACAGGTGCTGCAGCATCAGCCCGCGCAGCTGGCCGTCGATCTCCTCGACCGTGTAGGTGCCGCGCGTGCCCGAGACCTGCTGCTGGAACTTGAGCGGATCAGCGACGCGCCACGAATAGTTGCCGAAGGCGCGGATGCGGATGGCGCCGAAATCCTTGTCGCGCAGCGTGACCGGCTGCGGCGTGCCCCAGCGCTGGTCGACCTGCAGGCGCGTGCTGAAGAAGTAGACGTCGCTCTTGAACGGGGACGCGAACAGCTTGTCCCAGTTCATCAGGTTGGTCAGCAGCGGCAGGGTGTGCGTGTTGAGCGTGTACAGGCCCGGCCCGAACGCGTCGGCCGCGCGGCCTTCGTTGACGAACAGCGCGGCCTGCGACTCGCGCACCGTCAGGCGCGCGCCGTTCTGGATCTCGTTGTCCTGCATCGGGTAGCGCCATGCCAGGATGCCGTTGCCCGGCTCCTGCCACTCGATGACGTCGATGAACTGCTTCTTGATGAATCCCATCAATGACATGGCTGCCTCCACTTGGCTGCGAGTTGCATTCAGGGCGGATGATAGACGCACGGCGCCGGGCAAAGGAGGGCGCTTTCACCGACGTTGCGCCGGCATCGAACGGCGGATTTCAAGGGCCCGGCGACGGGGGATTGCCAGCGGCGACAAAAAAAGGCCGACCCGCGAGCGGACCGGCCTTTGCAAGCGCGCGCCAGGAGCGGCACGCGCGCTCTCTTGAATCAACGGGCGGGCGCGTCGGCCTGGGCGACGATGCTGATCTCGACGCTCGCGACGCGCGCGGCGCGCGGCTGG
>JBJMWF010000519.1:0-14718 GCA_045810265.1 Vitreoscilla sp. | reverse complement strand
GCCTGACCCGGCATCGGCGCCTGAACCGCTGGGTCGGCCGCCTGGTGTTCCTGCCCTCGCTGACGCCCTACAGCCTGTGGGAGGTCGGCCACAACGTCGTGCACCACGGCTACACCAACCTGCGTGGATTCGACTTCGTCTGGCAACCCCGCTCGCTCGAGGAATTCAGGGCGCTGCCGCTCGGCCGCCAGTGGCTCGAGCGCATCTACCGCAGCGGCTGGGCGCCGTGGCTGTACTACCTGGTGGAGATCTGGTGGGCACGGCTGCTGTTCCCCAACAGGCGCTACATGCCCACGCGCCGCGCGGTCTTCGTGGGCGACAGCCTGCTGGTGAGCGCATTCGGCGCGGCCTGGATCGCCGGCCTCGTGTTGGCCGCTCGGGCGACCGGCCAGTCCGCCGGGTGGCTCGTCGCGGCGGGCTTTGTCGTGCCGTTCGTGTGCTGGAACGCCCTCATCGGCTTCGTCGTCTATGTCCACCATACGCATCCGGGCGTGGACTGGTACGAGGACAAGGCGTCCTGGGCCGCCGCCCAGCCCTTCGTCTCGACGACGGTGCACCTGACCTTCCGCTGGCGTATTGGCGCGCTGCTGCACCACATCATGGAGCACACCGCGCATCACGTGGACATGAGCGTGCCGCTGTATCGGTTGCGCGAGGCCCAGGCCCTGCTCGAACGCAAGCTCGAAGGCCACATCGTGATCCAGCCCTTCACCTGGCGCTGGTACGTGCAGACGGCCCGGCGCTGCAAGCTTTATGACTTCGCGGCCGGCCGCTGGACCGACTTCCGCGGCGTCCCCACGCCGCCGCTTCCGTTGTCCGCCTGAACGGCGGAGAAAGGCCCACCATGAGCCCCCGTCCCCTGCCCGCGTGGCTCGCGAAGGTCGAACCTGGCCTGGATGCGTTCGAGCCGCTCGAACACTGCCACCGCGAGACGATGCGCATGCTCCAGGAGCTCCAGATGCTGGTCACCCGCGTCGACGAGCTGGGCATCGACGCCCAGGCGCGACGGATGGCCCGTGCCGCCGACCACTATTTCAGCGAGGACCTGCGGCAACACCATGTCGACGAGGAGAGCCATGTGTTCCCCGCGCTGGCCGCATGCGGCGACGCCGAGACCGTGCAGGCCCTCGCGCGCCTGAAGCAGGATCACGCATGGCTGCGCGCCGACTGGCACGTGCTGTCGCCGCTGGTTCGGGCGCTCGGCGGCGGACAATCCTGGGTCGACCTCGACGCGCTGCGCGACGGCATCGAGGTGTTCGGCACGCTGGCGCGCGACCACATCGCGCTCGAGGAGTCGCTGATCTACCCCCAGGCGCGCAGCCGCATGCTGGAGGCCAGCCGCCGCGAGATGCGGCGCGAGATGGCGTCGCGCCGCTGAACTGCGATCGCCGGCCGGGCCCGGCTCTCAGGCCGGAAACAGCAGCAGCCGCGTGACGATGGCCTGCCTCAGGCTGGCCAGCGCCTCCGCCGAGGGGCCTGCGCCGACGATGCCTGCCAGCGGCAGGTCGGAGATCACCGGGATGCGGCTGCTGTCGCGCATGCGCACGACGCTGCTCGCGGGCAGGTCGATGCAGATGATCGCGTCGTAGAGAAGAGCCAGCAGGCGAGCGGCGCGGTCGATGGCCGACGGCTCGGCCTCGTCCCCGAGATCGGGACGGACCAGCGCCGTGCGCGCGCCCAGCCCCCGCACTTCCTCCTGCAACAGCAGCAGTTCCGGACGCTCCGGGTCGTTGCAGAGGATGCCGATGTTGCGGCTCTTGAGCAGTTGGGCGACCGCTTGCGGCGCCGACCCCGCCTCGGGCAGGTGCGGCACGTCTCCATCGGCGGCGCGGTGGAGGGGGTGCCGGTCCGCGCCGGGCGCGGCAGATGGCGTCTTGGTGGACATGGCGGGCAGTGCGGTCGGCGCGCAACAGGCGTGTGAGGGGACAGCACAGCTTAAGGGGCCGGTCGGCCTTCGGCTTGCGATAGCTCAAGACATCCGGCGGCATGCCGTGGCGCGACGGTCCGTGACGGTCCGTTCACGCAGTGTTACGCAGTGACTTGCCCCGTTGTCACGCCATTGTCCGGCGCTGCCTAGGATCAAACCCATCGAACACCCGCCCTTGAAAGACTTCGCCATGCTGACAACCGCCACGCTCCCCCGCCCCATCGACGCCCGCGCCATGGCCGTGCTGGCGCCCTCCCGGAACTTGCGCGCCGTGCCGGCCGGCGACGGACTGCGGGCACATCGCATCGCGGAGACGCTCAGGCTCGTGGACGAGGCCCTGCAGCCGCAAAGGCGCATCGTGCGCGCCGGCGACATCGTCTACCGTGCCGGTGAGCGCTTCGATTGCCTCCACCTGCTCAATTCGGGATTGGTCAAGGTCGTGAAGTTCACGGAGGACGGCCGCGAACAGGTGGTGGGGATCAAGTTTCGCGGCGACTGGCTGGGCCTGGACGGGATCGCACACGGCAGCTATGGCTGCGACGGCGTGGCGATGGACACCGGCGAAGTCTGGTCCATCCGCTACGACCAGCTGATCGCCGCCAGTGCGCGCCAGCCGGCGCTGCTCGGCGCGCTGCACGGCGCCATGAGCCTGGAGATCACGCGCGAACGCGAGTCGCTGATGTCGGTGTGCACCCTGCCGGCGGACGCGCGGGTCGCCGACTTCCTGCGCTTCATGGCCGAATCGCTGGCCAGCCAGGGCCTGCGCACCGACCAGCTCACGCTGCGCATGACGCGTGCAGAGATCGGCAACTACCTGGGCCTGACGCTGGAATCCGTCAGCCGTGCGCTGTCTCGCCTGGCGCGCGAGGAGGTCATCGTGTTCGCCGGCAAGGGACGGCGCGACGTCTGCATCCCGCACGTCGACGCCTTGTCGTGCTTCGTGCAGCGCTGCATCGCGCCGGTGGGCACCAGCCTGCAGTGACTGGAAAGCTCGCGCCTCACGACGAGGCGGGACGCGCCATCACGCGGCCGATCGCCGCGGCCAGGTCCTGCCGGGTGCACGGCTTGGGCAGCAGCTCCCAGTGGCTGGGGGAGTCGCGGTCGGCTTCCAGGAGCTCGGCCGAGAAACCCGACATCAGCAGTACGCGCACGGCGGGTCGCCGGCGCTGCATCTCGGCGGCCAGGGCGGTTCCCCGCATGCCTGCGCCCAGCGCGATGTCGGTGAGCAACAGGTCCATGTCGCCCCCCGCATCGACCAGTGCCAGCGCATGTTCGGCCGACGGGGCGACCTGGACGGCACAGCCAAGCGTCTGCAGGAAGCGCTGCATGACGGCGCGAACCTCGGCGTCGTCCTCGACCAGCAGGACGCGCAATCCGGTTCGCAGCCCGGCCCCGGCGCCGACGGCGAGCGCCACAGACGGCGCGGCCAGCACGGGACGCGGCAGCAGCAGGCTGATGCGCGTGCCCTTGTCCGGCGCGCTGGAGATCTCGATCAGTCCGCGCGACTGCTTGACGAAACCGTAGACGGTGCTCAGGCCGAGCCCGGTGCCACGGCCAGGAGCCTTGGTCGTGAAGAACGGTTCGAAGGCGCGCTCGCGTACCTCGTCGGACATGCCGCTGCCCGTGTCCGAGACGGTGATGGCGACGTACCCCTGCGGCGCCGCGTCGGTCGACGCATCGCTGTCGACCGCCTGCAACTGGGCGTGCGACCGCGCCTCCGCCCTGGCCTCGAATCGCAGCAGGCCGCCCTGCGGCATGGCATCGCGCGCGTTGATGGCGATGTTGAGCAGCGCCGACTCCAGCTGGCCGGGATCGGCCATCACCGTCAGTTCGCTGTCCGCGGCCTCGACCTCGATCCGGATGTGCTGGCCGACGGTGCGGCGCAGCATGTCGGCCAGCGACTGCAGCATGGCGCCGACCCGAACGGATGACGGCTGCAGCACCTGGCGCCGGGCGAACGCCAGCAGCTTGCCGGTGAGCTCCGCCGCACGCCGCGTGGCCCGCGTGGCGGCATCCACGAGCTGGCGGCCCTGCTCGCTGGCCTCGAGCTCGGGCAGTTCCTCCAACACCTGCAGGTTGCCCTGGATGACGGTCAGCAGGTTGTTGAAGTCGTGCGCGATGCCGCCAGTCAGCTGGCCGACGGTTTCCAGGCGCTGGGCATGATTCAGGTCTTCTTCCGTCTGCGCGCGCTGCAGGCTGCTGGCGAGCAGGTTGGCCAGCGACTCGAGGAAGCGCACCTCGTCGTCGCCAAGCCGTTCCGGCTGGCTGGACATCGCGGCCAGCACGCCGATCACCCGCCCGCGGTCGAACATCGGCACGGCCAGGGCGCTGACCATCCGGGCAGCGGCCAGGCGCTGGGACACCTGGAAGCGCGTCTCGTCGCCCAGCGAGGCGACACGCACGATGCCCGCCTGCGCCAGGACCAGCCCGGGCAGGGTGTCCGGCCGGTTCGGCAGCACCTCGCCGACCTGGTCGGCGGCGAGTGGTCCGGCGCCGCTCACGACGCGGAATTCCAGCCGTTGCGCATCGAGCAGGTACACCAGCGACAGGTCCAGTTCCAGCGCCTCGCGAGCGATGGTGGGCACCTGTTCGAGCACGGCCTGCGGTTCGCGCGTGTCCACGGCGAGCCGGCCGAGCAGCGCGAGGTGCTCGGCATACCGGGCGCGTTGCAAGGCCTGCAGGACGCGCGGATAGGCGCCGATGTCGCGGATGGCTGCCACCACCAGCGGCGCCCCGTGGCCTTGCAGCGGGCTCAGGGCGATCTCGACCATCACCTCGACGCCGTCCTTGCGCCTGGCGGCAAGCTCCATGTGGGTGCCCATCGGCCGCGGCCGGGGCGCGCGGGCATAGGCGTCCCGATAGGCCGAATGGCGCGGACGGATCGAATCGGGGACGAGCGCCTCCACGGGCATCCCGGCCAGTTCGTCGACCTCGTAGCCGAGCACCCTGGACGCGGCCTCGTTGGCCATCACGATCAGCCCGCCGTGGTCGACCAGCAGCAACGCATCCGGATAGGCGGAGAACAGCGAGCGGAACACGCTCTGTTCGAGCGGCGCCGGCGGCGTGGGGTCGTCCGTCACCGCACCTGCACCTCGGGCACCAGCACGTAGCCGGCGCCCCGGACAGATTTGATGATGCGCGGATTTTCGGCATCCGCTTCGATCTTCCTGCGAAGGCGTCCCACCTGCACGTCGATGGTGCGGTCGAACGGCCCCGCTTCGCGGCCTCGGGTGTTCTCGAGAAGGAAATCGCGCGACAGCACGCGGCCGGGATGCTCGACGAAGGTCTTGAGCAGCTCGAACTCGCCGGTGGTCAGCGTTGCTTCGGTGCCCTCCGCATCGAACAGCGTGCGGGCGGCGGTATCGAGGGTCCAGCCGCCGAAGGTGAAGCGCCCGCGGGCTGCCGAGGGCGGCGGCTTGGCCGCCTGCGCGACGGCGGCCACGGTGTCGGGCCCGGCCACGGCCGTGCGGCGCAACGTGGCTGTGATGCGTGCCAGCAGCTCGCGCAGGTCGAACGGCTTGGTCACGTAGTCGTCCGCGCCGATCTCCAGCCCCACCACCTTGTCGACGCCGTCGCCGCGGCCGGTGACGATGATGAGTCCGCAACGCGAGCGCTCGCGCAGCTGGCGCGCCACGGCGAAGCCGTCTTCACCCGGCAGGCCCAGGTCGAGCAGCACCATGTCGGGCGGGTCGTCCTGCAGCAAGGACATCAGACCGGCCCCGCCGTGCAGCTGGGTCACCCGGTAGCCGCGCCCGCCCAGGTAGTTGGCCAGGAGCATCGTGATCTCGATTTCGTCGTCGACGATGGCGACGTGAAGGCCGGTGGGGGAGGACATGGTGTGGGCAGGGAATCTCTCGCGGCCAGAGCGTACCAGTTGCACAAGCCCAAGGGCGAACGGGCGCCCGCGAGCGCGCTTGAGCGATCGCAAGGCCCAGGCCTTGGCCAACCGCTATCTTCCCATCCACAAAGGAGAGACCCGCCATGCGCCCTTCCAGGATCCCCGTCGCCGCCGCCTCTTGCGTCGTGGCGAACCTGCGCTCGCGCGACGAGGCGGACAGGTCGCTCGAGGCCTTGCGGCGCGCCGGCTATGCCAGGGAGATGCTCCAGGTCATCGGCGCCCACGGCGATGTGCAGGATGTCGCGCCGCTGATTGCAGCCAACCGGGCGGCGGCGCGTCCGCGGCCGGCGCCCGGGTTGTCGCTGGGCGTCCTGTGGGCCGGCTTCGTCGTGGCCATCACCGTGACGCCCTCCGCGGGAGACGGCCGGTTCGTCGTGCTGGTTGTCGCGGGCGTGCTGACGCTGGCGCTGCAGGCCATGATCCTGGCACGCACGCTGCGCGCTTCAGCGAGCGGCGCCTCAGGCGCCGCCACCATGGGACCTTGCCGCGCTGAAGGCCGCGGCGACACGTCGGCCTGGCACTACCTCCTGCTCGTGCATGGATCGCGCAGCGATGTCGCCTTGGCCAGGGACATCCTCGCCGCCTGAACGCGGGCGTGCGGCAGAGCACAGCCTTGTCTTCTTGCTTGACGCCCGTTCAGCGGTAATTCAGTTGGAAAGCATCGCCCGTCGCGGATTCTCATCCGCGGCTCGAGACTGGCCGGCGTCACTGCGAGGTGCGCACAGGCGCGCGACTTGCCGAACTTCTCGCCACGAGACCCGCGCCAGACTGCGAGGACGGTTGCGGAACCCAGGCAGCACGCGCATCGCGATGCGCTCGAGCAAGGACGACCAATGCTAGCCATGAACTATCGCGGCCCGTATCGGGTCCGAGCCGCCCAGAAGGCGGCACCTGTCATCGAACATCCGAACGACGCCATCGTCCAGGTCACGCGATCCTGCATCTGCGGCTCCGACCTGCACCTCTACCACGGGCTCGTTCCGGATACCCGGGTAGGTACGACGTTCGGTCACGAGTTCACCGGCAAGGTGGTCGAGGTCGGCGCCAACGTGCGCAACCTGAAGGTGGGGGACAACGTCCTCGTGCCCTTCAACGTGTTCTGCGGATCGTGCTTCTTCTGCCAGCGCGAGCTGTACAGCAACTGCCACAACACCAATCCGGAGGCGACGGCCGTCGGCGGCATCTACGGCTACTCGCATACGACGGGCGGGTACGACGGCGGACAGGCCGAGTACGTTCGCGTGCCTTTCGCCGACATCGGCCCGACCATCATCCCGGACGACATCGACGTCGACGACGCGGTGCTGCTGACCGACGCCTTCCCGACCGGCTACCAGGCGGCCGAGATGGGATCGATCGCGCAAGGCGACACCGTCGTCGTCTTCGGCGCCGGGCCGGTCGGGCTGTTCGCCGCCAAGTCGGCCTGGTGGTTCGGTGCCGGCCGCGTGATCGTGGTCGACCACATCGACTACCGGCTCGAATTCGCGCGCCGCTTCGCCCAGTGCGAAACCATCAACTTCCGCGAGGTGGAGGACATGGCGATGCACATCAAGGGCCTGACCGACGGCCTGGGCGCGGACGTCTGCATCGATGCGGTGGGCTGCGAAGCCGCGGGCAGCGCGATGCAGGTCCTGACCGGCGTCAAGCTCAAGCTGCAGTCCGGCGCGGCCACCGTGCTGCACTGGTGCATCAACGCCGTGCGCAAGGGCGGCAACGTCTCCATCGTCGGCGTCTACGGCCCCACCTTCAATGCGGTGCCCATCGGCAATGCGCTCAACAAGGGCCTGACGCTTCGCATGAACCAGGCCAGCGTCAAGCGCCACCTGCCGCGCCTGATCGAGCACATCCGCGCGGGGCACATCCGGCCGCGCGATGTCGTCACGCACCGCGTGCCGTTGGAGGAGGTGTCGGACGCCTACTACCTCTTCTCGCACAAGCTCGACGGATGCATGAAGACGATCCTGGTGCCGCCCAGCGCGGCCTGAAAGCCTCAAGGAGTTCCACCGTGGATGCAGATCCCCAAGACACGGCCAGCCCTGGCCAGCGAACCGGGCAGGCGCCCGACATCGACACCACCACGCGCAAGCCGCCGCATGCCGCGCAGATCCCCGGCTGGGGCAGCGACCTCGCGCGCGAGAACCGCCCGGCGGTACCCATGGAGCGGCGCCCCCCGCGCCTTCCCGGCCTGCACTGGCACGACATCGAGCCGCAGGAGATCCACCAGGAAGTCTTCCACTCGGCCGAACGCCCCGGCATCACGCCCGTGTTCGGCACCAGCGCGCCGCCCAGCGGCATCAGCGGCCGCATCCGCAAGCTGGCGTTCGGGTATTCGGAGAACGACCTGAGGCACTGGCTCATGCTGCTGGCAGCCGACCGCGTGAACGTCGTCGAGGGCGTCGTGTCCGACCTGGCCCACGGCCATGTGCCCAGGCTCTATGCCGAAACGGGCGGACGCGCCGAGCTCAAGCACAACCCCAAGGCGGCGGTCGCGAAGGCGGCCACGCTCGCCGCGGTCATCGGCCTCGTCTGGTGGACGACAACGTCCCGCCGGCGCAGCCGATTCTGAACACCGCGTTCCACCACGCCGGCCCGACATCGGGCGCCCCGGAGCAACAGATTGCCTAGTCCCTTCTCGACCGAAGACCTCTACCTTCACCGCAAGGTCACTTCACTGCATGGCGTCCAGACGCTGGATCGCGTCGTCGGTGCGGTGCGCCGCGTCGACCGCGACCAGGACGCCTACCGCACGGACGTCTGGGCGTTCGCGGTCGACGGCTCGGGCGCGCGCCAGCTGACCTTCTCGGGCAGCGACAAGTCGCCGCGTCTCGCACCATCCGGCGACCGCGTCGCCTTCGTCTCGTCGCGCGACGGCGAGCAGCCGCAGCTGATGTGCCTGTCGCTCACCGAGGGCGGCGAGGCGCGACAGGCCGGACACCTGGAGCAAGGCGCGGAAAGCTTTCGGTGGCTGCCCGACGGCAGCGGGTGGTTGGTGACATCGGCCGTGCCCGTTCCCGACGACCGGCGCGGCCCCTGGGCGGCGCTCAAGCCGGCGGACGAGAACGGCTGTGACGTCGAAGTCGCCTGGCGCCTGCCGTACAAGGAGGACGGGCTCGGCAACATCCTGCGGCGCCAGATCCACCTGTTCGCGCTCGACGCCGCCACCGGCAAGCCGCGGCAGATCACGGAGGGCTCGTACGACGTCTACGGCTTCGACCTCTCCCCCGACGGTCGCCGCGTCGCGTACGTGCGCAGCCGGGAAGGCCGCTATGCCCACTCGTTCGACCTCTGGGTGGGGGACGTCCAGGGCGGCGGCAAGCGCCAGCTGACCAACGACCACGCGATGGTCATGCAGCCGGCCTGGTCGCCGGACGGCCGCCGCATCGCGTTCACCGGTTCGCAGGAGGAAGGCGACGCCGAGCCGCGGCTGTGGCTGGTGGAGGTCGACTCCGGCCAGTGCCGCGAACTGTGCCCGGGCGAGGTCGACGTCGCCGATCCGGAGAGCGTGATGTGGTCGGCCGACGGCACTTCGCTGTTCTTCACGCGTGCGTACCGCGGCCGCCACCAGATCGTCAGGCTGGACGTGGCGAGCTCCGAGCTGAGCGTGCTGGCGGGCGGCGACCGCCAGCTCGGCCCGCTCGCGCGCGCGCGCGGACGCTTCGCCTACACGGTCGAACACCCCTCGCTGCCCAGCGATGTCTGGGCCTGCGACTTCGACGGCAGCGGCGAGACCCGGCTGAGCCGGCTCAATCCCTGGTGGGAGGACCGCACGCCGATCCAGGCCGTCTCGCGCGAGTTCAAGGTGCCCGACGGCAAGGGGTCGTCCGAGCAGATCCAGGGCTGGCTGCTGCGCGCGCAGGGCACGAGCGGCCCGACGCCGCTGCTCAACGACGTGCATGGCGGGCCCGCCAGCTACGCGCTGCTGGACTTCGACACCAACGTGTTCTGGCAGGTGCTGTGCTCACGCGGCTGGTCGGTGCTGGCGCTGAACGCCGTCGGCTCGTCCAGCTTCGGACGCGAGTTCTGCCAGAGGCTGGCCGGGCACTGGGGCGAGTACGACCTGCCCCAGCACATGGCGGCGATCGACACGCTGCAGGCCGAAGGCGTCTGCGACAAGCGCCTGGCCATCTCCGGAAAATCATACGGCGGCTATCTCAGCAGCTGGGCCATCGGCCACACCGAGCGCTATCGCGCCGCGGTGGTGATGGCGCCGGTGGGCAACATCGAGACGCATTACGGCACCTCCGATGGCGGGTACTACGCCGACCCGTACTACCTGAATTCGAAGCCCGAGTTTCCACGCGAACTGGCCCGCAAGCTGTCACCGCTGCAATACGTGGAGCGCTCGGTCACGCCCACGCTGTTCATGCAGGGCAAGGACGACGAACGCTGTCCCAAGTGCCAGTCGGAAGAGCTGTTCGTCAGCCTCTATCGCGCGGGCGACACGCCGACCCAGCTGGTGCTGTATCCGGGCGAGACCCACTCGTTCCTGGGCGAAGGGGCACCGTCCTGCCGCGAGGATGCGGCCAACCGCATCCTGGCCTGGATCGAGCACTACGCCTGACGGCTCGCGCCAGGGCTTGAAGGGCCCTGGCGCGAAGTGCTTCGACCGCTGGTCACGCAGCCTTGACGCGCTCGGCCACGAACTGCTGGTAGGTGCGCAGAGGGCGACCCAGGATCTTCTCGAGCTGCTGCACGCTGCCTTGGGCCGGGATCTGGCCCACTTGCTGGATGCGGCTGACCATCAGGCGCAGGTCGTAGGCCAGCCAGGACGGGACGTGGTTCTGCGCCAGCTGGGCCTCGAACGCCGCCACGTCGTCGCCGCCGTAGTTGATCGTGCGGCCCAGGGTCTGGCTCCAGACTGCCGCGGCCGATTCACCGGTGAGCAGTTCCGGCCCGGCCACGTCCAGGGTCACGAGCGGCAGCGCGTCGGCGGCGCGGTCGCGGCGCAGCAGCTCCGCCACGGCGACGTCGGCGATGTCGCGCGCGTCCACCATGGCCACGCCCTTGGAACCGATGGGCATGGGGAACACGCCGTAGCCGGTGATGACGGGCTGGATCGAGATGTCGTTCTGCATGAAGTACGCCGGACGCAGGATCGTCGCAGGCAGTTCGAGCTGCTCGATCATGCGTTCGACGGTGTGCTTGCCGGTGAAGTGCGGAACGTCCGGGTACTTGTCGGCGTTGATCACCGACAGGTAGACGATGCGCCGGATGCCGGCCTCGCGGGCGACGTTCAGGGCCTGCAGCGACTGGGTGACTTCATCCGGGGCGAGCGCGTTCAGCAGGAACAGCGTGCGAACGCCGGTCATGGCCTTGCGCAGCGAGGCAATGTCGGTCAGGTCGCCGACGACGCCGTCGACGCCGGCCGGCAGGGACGCCTTGCCGACCTGGCGAACCATGGCGGAAACCTGGGCGCCTTGTTTGGCCAGGCCTTGGACGACGAGAGAACCGATGGTTCCGGTGGAACCGATGACGAGGATGCTCATTTGAGACTCCGTGGGTTGGTTGGGTGAAGGACCGCAGAGCGGAAACCGTCTTGCGATGGACGAAAGATAAGTCGTTGCATCCTATAAACACAGACCATAAAATGCAGACACGCTGTCTCATATCTGGAACACATGGACCTAAACGCCCTCGCCGACTTCAACATGGTCGCCATCCACGGCGGCTTCGGGCGCGCCAGCCGTGCCAGCGGGCGCTCCAAGGCCACGCTGTCCCGGCGCGTGGCCGACCTGGAGGAACAGCTGGGTGTCAGGCTCATCGAGCGCAGCGCCAAGGGCCTGGATCTGACCAGCGCCGGCCAGCAGTTGCTCAGCCGGACCGAAGGGCCGATGCACGAGGTCGTCGACGCCTTCACGGCGGCGCGCGAGGGAACCGACAAGGTCGCCGGGCGCCTGCGCGTGGCCGCTCCCATCCTGTTCTCGCAACTGGCGATGGGGCGACTCAGCGCCGAATTCCGCGGCCTCTACCCCGACGTCAACATCGAGGTCGTGGCCGAGGATCGCGTCGTCAACCTGGTGGACGAGCAGTTCGACGTCGCCATCCGCCCCAACCCGCGCGCGGACACGGCGCTGGTGGGACGTTGCTTTGCCAAGGACCGGCTCGTCGTCGTGGCTGCGCCGTCCATCCCGATGCCCAGGCCGCGCAAGACTCCGGTGCAGGTTCCCGCCATCGTCAGCGCCTTCAACGAAGGCGACACCTGGGCCATCGACGCCAGCGGCCTGACCATCGAGCCCGTCCCGGTGCTGCGCCTGTCGTCCATGCTGATGCTGCGGGATGCGGCGCTCGCCGGCGCCGGCGTCACGCTCGTGCCCCAGTCCATCGTCTGGAAGCAGCTCACGAACGGCGAGCTTGTCCTGTGGGGTATCGTCGGATCGAAGGATGTCGAGCTGTGGGTGCTCCACACCTCGCGGCGCCTGGCCAGCCCCAAGGTGAAGGCGTTCGTCGACTTCATGAGCACGCGCTATCCCGGCGGGCTGCTGACCCTGGAGGGCTGACGTGCTGGCTCAGGCCTGCCGCGACGTGCCTGCCGGCGCGTTCTTGACGAAGTCCACGAAAGCGCGCAGCGGGCCCGGCAATTGGCGACGGCCGGCGAAGTACAGGTAGGGGCCGGTGAAGCTCGGCCACCACGCCTTGAGCACCGGCTCGAGTTCGCCGCGATCGAAATGCGGCTGCAGCCAGTCCTCGAACAAGTAGACGAGGCCGAGCCCTCGCACCGCCGCATCCACGGCCAGGTCGACGGCGCTGCCGAGCCCCACGACGAGCGGGCCCTTGACGTCCATGCTGAGGGACTCGCCGTCGCGTGTGAACTCCCACGCCAGCGGCACGCCGCCGGAGAACTTTCCACGAAAACAGGTGTGCGCGAGCACGTCGCGCGGATGCCTTGGGCGACCGTGCTGCGCAAGATACGCCTTGGCTCCGCCGACCGCGAACCGCTGGGTGCGCGGGCCGATCGGGATGGCGACCATGTCCTGCTCGAGCCGTTCGCCGTAGCGGATGCCGGCATCGAAGCCTTCGGACAGGACGTTGACCAGGCGGTCGTCGGCGACCACTTCGAGTTCGATCTCCGGGTACGCCCGCAGGAAGGCCGGAATGATGGCCGGCAGCACCAGCCGAGCCGCGCTGACGGGCACGTTCAGGCGCAGGCGTCCGGCCGGCTTGTCCTTGGTCTCGTTGACGGCGGCCAGCGCGCCGTCGATGTCCTGCAGCGCCGAACCGAGCTGCTCGAACAGGCGCGCGCCGGTCTCGGTGGGCACGACGCTGCGGGTCGTGCGGTGCAACAGCCTGACGCCGAGCTTGTCCTCCAGCCGGCGAACTGCCTGCGAGAGCCGGGACGCACTGGTGCCGTGCGCCGCCGCAGCCCCACGGAAGCCCCGGTGCTGCACGACGGCCACGAAAGCGGCGAGATCTTCGAGAGGCGCCATGATTGTTTCGATTTCGGCACAACCCGTGCCGATTGCATCGTATTGTCACTCACATAGCCCGCGGATAAATTGGCTTCACACCAACCCACCGGAGAACGACATGAATGCCACCGCAGCCACCGTGCACACGACGATCAACGCAGCCCGGCCCGAAGCTTTCGGCCACATCGTGCCCATCGACCTGGCGTCGATCTTCACGGGCCTCGGGCCGCTTCCCTCGGTGGCAGGCACCCGCGACGCGACCGGGCCCTGGGATGCCGCCGGGCGCAGCCGCACGGTCGTGTTCTCCGACGGCAGCTCCGCGACGGAATCGCTGACGGGATACGACTTCCCGAACGGATTCGCGTACCGCATCACCGGCTTCACCGGCGTGCTCAAGTACCTGGCCAGCGAAGCACGCGGGCAATGGTGGTTCGAGGACGCTCCGGGCACGACGAGCACCGTCGTTCGCTGGCAGTACGAGTTCGTCAGCCGCTTCGGCTTCCTGAAGCCGCTGGTCAGGCTGTTCACGCAACGTCTCTGGAGGGGGTACATGAGCAAGGCCCTGACCCTGTCCAAGGCGCAGGTTGAAGCGCTCGCGGCTTGAACTCGGTGGCTGCTGCTGCTTTGGCTGCTGTCTGCTTCGCTGGCGGCTGCTTCACGCTTCGCGCTGGCCGCTGCTTCGGGCTTCGCGCTGGCGACTGCTTCGCGAGCGACAGGCTGGGCTGGGTCTTGGCTCTCCGCTCACGTGCGCCTGAATCCGGCCTGAACGGCCGGATTCCGCGGGCTCTGTGGCTTCGACGTGCTCCGCGCGCTCGCCATCTTGGCCGCGCTCGGTGACGTGATTGGCGGACCGGGGGCGTCCGCCCGCTACGTCCCGGTTCGCTGCGCTCCAAGCCCCAGCCCACCCTGCCGCAGCAGCACCCAGGCGAGCGAACAAAAACAATCGCCAATTTTTATAGGTGTTTTGGCATCGACGCGCCATCGAGGCCGCGTCAATGCCCGCGGCCAACCACTTGGCTGGGCACCCGGGCTTGACGCGAACCACGGATCAGCCAGCAGGCGTTCCTTGTCGTGATGGAGGACGTCGCGACGCCTTCGGCGTCGCGCGAAGCCGCGCACTCCATGCTGGCGCCAGACTTCGGGGTCTGGCCCTGGGGTCTGGCCCTGCGGTCTGGCCAGGGTCTGGCTCCGGGGTCTGGCCCCAGCCTCTCGACCGCAGGGCACCGGCCGGCAGCAGCGAATTTCCAGCAGCGCAGCGCGAAGCGCTGCGCATCGTCGCTCATTACAAGGAGCGCGAGCGGGTGGCCCGTCATTCGCGTCAAGCCCGGTGCCCGGCCAAGCGGCTGGCCGCGGGCATCGACGCGGCCTCGATGGCGCGTCGGTGCCAAAACACCTATAAAAAATGGGGAGGGTTTTTCTCCACCCGCCCAGGTGTCGCTGCGGCAGGGTGGGCTGGGGCTTGGAGCGCAGCGAACCGGGACGTAGCG
>JBJMWF010000518.1:0-5292 GCA_045810265.1 Vitreoscilla sp. | reverse complement strand
GCGGTCAAGCAACGCGCCGGCGGCCACCATAGCGACCGCGACGAGGATGCTGACCAGGCCGCGGCTCGATGCAACAGCGGCGGCACTGGTGACGAGCGCGAAGGCCGTCGATTGCCAGCGCTGCATGAATGGCGCCGCGCCGGGCACCGGGGCATTGGACTGGGCATGCAGGGAGGTTGACATGGGCAGGTTTTCGACCGGCAGCTCGCGTGCTGAAGCCGCCAGTCCGTGGTGACGATGACCGATTGTTGGATCGGCTCGAGCGCCTGGAAGGTTCGAATACCCGCCGGTTCCAGGCGCATTCCCGATCTCTCCGAGCGAACGTTCGCGTATACCCCACCACCGTATACAGACATCCCTACATCCGCATTCGAGGAGTCACTACGCGTCGCATCCCGAAATACCGATACGCGTATCCAGGGTTCACTACGCCGGCAATCGACAACTCATCACAGGGCCTGGCAGCTTGACGCCTCCTCCATCATGTTGGACACTTGCTCCACCATGAAAGACGATCCGCCAGACTCCCTCAACGCCCGCATCGCCCGGCGCGTGCGCGACCTGCGTGCCTCCAGCGGCCTGTCGCTCGAGGCGCTGGCTGCGCAGAGCGGCATCAGCCGCTCGATGATCTCGCTGATCGAACGCGGCGAGAGCAGCCCGACTGCGGTGCTGCTCGAGAAGCTGGCCGCCGGCCTGGGCGTCCCGCTCGCCGCCCTGTTCGACGCGCCGGAGCCTTCGGCCAGCCCGGTCGCCCGGGCGGATGACCAGCCGTCCTGGCGCGACCCGCATTCCGGCTACGTGCGCCGCAACGTCTCGCCCAGCGGCGTCGGTTCGCAGATCCAGATCGTGGAGGTGACGTTTCCGGCCAAGGCGCGCGTGTCGTACGAGACCGGTCCGCGCGAACCGGTGATGCACCAGCAGGTCTGGGTCCTCTCGGGCGCCATCGACATCACCGTGGGCGACGAACGTCATCGCCTGGCCGCCGGCGACTGCCTGGCGATGGTGCTGGACGCACCGATCACCTTCCACAACCCCCACAAGGTGGCCGCGCGCTACGCCGTGGTGCTGGCCTCCATGCCCTACCCCTTGCCGTTCAGGAGATCCCATGGCGAGCAACGTCCCAGCCTCTATCCTTGACGCGCGTCGCCTGCTGTCCGTCAGTGACAGCGAGCTGGAAGCGCTGGTCGACGTGCTGGTCGACTGCGTCGAAGGCGGCGCCTCGGTCAGCTTCATGCAGCCGATGACTCGCGACAAGGCGCGGGCCTTCTGGCGCGACGTCGCTGCCGGCGTGCGCCGCGGCGAGCGCGTGCTGCTGGTGGTGGAAGACGCGCAGGGCATCGCCGGCACCGTGCAGGTGATCCTGGTGCAGCCCGAGAACCAGCCGCACCGGGCCGACGTCGCCAAGATGCTGGTGCACCGGCGTGCGCGCCGCCAGGGCGCCGGGGAGACGCTGATGCGCGCCGCCGAGCGCGAAGCGCTTGCCGAGGGCAAGACGTTGCTGGTGCTGGATACGGCCGACGACACCGCCGCCCGCCTCTATGCGCGCCTGGGCTGGCAGCCAGTGGGCACCATCCCGCGCTACGCGCTGCTGCCGGAGGGCGGCGAGTGCGCGACGACGTATTTCTATCGCTCGCTGGTCGGTGGGTAACCGAGGCCCCGCACCGCTCCGTGCGTGGATCCTGCGACTGCGCGCAGGATGACACAGGTGTCAGTCATCCTGCGCGCAGTCGCAGGATCCACCCCTGCCGCCTAGTTGCCCTTCGCCCGCTCCGTCAACCAGGCGTCCACCGCCTTGACCGTGTCGCCATAGAACACCCGATACAGGTCATCCGCCACGTAGCCGATGTGCGGCGTGCCCAGCACGTTGTCGAACGAGCGGAACGGATGGTCCTCGGGCAGCGGTTCGGTGTCGAACACATCGAGCGCGGCCATCGCGATCTTGCGCGAGGTCAAGGCCGACACCAGCGCCGCCTCGTCGACCAGCGGGCCGCGCGAGGTGTTCACCAGCAATGCGCTGGGCTTCATCAGCGCAAGGTCGCCGGCGCCGAGCAGCCCGCGGGTCTTCGGGCTGAGCACCATGTGGATCGTCAGCACGTCCGAGCGGCGCAGCAGGTCCTCCTTGCTGACCGCCGTCGCCCCGCCCTCGGCGGCGCGTTCGGGCGTCATGTTCGGGCTCCAGGTGATCACCTTCATGCCGAACAGCGCACCGATCTTGGCGACGGCCCCGCCGACGCGCCCCAGCCCCAGCACGCCCAGCGTCTTGCCGGCCAGGCCGATGCCTACGCCCTGCTGCCAGCCGCCGCGCCGGAACGCCAGGTTCTCGGCGACGACATGCCGGCTCGCCGCGAGGATCAGCGCCCAGGTCATCTCTATCGTGGGTGCCGACGTGTAGCCCGTGAACGCGACGGCGATGCCGCGTTCGGCGGCCGCGGCCACGTCGATGGACGCATTGCGTGCGCCGGTCGACACGATGAGCTTGAGCTTGGGCAGGCGCTCGAGCATCTCGCGCGGCAGCGGCGTGCGTTCGCGCATCACGCACAGCACCTCGAAGCCCTTCAGGCGTTCGACGACGGCGTCGGCATTGGCCAGATGGTCGTTGAAGACGGTGACCGCGGCGCGGCCATCGAGCACCGACCAGTCGGCCAGGCGCAGGGCGGCGCCCTGGTAGTCGTCGAGCACCGCGACGGCAACGGGCTTGCTGTTGGAAGCCATGGGAATTCTCCTGCCTTGAGCCGGCCCACTGTAGTCGCAAGCCGGGCGCCACACGCGCTCACGGTCTTGCCGCAAGCCCTCCACGACAGCTCGCGCGTGCCTGGGTGGCAGCCCGGCATCCCGTTTGCCATGGCGGAGCGGATCAACTCCCCACTCACGAAGGCAAGCCATGCCCGAACAAGCCAGCGCCAACCACGTCCCCCTGCAGCTCGACCAGGGCGCTCTGGACGCCGCCAAGAACAACATCGAAGAAGGTGCGATCACGCCGGCCTACGGCCCCTGGCGCGAGGACATCATCAAGCTGCTCAACGACTCGCTGGCGACCGAGCTCGTCTGCATCATGCGTTACAAGCGGCACCACTTCACCGCCAAGGGCCTGGCCTCGCCGGCGATCGCCGAGGAGTTCCTGGTGCACGCCAACGAGGAGACGGCGCACGCCGACATGATCGCCGAGCGCATCGTGCAGCTGGGCGGCGAACCCGACTTCAACCCGGCGTCGCTGCTGCAGCGAAGCCACGCCGACTACGACGCGTCGACCGACCTGAAATCGATGATCCGCGCCAACCTGATCTCCGAGCGCGTGGCCATCGAGGCCTACACCCAGATGGTCAAGCTGATCGGCGACAAGGATTCGACCACGCGCCGCATCATCGAGCACGTCCTGTCGCAGGAGCAGGAACACGCCGAGGAACTCAGCGACTGGCTGGACCTGCAATAACGCTGGCCGCTTGCGACCAAGGGCTCCCGCGGGAGCCCTTTTTCTTGTGCCGTACCTGCCAGCAAGAAGGCCCCGGAATCTCGCGATCCACGGGGCCGGTGCGTTCAAGCAGGAAGACGGCCGAGGCCGTCATCCGCGGGAACTCAGCGCGTCTGGGCGTTGATGTCCTGCGTCTCCTGCTTGTGGATCAGCTTGGCATCGGCCTTTTCCTTCTTCTCCTGCGCGCGGGCGTCGGCCTTGCAGGCGCGTTCGACGGCGCCATCGGCGTTGACCTTGCAGTCGGCCTTGTTCAGGTCGTGGTTGGCCTCGGCGATGTTCTTGCGCGCCTTGTACTCCGCCTTGGATTCGGTCTTGAGATCCTTGGCCTCGGAGCGCGAGACGGTCGGTGCCGGGACCAGCTTGGTCTCCGTCGTTTCCGTGGTCACCGTGGTCGTGGTGGTGGTGCCAGGCGTGCCCGGGGCAGGCGTGGTGTCGGTCGACTGCGCATAGGCGCCGAGACTGAAGCCCGCGGCAGCGGCGGTGGCGATAAGCGTGGCGAGGGACTTGTTCATTTGGTGTTCTCCAAACATTGAAACGACCCCCGTCCATGGCAATCGGGGGTCCCGGCGGCTCCCAGCGATGCATGAAGTCACATGTTCGCGCTGCGCCCCGAGGCCAGCCAGGCCACGGCGCCGTCGACGCTGCCCGCCTCGAGGTGGGTCGTGGCCTGCCCGGCCATCGCCTGCTGAAGCAGTGCGAGCACCGGATCCTTGAGACGCGCGAGCACCGTGATTCGACCCGCGGCGCCCTGCTCGGCCGTGAAGGCGGCCAGCGCCTCGATCGACGTGCCATCGAGGTCCGGCGTCTCCTCCAGGCTCAGCACGAAAGCGCCTGGCGCGTTGTCCGCGATGCGCTTGCGCATCTCCGAGAGCATCCGCTCGACGTTGGCGAAGAACAGCGGGGCCTCGGGACGCAGGATCAACACGCCGGGCACCGGGATGACGCCGTCGTGCGCCAGGTTGAGGTAGTCGTGACCTTGCCCGTGGCGACCCAGTTGGCTCATGCGCGGCTCGGACAAGCCCCGCAGCGTCATCGCCAGGCTGATCGCGATGCCCGCCAGCAGGCCATTCAGCACGCCCAGGGTCACCACCGCGACGGCCGCTGCCACGACGACGAAGCGATCGCGCCGCCATGCGAAGTACGGCCTGAACGTCGACAGCGACAAGGTATGCGACACCGCATGGATGACGACGGCGGCCAGCACCGGCCCAGGAATCAGCTCGATCCACGACAGGCACAAAAGCACCAGCGCCAGCACGACGAGGCCGGCGGCCTGCGCTGACCTCGTGCTCGTCGCGCCAGCCGCTTCGTTGGCCGCGGTCGCCGAGAAGCCGGCTCCGACCGGCAGTCCATGCATCACGCCGGACAACAGGTTGGCCACCCCGAGTGCGAACAGGTCGCGGTTGGGATCCACCGCATCGCCATGCCGGAGCGCCATCGCACGGATGGCGCCGTAGCTCTCGGCGAACACCAGCAGCACCAGCGCGAGCGACAGTTCCCCGAGACTGATCCACTGCCCTTGCGACAGCACCGGCAGCGCGGGCACCGACAAGGCGAGATCGATCCGGCCGACCACCGCCACGCCGCGGACCTGGAGATGCAAGACCTGCCCCGCGGCGATGCCCGCCGCGATCACCAGGAGCGCGCCGGGCAGCCTTGGCAGGTGCGCCAGCAGCGCAAGCGCGGCCAGCGACGCGCCGCCCAATGCCGCCGCGCTCCAGTGCCAGCCAGGCAGTTGTGCGAGCAGTTCCCAGCCGACCGCCGATGCGCTGTCCGCCGCCACCGGCGTCCCCGTCAGGTTGGGCAACTGCTTGACGATGATC
>JBJMWF010000517.1:0-20779 GCA_045810265.1 Vitreoscilla sp. | reverse complement strand
GCGGCGCCGAATCCCGCGCCGGCCGAGGAGGCCGCAGACTCGGGCACCAGCGCCGCTGCCGAGATCCAGGCGCCGCGGTCGGTCGAGAGGCCGCTGCCTCCGGGCAGCCTGCCGGCCCACGATCCGAGCCAGCCGCCGCTGAACCTGCCGCACGCCTCGCCGTCGATCCGCCGCATGGCGCGCGAGCTGGGCGTACCGCTGGCCGAAGTCAAGGGCTCCGGCCCGCACGGCCGCATCACGCAGGTGGACCTCGAAGGCTTCGTCAAGTCGGTGATGGCCGGCGCCACGCAGACCAAGGCGCAAGCCGCGAAGGCTCCGGCCGCCGCTGCAACGGGCGGTTCGCTCCCTGGCCTGCTGCCGTGGCCCAACGTCGACTTCGCCAAGTTCGGCGCGATCGAGCGCAAGGACCTGTCGCGCATCAAGAAGATCTCGGGCGCGAACCTGCATCGCAACTGGGTGATGATCCCGCACGTCACCAACCACGACGACGCCGACATCACCGAGCTCGAGGCCTTCCGCGTGACACTCAACAAGGAATACGAGAAGGCTGGCGTCAAGGTCACCATGCTCGCCTTCCTGATCAAGGCCTGCGTCGCCGCGCTCAAGAAGTTCCCGGAGTTCAACGCCTCGCTCGACGGCGACACGATGGTGCTCAAGAAGTACTTCCACATCGGCTTCGCGGCGGACACGCCCAACGGGTTGATGGTGCCGGTGATCCGCGACGCCGACCAGAAGGGCATCGTGCAGATCGCCAAGGAGATGAACGAGCTCGCGGGCAAGGCGCGCGAGGGCAAGCTGGGCCCGGCCGACATGACCGGCGGCTGCTTCTCGATCAGCTCTCTGGGCGGCATCGGTGGCACCTACTTCACGCCCATCATCAACGCGCCCGAAGTGGCGATCCTGGGCGTGTGCAAGAGCGCGACCAAACCGGTGTGGGATGGCAAGGCCTTCGTGCCGCGCCTGATCCTGCCGCTGTCGCTGTCGTGGGACCACCGCGTGGTCGACGGCGCGGCGGCCGCGCGCTTCAACACGTACCTCGGTCAGGTCCTGGCGGACTTCCGCCGGGTCATGCTCTAAAGGATTCGCAGACATGGCCGTGATCGAAGTAAAAGTCCCCGACATCGGCGACTTCAAGGACGTGGGCATCATCGAGGTGCTGGTCAAACCGGGTGACACCGTCGCCGCGGAGCAGAGCCTGATCACCGTCGAGAGCGACAAGGCGTCGATGGAGATCCCGTCGTCGTCCGCCGGCGTGGTCAAGGAACTGCGCGTGAAGGTGGGCGACACCGTCAACATGGGGTCGGTGATCCTGACGATGGAGGCGGCTGGCGCCGCCGCTGCCGCTACGTCGGCGCCCGCGCCAGCGCCCGCGAGCACGTCACCCACGCCCGCGCCGGCGCAGGCGCCTGCACCCGCGCCCGTGGCATCGAGCTACGCCGGTGGCGCCGACATCGAATGCGACCTGCTG
Organism: Vitreoscilla sp.; assembly: GCA_045810265.1. Taxonomy (GTDB): domain Bacteria; phylum Pseudomonadota; class Gammaproteobacteria; order Burkholderiales; family Burkholderiaceae_C; genus Scleromatobacter. The sequence goes on along the minus strand of JBJMWF010000517.1, from coordinate 19,311 downwards.
GTGCTGGGCGGCGGACCCGGCGGCTATTCGGCCGCCTTCCGCGCCGCCGACCTGGGCATGAAGGTGGTGCTGGTCGAACGCTACGCGACGCTGGGTGGCGTGTGCCTGAACGTCGGCTGCATCCCCTCCAAGGCGCTGCTGCACGTGGCGATGGTGATGGACGAGGTCAAGCACTTCGCCGACCTGGGCGTTTCCTACGGCGACCCGCAACTGGACATCGCCAAACTGCGCACGCACAAGGGCAAGGTGGTGAGCAAGCTCACCGGCGGCCTGGGCGCGATGGCCAAGATGCGCAAGGTCACGGTGGTGCGCGGCTACGGCAATTTCATCGATCCGTTCCACGTCAAGGTCGACGAGACCAGCGGGCAAGGCCAGCAGACGACGGGCAGCGCCAAGACCGTGAAGTTCAAGCAGGCCGTCATCGCCGCCGGCTCGCAGGCCGTGCGCCTGCCGTTCTTCCCGAACGACCCGCGCATCGTCGACTCCACCGGCGCGCTGGAACTGCGCGACACGCCCAGGAAGATGCTGATCGTGGGCGGCGGCATCATCGGCCTGGAGATGGGCACCGTGTATTCGACGTTGGGCGCGCGGCTGGACGTCGTCGAGATGCTCGATGGCCTGATGCAGGGCGCCGACCGCGACCTGGTCAAGGTCTGGCAGAAGATGAACGCCAAGCGCTTCGACAACATCCTGCTCAAGACCAAGACGGTGGGTGCCGAGGCCACCGCCGACGGCATCAAGGTGAAGTTCGAAGGCGAGGGCGGGGCGCGCGAGGAGCTGTACGACCTCGTGCTGCAGGCGGTGGGCCGCACGCCCAACGGCAAGAAGATCGGCGCCGACAAGGCCGGCGTGATCGTCGGCGACCGCGGCTTCATCCCGGTGGACGTGCAGATGCGCACCAACGTGCCTCACATCTTCGCGATCGGCGACATCATCGGCCAGCCGATGCTGGCCCACAAGGCGGTGCATGAGGGCCACGTCGCCGCGGAGGTCGCATCGGGCGACCAGCACGCGCGCTTCGACGCCCGCGTGATCCCGAGCGTGGCCTACACCGACCCCGAGGTGGCGTGGGTGGGCCTGACCGAGGACCAGGCCAAGGCGCAGGGCATCGCCGTCAAGAAGGGCCTGTTCCCGTGGAGCGCCTCCGGCCGCGCCATCGCCAACGGCCGCGACGAAGGCCAGACCAAGCTGCTGTTCGACGAGAAGACGCACCAGATCGTGGGCGGCGGCATCGTCGGCATGAACGCGGGCGACATGATCGGCGAGATCGCGCTGGCCATCGAGATGGGCGCCGACGCGGTCGATATCGGCCGCACGATCCATCCGCACCCGACGCTCGGCGAGTCGATCGGCCTGGCTGCCGAAGTCGCACACGGCAGTTGCACGGACCTGCCGCCGGCGCGCAAGTAGGCGCCTGGCTGCGGAGTCGATTTCGTGACGCGGGCGGCCGCTCGCGCCGCGCCGGCGAAATTCACCAAGCCCCGCGCGGTCGACCCGCCCGGGGCTTTTTTGCGACTGCGCCGCTGGCCGCCGCCAATCCGAGTCCGAGCAGCCACATCTGCCAGGCGCCGGGTTCCGGCACGGCCAAAGGGATGAGGATCGCGTCGCCGACCGTCTCGGGCGTCTTGAATATCACGGGGTGGTAGTAGTGGACGGACAGCCCGGTGAAGTCCAGCGTTTCGTCGGGGTCGGGCACGCCGTAGTAGCGGCCGCTGACCGAGGTCATCCTGCCGCCCGCCACGTTCACATAAACAAAGAACGGAATGGGCCCGCCGTCCGGCCAGTCGAACGTGGACACCGTCGAGTTCATGTCGAACGCGAGGATGTGGATGTTGTCGTACAGCCCGTCGGCTGCGGTGTCGAGGACGATCTCGAGCGTGCCCGTCCACGCCCAGGAGGTTCCTGGTTGCTCGGCCTCTCCCGACAGCCTGAACTCGTACGTCGCATCGGCGAGGGCGCTCGCAGGAGCGCAAAGTACAGCCGGCATCAGGATGAGGGCGGCCATGTGGCCTCTGGCGGACATCGGCATGGGGCTCCCCAACGGGTGACGTGAAGACAAAAATGTAGCGCCAGGCAGGAGGGCTGGCGCCCCCTACAAGGTCACGTTCTGCAGGCATGCCGAAGTTGAACTGCGAGGGCATGCTGACCGGCCGCCTCGTGACGCCGCCGTGCAGCAAGTTCGATCAGGACAGGCCCTTCCACACCGCGCGATCATCTCGCCCATGGACAGCCGGAACCCCGTTCACGCCGATCCGCTCGCCGACCTGCTCGCCTGGATCGAGCAGCAGCTCGACGAGCCGCTCACGCTGGAGCGTATCGCCGAGCGGGCGGGGCTCTCGCCCTATCACTTCTCGCGCCTGTTCACCGCCCGCATGGGCCGCAGCGTGATGGCCCATGTGCGCGGACGCCGCCTCGTGCGCGCGGCCCGCCGGCTCTGCAACGAGCCGAACCTGAAGCTCGTCGACCTCGCGTTCGACTGCGGCTTCGAATCCCAGGAGGCGTTCACGCGGGCGTTCAAGCGCCTGTTGGGCGTCTCGCCCGGGCGATTCCGCAGTGGATTCGCCGTCGAACCCATCGAAGGACAGTTCCCCATGAATGCACCCACCGTCCCCATGAACCCCGTCATCCAGTTGACAGAGCTGGTGAGGATGCCGTCGATTCGCGTCGCCGGTCCCGCGCGGCGATTCGACGAGGCCACCAAGGCCGGGATTCCGCAGCTGTGGTCCGCCCTGATCGGCGCGCTGCCGCTCGCGGGGCAGACACCGAGCTGGGCAACCTACGGCGTGGTCTCCAGCGTGGACAAGGCCGAAGGCTGCTTCCAGTACCTGGCCGGCGTCGGCGTCGAGCCGGACTGCGTGCCGCCGCCGGGTTTCACGACGATGGAGATTCCGGCCGCCACGTACGCGGTGTTCCGCATCACGCTCGACGGCTCCGCGCTGCAGCCGCAGGTCACGCAGGCGATGCAGCGCATCTGGGGCGAACTGATTCCCGCCTCGGGCCTGAAGCTGGCGGACGGGCCGGATTTCGAGCTCTACGACGGACGCTTCGATCCACTGAAGGCCGGCTCGGTGATCGACTTGCACGTCCCCGTGCAAGCGTGAGCAGCATCAGTTGCTGGGCTTGGGCGGCAAGGTCGCCGGGCCGGCGGCGGTGGGCGGCAGGGTCTCGGGATGGATGTCGGGCGGCGTGCCGGGCGACCCCGGAACGACGGTGACGGTCTCCTTGAGATCGCCACCGCCGGCGACGCTGCCGGACACCGTGGTGTCGATGTTCGCGGCGCGCTTCAGGCAATCGGTCTTGTCGTCGCCCGACAGCGCCTCGCAGCGCTTGCGCTCGTTGGCCGCAAGCTGCGCCGGCGAGGCGCTCTTGAGGTCGTGCGCGCGCGAGGCCTGCAGCGCGGCGGCGGCTTCCCGCAGGCAGGTCTTCTGGCTTTCCGCCGTCTTGCCGGCCAGGCAGTTCGCGCGATCCTGCTGGTAGCGTGCTTCGGCGGGCGTCGGGGCGGCGCTGGCGGACGAAGCGCCGACGGAGAACGTCGCGAGCGCCACCGCGACGGTAGCGGCCAGGCCCAGCAGCTCGGGGGTCTTGTCGAAGTTCATGTCGGCTCCTCTGGTTGAGTAGCCTTCACCCGGGCATCCAGCGTGCCCGGCCGCGCGAGCTATCGGACCGTGCCCTCGGCGACGATCTTCCACCGGGCCGCATCGCGTTCCCAGTACTGTCGCAGCGCGGTCTCGCGGTGCGTGCGGGTGCTGCGCTCGTTGAAGGTGACCACCATGGTCTCCTTGGCATCGGACCAGGTCATCACGCTGAGGTTGTCGAACGAGATCGGATCCTTGGGCGGCACGGCCGGCGGCGGCAGCACGCGGCGCTTGCCGTGGACCATCACCACCGCGGGCGGCGGTAGCGGCGGCGCGGCGGGCGTCTCGGGCGCGGCGCCGGGTTCGTAGAACGTCTTCAGTGCTTGCGGGTCATCGCCGGCGCGCACGCTCTGCCAGTGATTGACGGCATCGAGGATCTCGGCGCGGTGCAGCTGCGCGGCGCTGTCGCTCACCCAGTGGATCTGTCGCGTGATGATGACGGGCGTGTCATGGATCGGCACCGTGTTCATCAGCGCGACCAGTTCGTCGTTGGCCAGCGTCACGCAGCCGTCCGAATCCTTGGGCGGGCGCGAATAGGTGTTGAAGGGCACGCCGTGCAGGTAGATGCCCGAGCCGGTGCGGCCGTGCAGCTTGTCCAACAGGTTGGGGTAGTTCAACTGCATCGCGCCGGCGCCGAAGGCCTCGCCGAGCGAGCCCTGGCCGACACGGTCGGAGACGAAGTAGACGCCCAGCGGCGTGCGCTGGTCGCCTTCGACCGACTTGTCCACGCCCTGCTTGCCCACCGACACGTAGTGGTCGCTGACCAGACGCACCCCTTGTGGCCCGTTCTCGAACAGGTACAGCCGCGAGCGCGAGGTGTCGACGGCGATGGCGTGGTGGATCGCCTTGGGCAGCACGATGAATTCGGCCGGCACCTGGTTGGCGGGCGGGCGTTCCTGCAGCGCGTGCAAGCGCTGCTGGGCCTCGTCGCGCAGGTCGCCCAGCTCCGCGGCGACCGCCGGATCGGCGGCGCTCGCGGAACCTGCGGCGCCAGGGCCGGCCAGGTTGCCGCTGCGCGCGGACAGCAGGTCGGCGTAGACGAGCTGCGCCAGCCGGAAACCGGGCACGTCGTGCGTCAGCGCGGCCGCGGCGTCGATCGCGAGCTCCGTCTGCTGCTGCCCGATTGCCCGGTAGATGCCGATCAGCCGGCTCTCGGGCGAGCCCTTGAACGCGCCGATGAACGGGGAGCCGGGCGGCAGGGTGCTGGCGCTTGCAGGCCCGGCGGGCGCAACTCGCCGGCTCGGCGGCGGCGCGTCGTCGGCCAGGACGATGCTGGCGCCAACCGCCGCGCGCGCGGCCTGCGCGGTGGCGTGCGGCGACGGGATGCCATGCAGCTCGGTGCTGGCCAACAGCCCGATGCCCGCGACCGCAAGCGAACCGACCGCCGCTGCCGCACCCGGCCACCGCGGCCGCCGCGACGCCGGTGTTGACGCGAGGGGGGCGTCGTCTTCCATCGTCATCCGCCGACGGACTCCTGCTTGATCAGCCACTTGCCGGAAGGCGAGCGCACCAGGTCGAGCGTCTTGTGGCCGGAGGTGGTCAGCGTGTCCGATTCGTAGGTCTGCTTGAAGTGCGCCTGCGCCTTGTCGCCATTGACGCTCACGCGCAGGTCGGAGACCTCCACCGAGATGTGCTTGCGCGGGACGATGCGCGCCTTGCGGTCTTCTTCCCAGGCCTTGTGCGACTTGCCAGCCGTCGCGTAGTCGGACGTGTAGGCGCCCAGGTAGCCGCCCATGTCGCGATGGCTCCAGGCCGCGGCCCAGGCATGCACGGCGCCGTTGACCTCGGCGACGGCGTCGCCACTGGAGGCGGCGGGTGCCGGCGCCGGAGCGGGCTTGGCGGCGACCGGAGCGGGTGCGGGCACGGGTGCAGGCGAGGGCGCCGGCTTGGCCACGACCGGAGCCGGGGCGGGCGCGGGCTTGGCAGCCACCGGTGCCGGCGCCGGCACCGGAGCGGGCGCCGGCGGCACCGGCGCGGGCTTGGGCGCGACGATCGGGGCAGGGGCCGGCGTGGCGACGGCGACCTGCGTCGGCTTGGTGGCCGGCGCGGGAGCAGGGGCGGGCGCCGGCGTGGCGGTGGCGACGGCAGCCGGTGCGGCAGCCGCCTGGCCCGGGTTGGCGATCAGCTCGCGCAGCAGCACGAGCTTGGGCGGCACCGTGGTGTCGGACTTGTCCAGCTGCAGCGCCTTCGAGTACGCCTGGCTGGCCAGTTGCGCATAGACGTCACCCAGGTTCTGATACGCGGTGGCGTATTGCGGATTGGTGCGGATGGCCGCCACCAGCGCGGCACGCGCCTTGTCGTAGTCGCCTTGCGAGCCGTACAGCACCGCCAGGTTGTTGTACGGCGCGGGCATCTCGGGATGATCCTCGACCAGCTTCTGGAACACCTGCAGCGCCTCGGCCTTGCGGTCGAGCATGGACAAGGTCACGCCGCGGCGAAAGCGCATCGCCGGATCCTTGGGATTCCTGGCCAGCGCCTCGTCGATCAGCTTCAATGCCTGCGTGCTCTGGCCGCTCTTGATCAGCCGCTGGATCTCGATCGCCTCCGGCGAGGGCGCCGCTGCCTGCGCGGGAGCGGCTGCCGGCGCGGACTGCGCCAGCGTCGCGGCCGACAGCCAGGCCAGCGCGAGCGCGGCGACGCCGCGGGTGAGCGAGTGCAGCGACGTCATCGAGGAGCGGGAAACGCGCATGGTGTCGGTTTTGGTTCTTTTGCTGAGGTTGGGCCGGACGCACGAACGGCTGCGCGTGAGTCTATCGAAAATAGCGCCCGGCTCAGGCGGGAAATGCATAAAAAAGGGGCGCCAATAGCGCCCCGATGCGATGGAAAACCCCGCGGATCGTCAACGATTGCTTTCGCCGACGATCTTCCATTCGCTGCCCACGCGATCCCATACCAGCGTCTTGTGCATCGTGTCCTTGAAGCTGGCCGATGCGTAGGCCTGGTCGAAGCTGGTCTCCACACGGGTGTCGGTCAGCGCGTGCGTGTGGATGTTGGACAGCGTGACGCTGATCGCGCCGGCCTTGCCCACGAGGCGGTGGCGCTCTGCGATCCAGGCGGCCTTGCTGCCCTTGAGCGGCTGGAAGCCGGCGGCGTAGAAGCTCATGTAGCGGTCGACGTCGTGGCTGGTCCAGGCGGCCGCCCAGTCCTGCAGGCGCTGAACGGCGATGGCGGCCGATTGCTCGGACGCCGGCGCGGTGGCGGCCGTCGCGGTGCTCGGCGCGGCCATCGCGGCCGACGCAGGCGCGGCCGGCGGTGCCGGCTGACGTTGGCTGGCGGGGATGCGTTGGGCTGCCAGCTTGTCGGCGCGCGCGTCGAGTTGCGCGAAGGTGGCGCCGCCGACCTCGATGGCATCCAGTGGGCAGCGCGAGGACGCGTCACCGTCGATGCCCCAGTTGTCGGCCTCGGACGCCAGGTTCTGCGCGTCCGGACGCTTGAGCCCCAGGCTCGCCACCAGCGTGCCCAAGCCAGCGTAGGTGCGCACAGTGGCGGTGGCCAGATCCTGCTCGGCCAGCACATAGGCACGCCGGGCCGTGTAGAGCTCGTTCTCGGAGTTGAGCAGGTCCAGCAGGCTGCGCTGGCCGATGTCGAACTGCTGGCGATAGGCGTCGCGTGCCTTCTGGATGGACACCACGTTGCGGTCGAGATAGCCCAGCTGCTCGTTGAGCTTGCGGACGTCGTTGAAGGCGATGGCCACCGTCTGGCGCGTGTCGACGCAGGCCTTGTCGCGCAGGTTCTCCGCCTGGGTCAGAAGGCTGGCGTACTGGCGCTCGCGGGCGGAGTCGCTGCCGCCGTTGAAGATGTTCCAGGTCACGGCGATCTCGGCGCCGACGTCGTGCTTCTCATAGAGCACGCCGTCCAGGTTGTGCCCCGCGGCGCCGCGCGCGCGGGCCTCGATCCTGGGCTGGAACGGGCTCTTTCGCCCGGCCACCGCCGCGCGGGCGGACCGCAGGCTCTCGATGGCGCTGGCGACGGCCGGGCTCTGCACCGCGGCCAGGCGCATCGCCTCCTGTTCGCTGGCCGGCAGCGGCCTGACCATGGACACCGCACTGACGTTGTCCTTGGGCGGCACCGAACCCACGAGGCGCACGTAGCGCTCGGTGACGTCGTGCAGGTTGGCGCGTTCGGTGACCAGGTTGGACTCCGCCAGCGCGACGCGCGCGACCACCTGCTCCAGGTCGACGCCACGGCCGACGCCCGCGTTCACGCGCGACTGCACCTGGTCGAACGAGACCTTGTGCTGGATGTAGTTGTCTTCCGCCAGCGCGAGCAGCTTGCGGTAGCGCACCACGTCGTAGTAGGCCGTGGCCGCCTGCAGGCCGAACTGCTCGGTGGCATCGAGGAACTCGAAGTAGCGCTCGAGCTTGACGTGGCCCAGGCGCTGGACCTCGTGGTGGGTGGCCAGGCCATCCCACAACAGTTGGCTCAGCTCGAGGCGGACGCCGGCCTGGTTGAAGCGCGGGTCGCGCGGGATGGACTGGGTGTTCTCGTAGTTGCGCCTGCCGGCGCTGCCGCTGGCGTCCAGGTGCGGCTTCCAATCACCGGCAGCGACGTCGATCTCGTCGTTGGAAGCGCGAAATGCGTTGAACTTGGCGGCAACTTCCGGGTTTCCCTCGATCGCCTTCTGCACCGACTGCGCCACGGGCGACGTGGTCTGCGCCAGCGCGGCGCCGCTTGCCAGCGTCAGCAGGGTGAGGCCGAGGAAGGTCTTTTTCATGGGAATGGAGCGTGTCCCTAACGGGATGGAGTGCGTTGTTTCCATGATACTGGCCGAGCCCGGCGCGGATGATCCTGGCAGGCGGCCGGGCCGCATCCATTCGAGGCAACCATGCATTACGCCGCGCATTTGTGGCCGTCCGGCGACGCGGTCCGGTTCAAGTCGCCGGTCGGGACGCCGATAGATTCCAGTGGACTTCCCATCCTCCTGCCCAGCCTTGTCCGAACCGCCGTGGCGCCTGTCGCTCGCGCTGCTCGCCGCGGCGCGCGGCAGCGCGGCCCGCACGGCTGCCTGGCTGCGCGCGATATTGCTGCGCCTGTGCGCCGGACTGGCGCTGGTCGCCTTGTCGGTGCATGCGGTCGATCCGGAGCGCCTGGCCAAGTCGGCCCAGAAGTACGGCCCGACCGCCGTCGCCAACGCGAAGGCGCTGCAGCAGGTCATGGCCTCGCTCGCAGGCCGCGACGACGCAGCCAAGATCAAGGCGGTCAACGACTTCTACAACCAGCGCCTGGCCTACATGGAGGACATCGACAACTGGGGCCAGGTGGACTACTGGGCCAGCCCGCTGGAAGCGCTGGGCAAGGGCGCCGGCGACTGCGAGGACTATGCGATCGGGAAATACTTCACGCTGACCTCGCTGGGCGTGCCGCACGCCAACCTGCGCATGGTGTACGTGCGGGCCAGCATCGCCGGCGCCCCCAACGGATTCGTCGCCCACATGGTGCTGGCGTACTACCCGACGCCCGATGCCGAGCCGCTGGTGCTGGACAACCTGCAGCCGGCGATCCGCCTCGCCGGAGAGCGGCCCGATCTGTCGCCGGTGTTCAGCTTCAACGCGGAAGGCCTGTGGCAGGGTGTTGGTAGCATCCGTGCCAATGGCGATCCGTTGACGCGCCTGTCGAAATGGCGGGAAGTGCTGACGCGAGCGCGCCAGGATGGTTTCGAATGACGGCCCGTCGCATCATGGACGGCACCCGATCGCGCGCGATCGGCCAAGAGGAGAGCGCATGTCGCTGATTCGCCAGGTGTGGTTGCTGTTGTCGGTGACGCTGCTGCTGGCCTTCGCCGGGGCGATCGGCGTGTCCGTGCACGCCGCGCGCCACTATCTGCAGACGCAGCTGAACCTGAAGAACAACGACACCGCGCAGTCGCTCGCGCTGACCCTGTCGCAGCAGAAAGGCGACCCGGTGGCGCTCGAGCTCGCGATCTCGAGCCAGTTCGACACCGGCTACTACGAGCGCATCCGCCTGCTGGGCACCAACGGCAAGACCATCGTCGAGAAGCAGGCCGACCCGCACCCGCAACGTGCGCCCGGCTGGTTCGTGGCGCTGCTGGGCATCGCGCCGGCTGACGGCGTGGCGCAGGTGAGCGACGGCTGGCGCCAGATCGGCCGCCTCGAGGTGCGCAGCCAGTCGGCCTTCGCCGACGACGAGCTGTGGCAGAGCACGCTCGACACGGTGGGCGTGCTGCTGCTGCTGGTGGTCGGCGCAGGCGTCTTCTCGACCGTGGGCGTCAACCGCATCCGCGTGCCGCTGCTGCGAACCGTCGACCAGGCCAAGGCCATCACCGAGCGGCGCTTCGTCACCGTCGACGAGCCGGACATGCCGGAGCTGCGCAACGTCACGCGGGCGATGAACGCGATGGTCGGCCGCGTCAAGACGATGTTCGACGAGCAGGCCGGGCAGGTCGAGCTGTTGCGGCGCCAGGCGCATTGCGATCCGCTGACCGGGTTGTCCAACCGCGCGCACTTTCTCAGCCGCCTGAAGGTGATGCTCGATGCCGAGGATGGCGCGGCCAGCGGCGTGCTCGTGATGGTGCGCCTGGTCGAATTGCAGTCGCTCAACCGCACGCTGGGACGCTCGGCCACCGACCGCCTGCTGCAGGACGCGGCCGCGGCCATGGTGGAGTCCTCGCGCCGCATCGCCGCGGCCGAAGTGGGGCGCCTGAACGGCAGCGACTTCGCACTGGCGCTGCCGGACGTCCAGTCGCTGCGCGAATCGGCGGCCGACGTGTCCGCCCGCCTGCGCAGCCTGCTGCGTGCGCATGATGGTGGCACGCACGTGGTGGTCGGCGCGGTGCGCTGGACCCTTGGCGCCGCGATGTCGACGCTGCTGGCGGCCGCCGACCAGGCGCTGGCCCGCGCCGAGAGCCGCGGCCCGAACACCGTGGAACTGGACGACAACGCCGACAGCAATGCCCTGGGCGAAGACGCGTGGCGCCTGCGCATCCAGGCCGCGTTGGCCGATCGCAGCGCACAGCTGGTCGATTTCCCGCTCGTGGGCCGCACCGGCGAACTGGTGCACCACGAGTCACCGCTGCGGCTTCGGCTGGGTGCCGAGGGCGCGCTGGTGTCGGCGGCGCAGTGGCTGCCGATGGCGCGCCGCGCGCAGCTGACGGCGGACGTCGACCTGCTCGCGATCGAGCTCGCGCTGCAGGCGATCGCGTCCGACTCGGCACCGCGCTCGATCAACGTCAGTCCCTCGTCGCTGTCGGACTCGGCGTTCTCCACCCGCGTGCACGCCCTGGTCGTCGCGCATCCAGCGGCGTCGCCGCGGCTCTCGCTGGAGCTGGCCGAGGCCGGTGCCGTCAAGCAACTGCACCTGGTGCGTGAACTCGCGGAGCAGCTGCACGGCTCGGGGACCAAGATCGGGCTGGAGCACGCCGGCGAGCGCCTGGCCGACACGCGCGGCCTGCTGGAAGCCGGCCTGGACTTCATCAAGCTCGACGCCAGCCTGCTGCATGGCCTGGCCAGCGACGAGGCGCGCGCGCAGCACGTCGCCGGCACGGTGCGCATGCTGCATGGCATCGGCTTGCGCGTGTATGCCGAGGGCGTCTCCGAGGTGGACGACGCCGCCGCGCTGTGGGCCGCGGGGGTCGACGGCCTGACCGGGCCGGTGGTGCAGGCCGGACGCGGGGCGAGCTGAGGCGGCCCGCATCGCTTCGAGGGCAGGGCCCCTGGAGGTGTCTGGCAACGGATCGTGTCGCACGGGCCCCGGCCTCGAGGCGATCTCGCCAGCGACACGGTTCGGTGCCTGACGCCGATCCCGATCGGCGTCAGGCACCGAACCGTCCGCAAGCGATGGCGGTCCTTCGAACGGCGTCATGGCGCGGACGATCCGTCGCCAGACACCTCTGCTGCGGCCCGCCGCGTTGTCGGGATCAGCTCAGCCCAGGTGCAACTGCCCGTTCGTCAGCAACTGGTGGATGATCTGCGAATCGTTGTTGCTGCCGGCAGAGGTCAGGTCCACGCCCTTCAGGATGATGGTCTCGTCTTCCACCGTGGTGCTGTAGCCGCTCGCGAAACCGCCCGTCGAACTGACGTGGATGATGGTGTCGCTGCCCGAGTGGTCGAAGTGCAGGAAGCTGGCGATGTTGCCCGGATCGGTGCCGTTGTGGTTGGCACCGCCCAGCAGGTCGCGCAGGTCCAGCACGTCCTTGTTGCCGGCAGCCGAACTGAAGTCGTTGATGGTGTCGACGTTGGGCGTGCCCGCCGTGCCGTGATCGCCGAGCTCCCAGCGGAAGACGTCGTTGCCGGCGCCGCCGGTCAGCGTGTCGGTGCCGGTGCCGCCGACGATCAGGTCGTTGCCGGCGCCACCCGAGATCGTGTCGTTGCCCACCCCTGCGAGCAGGCGGTCGTTGCCGGCGCCGCCGGTGATCGTGTCGTTGCCCGCGCCGCCCGAGATGAAGGTGGCGTTGCCGGTGCTGGCCGTCAAGGTGTCGTTGCCTGCGGTGCCGCCCAGCTGCGAGGTGCCGTTGACGACGCTGAGGTACGTCGAGGTGTCCTCCGACTGGCCGGTGGAGGCGTTGGTGTTGATCGCGTCGAACTCGAGCGTCGCTGAGCCGGTGCCCACGTTGGTCAGCTGCAGCGAGCCGAGGTTCCAGCCGGTCACGTCGATCACCTGCGAGTTGCTGGCGCTGGTGATGGTGTGCGTGCCGTCGCTCAGCGTCATGCCGTTCTCGACGCCGATCACGTGCAGCGCCGTGGCGTGCGTGTCGGTCACGGTCAGCTTGATGGCATCGCCGTCGTTGGCCACGGCCTGGGTCTCGTAGCCGTTCTCCACGTTGTAGACAGCCTTGGCCTGGTCGGCCGTGAGCACGTGGCTGTAGATGCGCGCGTCGTCGAGCGCGCCCTTGTAGTAGACGTCGCCGGAGGTGGTGTCCGCGCCGGCCGCCGTCCAGCCGTTGGTATAGCCCCAGCCGGCGAGCTCGTTGGTGGGGATGCCGCTGGTGACCGGCGACTGCGCCGCGAGCGTCGCGCTGTTGCTCAGCACGCCGTCGATGTAGACCGACACCGAGCTCGAGCCGTCCGCCGCCACGCTGCGCGTGATCGTCAGGTCATGCCAGTTGCCGTCGTTGACGGCCTGCGTCGAGTAGACGCCGGTGGGATCGTTGCCCAGTCCCAGGCCGATCTGACCCTTGTTGTTGATCGTGCCCCACTGGATGTCGTTGGCGTCGCCCTGGTGCTCGGCGCCGATGATGGACGGGCTGGACCAGCCGATGGTCGAGCCCACCTGCGTCGTGTTGAACCACACCGACAGCGAGCTGGTGGCCACCAGCGGCGCGGTGTCGGCCAGCGGCACCGAGACGATGCCGCCCTTGCCGTCGAAGCTCAGCGCCGAGCCGGCGGTGCCGTTGTGGCCGGTGATCCAGGTGGGCGCGGTGCCGCCGGCGGCGCTGTTCAGGTTGGTCAGCGTGCCGGTGTAGCTGTCGTAGGCATCGCGAGTCGACGTCCCGCTGTTCTCGTTGAACAGCCAGCGCCCGGTGGCACCGGCGGTGACGGTCGGGTCGTCGGTGCCGGCGGCGACCGCGATCGTGACGTTCGCCGTGGAGGTGCCGCCATGGCCGTCGGAGATCGTGTAGGTGAGCGTCGCGTTGCCCGAGTAGTTCGTCGCCGGGTTGAACGAGATGACGCCGTTGGCGTCCATCGTCACGGTGCCCTCGGTGACGCCGCCTGCGGTCACCACGACCGACCCGCCGGCGGCGATGGCCGTGCCGTTGATCTGCGTGACGGTCAGGGTGTCGCCGTTGGCGTCCGTGTCGTTGGTGGTGAGCGCATGGTTGGCGGTGCCGGCGGCGCCGTTGAGCACCAGCAGGGTGTTCTCGATGCCGGTATAGCTGTCGGCGACCGCGACGGGGACTGCCTCGGCGGCCACGGTGAGGGCGACGGTGGCGGTCGAGCTGTGGCCTGACCCGTCGGTGATCGTGTAGGTGAACGAGTCCGCGCCGGTGTAGCCCGAAGTGGGCGTGTAGACGAAGTTGCCGCTGGAGGCGAAGTCGGCCGCCGGCGTCAGCGTCCCGTGCGCCGGGTTGGTCTTGACCGACCAGGTGTTGGTCTCGCCGGCGACCGGCGTGTCGTTGGTCCGGACGCTCAGCGTGGGCGTGGGCCCGTTGGCCGTCGCCGTGAAGGCGTCGTTGACGGCGGTCGGATTGATCGCCGCGACGAAGATCGTCACCGTCGCGGTCGACGAGTGGCCGGAGCCGTCCGTCAGCGTGTACGAGAAGGTGTCCGTGCCGCTGAATCCGGCGTTCGGGGTGTAGCTGAACTTGCCGCTGGTCGCGAAATCCGCGGCAGGAGTGATCGTGCCGTTGGCGGTGGTGTTGGAGGCGACCGACCAGGTGTTGGTTTCTCCGGCGACCGGCGTGTCGTTCGATGCCAGGTTGAGCGTCGCGACGATGGCGTTCTCGGTGGCCTGGAAGGAGTCGTTCGCCGCCGCCGGATTGATCGGCGCGACATTGATCGTGACGGTGGCCGTGGACGAGTGGCCCGAGCCGTCGGTGATCGTGTACGTGAACGTGTCGGCGCCGCTGAAGCCGGTGTTCGGGGTGTAGGTGAATTTGCCGCTGGTGGCGAAGTCCGCGGCCGGCGTGATGGTGCCGTGCGCGGTGTTGTTCGAGGCGACGGACCAGGTGTTCGTCTCGCCGGCGACCGGCGTGTCGTTCGTCTTGACGGTGAGCGTGCCGGTGCTCGCGTTTTCGGTGGCGGAGAACGAGTCGTTGGTGGCGGTGGGGTTGATGGCCGCGACGTTGATCGTGACGGTGGCCGTCGAGCTGTGGCCCGAGCCGTCGGTGATCGTGTACGAGAAGGTGTCGGCGCCGTTGAAGCCGGTGTTCGGCGTGTAGGTGAACTTGCCGCTGGTGGCGAAGTCCGCGGCCGGCGTGATCGTGCCGTGCGCGGTGGCGGTCGAGGCGACGGACCAGGTTTTCGTCTCGCCGGCGACCGACGTGTCGTTCGTCTTGACGGTGAGCGTGCCGGTGCTTGCGTTTTCCGTGGCGGAGAACGTGTCGTTGGTGGCGATCGGGTTGATCGGCGCCACGTTGATGGTCACCGTCGCGGTGGACGCGTGGCCGGAGCCGTCGGTGACCGTGTACGTGAAGGTATCGGCGCCGCTGTACCCGGCGTTTGGCGTGTACGTGAACTTGCCGCTGGCGGCGAAGTCCGCCGCGGGCGTGATGGTGCCGTGGGCCGTGGCGTTGGACGCGACCGACCAGGTGTTGGTCTCACCCGCGACCGGCGTGTCGTTGGAGGCCAGGTTCAGCGTGCCTGTCGGGGCGTTCTCGGTGGCCGAGAACGTGTCGTTCGCGGCGGTCGGATTGATCGGCGCGACGTTGATCGTCACCGTGGCCGTGGAGGCGTGGCCCGAGCCGTCGGTGATCGTGTACGTGAACGTGTCGGCGCCGCTGAAGCCCGCGTTGGGCGTGTACGTGAATTTGCCGCTGGTGGCGAAGTCCGCGGCCGGCGTGATGGTGCCATGGGCCGTCGAGTTCGAAGCGACCGACCAGGTGTTGCTCTCGCCCGCGACGGGCGTGTCGTTGGACGCCAGGTTCAGCGTTGCCGTCGTGGCATTCTCGGTCGCGCTGAAGGTGTCGTTCGTGGCTGTCGGGTTGATCGGCGCGACGTTGATCGTCACCGTGGCGGTGGACGTGTGGCCTGACCCATCCGTGAGCGTGTACGAGAAGGTGTCCAGCCCGCTGAAGCCGGCGGTCGCGGTGTAGGT
The DNA here is from genome assembly GCA_045810265.1 of Vitreoscilla sp. GTDB lineage: Bacteria > Pseudomonadota > Gammaproteobacteria > Burkholderiales > Burkholderiaceae_C > Scleromatobacter. The sequence continues at coordinate 3,967 of JBJMWF010000517.1, read as the reverse complement.
GAACTTGCCGCTGGCCGCGAAGTCGGCGGCGGGCGTGATGGTGCCGTGGGCGGTGTTGTTCGAGGCCACCGACCAGGTGCTGCTCTCGCCGGCGACCGGTGTGTCGTTCGACGCCAGGTTCAACGTGGCCGTCGTGCCGTTCTCGGTGGCCGAGAAGGTGTCGTTCGTGGCCGTCGGGTTGATCGCGGCCACGTTGATGGTCACGGTCGCGGTGGATGCGTGGCCCGAGCCATCGGTGACCGTGTAGTTGAACGTGTCGGCGCCGCTGAAGCCGGCATTGGGCGTATAGACGAATTTGCCGCTGGTCGCGAAGTCCGCAGCCGGCGTGATGGTGCCGTGGGCCGTGTTGTTCGACGCGACGGACCAGGTGTTCGTTTCACCGGCGACGGGCGTGTCATTCGACGCAAGGTTCAAGATGCCCGTCGAGGCGTTCTCGGTGGCGGAGAACGTGTCGTTCGTGGCCGCCGGGTTGATCGCCGCGACGTTGATCGTGACGGTGGCCGTCGACGTGTGGCCGGAGCCATCGGTGATCGTGTACGAGAACGTGTCGGCGCCGCTGAAGCCGGTGTTGGGCGTGTAGGTGAACTTGCCGCTGGTCGCGAAGTCGGCCGCCGGCGTGATCGTGCCGTGGGCGGTGGCGTTCGAAGCGACGGACCAGGTGTTCGTTTCGCCGGCGACCGGCGTGTCGTTGGTCTTGACGGTGAGCGTGCCGGTGCTCGCGTTTTCCGTGGCGGAGAATGTGTCGTTCGAAGCGATCGGGTTGATCGGCGCCACATTGATCGTGACCGTGGCGGTGGATGCGTGGCCCGAGCCGTCGGTGACCGTGTACGAGAAGGTATCGGTGCCGCTGAAGCCGGCATTCGGCGTGTACACGAACTTGCCGCTGGTGGCGAAGTCCGCGGCAGGGGTGATGGTGCCGTGAGCGGTGCTCGTCGATGCAACGGACCAGGTGTTCGTTTCGCCGGCGACCGGCGTGTCGTTCGACGCCAGGTTCAGCGTTGCCGTCGTGGCGTTTTCCGTGGCCGAGAACGTATCGTCGGCGGCCGTCGGGTTGATCGCCGACACGTTGATCGTGACGGTGGCCGTCGACGCGTGGCCCGACCCGTCGGTGACGGTGTATGAGAACGTGTCGACGCCGCTGAAGCCGGCGGCCGGCGTGTAGGTGAACTTGCCGCTGGTGGCGAAATCCGCGGCCGGGGCGATGGTGCCGTGAGGGGTGCTCGTCGATGCAACGGACCAGGTGTTCGTTTCGCCGGCGACCGGCGTGTCGTTCGACGCCAGGTTCAGCGTGCCCGTCGTGGCGTTTTCCGTCGCCGAGAACGTGTCGTTGGCGGCCGTCGGGTTGATCGGGACGACGTTGATGGTCACCGTGGCGGTTGACACGTGGCCCGAGCCGTCTGTGATCGTGTACGAGAAGGTGTCGGTGCCGCTGAAGCCGGCATTGGGCGTGTAGCTGAACTTGCCGCTGGTCGCGAAGTCGGCGGCCGGCGTGATCGTGCCATGCGCGGTGTTGTTCGAGGCGACGGACCAGGTGTTCGTTTCACCGGTGACCGGCGTGTCGTTCGACGCCACGTTCAACGTGCCCGTGGACGCGTTCTCCGTCGCGCTGAACGTGTCGCTCGCGGCGGCCGGATTGATCGCGGCGACGTTGATCGTCACGGTCGCGGTAGACGCGTGGCCGGAGCCATCGGTGACCGTGTACGTGAAGGTGTCGGCACCGCTGAATCCCGGGTTCGGCGTATACGTGAACTTGCCGCTTGTCGCGAAGTCCGCAGCGGGCGTGATCGTGCCATGCGCGGTGTTGTTCGAGGCGACGGACCAGGTGTTCGTCTCGCCGGCGACCGGCGTGTCGTTCGACGCCAGGTTCAACGTGCCCGTGGACGCATTCTCCGTCGCGCTGAACGTGTCGCTCGTGGCCGTCGGATTGATGGCGGCGACGTTGATGGTCACGGTGGCGGTGGACGAGTGGCCCGAGCCATCGGTGATCGTGTAGGAGAAGGTGTCGGCGCCACTGAAGCCGGCGTTCGGCGTATAGATGAACTTGCCGCTGGTCGCGAAGTCGGCGGCCGGCGTGATGGTGCCGTGGGCGGTGCTGTTCGAGGCGACGGACCAGGCGTTGGCCTCGCCCGCGACCGGGGTGTCGTTGGACGAGAGGTTGAGCGTGCCCGTCGCGGCGTTTTCCGTCGCTGAGAACGTGTCGTTGGCTGCCGTCGGATCGATCGGGGCGACGTTGATCGTGACCGTCGCCGTCGAGCCGTGCCCGGAGCCGTCGGTGATCGTGTACGAGAAAGTGTCGGTGCCGCTGAAGCCGGCGTTGGGCGTGTACGTGAATTTGCCGCTGGTCGCGAAGTCCACAGCCGGCGTGATGGTGCCGTGGGCGGTGTTGTTGGAAGCGACGGCCCAGGTGTTGCTCTCGCCGGCGACCGGCGTGTCGTTCGACGCCAGGTTCAGCGTCGCCGTCGTGGCGTTCTCCGTTGCGCTGAAAGTGTCGTTGGTGGCGCCCGGATTGATCGGCGCCACGTTGATCGTGACCGTGGCGGTGGACGAGTGGCCAGAACCGTCCGTGACCGTATAGCTGAAGGTGTCGGTGCCGCTGAAGCCGGCATTCGGCGTGTACACGAACTTGCCGCTGGTGGCGAAGTCCGCGGCAGGGGTGATGGTGCCGTGAGCGGTGCTCGTCGATGCGACGGACCAGGTGTTCGTCTCGCCGGCGACGGGCGTGTCGTTCGACGCGAGGTTCAGCGTGCCCGTCGCGGCGTTTTCAGCCGCCGAGAACGTGTCGTCGGCTGCCGTCGGATTGATCGGGGCGACGTTGATGGTCACCGTCGCGGTGGACGCGTGGCCGGAGCCGTCGGTCACTGTGTACGTGAAAGTGTCGGCCCCGTTGAAGCCCGCGTTCGGCGTATAGACGAAGTTGCCGCTGGTCGCGAAGTCCGCGGCCGGCGTGATCGTGCCGTGGGCGGTGTTGTTCGAGGCGACCGACCAGGTGTTGGTTTCGCCGGCAACGGGCGTGTCGTTGGTCTTGACGCTGAGCGTGCCGGCGGAGGCATTCTCGGTCGCGGCGAAGGTGTCGTTCGCCGCCGTGGGGTTGATCGGCGCGACGTTGATCGTGACCGTCGCCGTCGAGCTGTGGCCCGAACCGTCGGTGATCGTGTACGTGAAGGTGTCGGCGCCGCTGAAGCCGGCGTTCGGCGTGTAGACGAACTTGCCGCTGGTGGCGAAGTCGGCGGCGGGGGTGATCGCGCCGTGGCCAGTGTTGTTCGAGGCCACCGACCAGGTGTTCGTTTCACCGGCGACGGGGGCGTCATTGGACGCCAGATTCAGCGTGGCCGTCGTGGCGTTTTCCGTGGCCGAGAACGTGTCGTTGGCGGCCGTCGGGTTGATCGCCGACACGTTGATCGTCACGGTGGCCGTGGAAGCGTGGCCCGAACCGTCGGTCACCGTGTACGTGAACGTGTCGGCGCCGCTGAAGCCCGCGTTCGGCGTGTAGGTGAATTTGCCGCTGGTGGCGAAGTCGGCCGCAGGGGTGATGCTGCCGTGGGCGGTACTGTTGGACGCGAGGGACCAGGTGTTCGTCTCGCCCGCGACGGGCGTGTCGTTGGACGCCAGGTTCAGCGTTCCGGTGGTGGCGTTCTCAGTCGCGCCGAACGTGTCGTTGGCGGCGGCCGGATTGATCGGTGCCACGTTGATCGTCACGGTCGCGGTGGAGGTGTGGCCCGAGCCGTCGGTGACCGTGTACGTGAAAGTGTCGGCGCCACTGAAGCCGGGGTTCGGCGTGTACGTGAACTTGCCGCTGGTCGCGAAATCGGCGGCCGGCGTGATGGTGCCGTGGGCGGTGCTGTTCGAAGCGACCGACCAGCTGTTGGTCTCGCCTGCGACCGGCGTGTCATTCGACGCCAGGTTCAGCGTGGCCGTCGACGCGTTCTCCGTCGCGCTGAAGGTGTCGTTCGCGGCCGTCGGATTGATG
>JBJMWF010000516.1:0-2885 GCA_045810265.1 Vitreoscilla sp. | reverse complement strand
GCGCGGCGTCCTGAGCCGGCGCTTCGGCGCGCCGGGCGCGTCGGGTTCTCAGTAGTGCGAGAACCAGCCGATCAGCATGGCGCAGCACACCAGCACCAGCGCCAGTCCCGGCACGGCCAGCGGGATCAGCCGGACGGGGCGCAGGCGCTCCCGGATCGGGTTGTCGGCCAGGCTGGTGGGGGCCGGGTGCTCGGCATCGGCCATGTGCGGCTGGAAGGCCTCGTGCACCTTGTCCTGCCAGCGGTGCCAGGTCTCGGGGGATGGCGCGACGTGCATGGCGAACCTCCTGCGGTGATTCGGCACCGCGTGGACGGGCGCACGCTGGCGTCCCGCGCGCCGCCGCGGTGCCGGCGAACGGCGCTTGCACCCCGCCAATGTGCGCCCGCGGCGCAGGTGGCGCAATCTGCCGGCCAATGAATGCGTCGGCAGTGCGGGTATGGTCGCGCAGGCCGGCGTTCGAACCCGCGCCCGCCACGAGCGGCGAAAATGGCGCAATTGGCGCCCGCCGCCACCGCGCACAAGAAGGTATCTTTCTCCCATGACCGCATTCAGCTTCTTCTGGCACGACTACGAAACCTTCGGCCGCGTGCCGCGGCGCGACCGCCCGGCGCAGTTCGCCGGCATCCGCACCGACGCCGAGCTGAACGAGGTCGGCCGCGAGGTGATGCACTACTGCCGGCCGTCGCCCGATTCGCTGCCCGACCCGGAGTCCTGCCTGCTCACCGGCATCGTGCCGCAGACCTGCCTCGACAAAGGCCTGCCCGAGCACGCGTTCGCAGCCGAGATCGAAGGTGCGCTGGCGCAGCCCGGCACGATCGGCGTGGGCTACAACACGATCCGCTTCGACGACGAGGTCACACGCCACCTGTTCTGGCGCAACCTGATCGACCCGTACGCCCGCGAGTGGCAGAACGAATGCGGCCGCTGGGATCTGCTCGACGTCGTGCGCGCCACCTGGGCCCTGCGGCCCGAAGGCATCGAATGGCCGCGCCACGAGGACGGCCGGCCCTCGTTCAAGCTGGAGCACCTGACGCAGGCCAACGGCATCGCGCACGAGGCGGCGCACGACGCACTGTCCGACGTGCGCGCCACCATCGCGCTGGCCCGCCTGATCAAGACGCGCCAGCCGCGCCTGTGGGAGTTCTGCCTGCGGCTGCGGCGCAAGGAGGCCGTCTGGGCCGAGATCGGCGCGCAGCGGCCGTTCCTGCACATCTCGGGCATGTTCGGCGTGGAGCAGGGCTGCATGGCCATCGTCTACCCGCTGGCCGCGCATCCCACCAACAAGAACGAACTGCTGGTGTGGGACCTGGCGCACGACCCGCAGGAACTCGCCGGCCTCGACTTCGAGACCTTGCGCCAGCGCATCTTCACGCGCACGGCTGATCTGCCCGAGGGCGTCGCGCGCCTGCCGATCAAGAGCATCCACGCCAACAAGTCGCCGATCGTGGTCGGCAACCTCAAGACGCTCACCGCCGAGACGGCTACCCGCTATGCGATCGACGTCGAGCGCGCGATGCGCCACGCGCAGGCCGCGCCCGACGTCGCCACGCTGATGCAGGGCGCCTGGCGCGAGGTCTACGCGCGGCCCGCGGCAACGTCCGCGGTCGATGTCGACGAGGACCTGTACGGCGGCTTCGTCGGCAACGATGACCGCCGCAAGCTCGAACGCCTGCGCCGCCTGTCGGGCCCCGAGCTGGCGGGCCAGCGCGTGGCCTTCGACGACCCGCGGCTGGAGGAGATCCTGTTCCGCTACCGCGCCCGCAACTTCGCCGACACGCTCAGCGCGCAGGAGAACGAGCGCTGGATGGACCACTGCAGCGCGCGCCTGCACGAAGGCGCCGGCGGCGCGACGACGTTGTCCGACTTCTTCGAGCGCATCGACCAGCTCAACGAGGAGGCCGACGAGCGCGGCCAGGAGATCCTGGGCGCGCTGTACGACTACGCCGAGCAGATCGCGCCGCCGCTGCGGGAGGGCGCATGACGGGTGATCGGGTGGCCGTCGTCGGCGCTGGCGCCGTCGGCTGCTACTACGGCGGCATGCTCGCGCGCGCCGGCGTGCCCGTGACGCTGATCGGCCGGCCCGTCCACGTCGAGGCGATCAAGCGCGACGGGCTGCGGCTGACGACCGCCGCCTTCGACGAACGCATCCCCGTGGACGCCAGCGCCGGGCTCGCCGCCGCGGCGGGTGCCGCGCTGGTACTGGTGTGCGTCAAGTCCACCGACACCGAATCGACCGCGGCCGAACTCGCCGGCCATCTCGCGCCGGACGCCCGCGTGCTGAGCCTGCAGAACGGCGTCGACAACGCGTCGCGGCTGCAGGCCGTGCTGCAACGCGCGGTCGCGCCGGCCGTCGTCTACGTCGCCAGCGAGATGGCCGGTGCGGGCCACGTGCGCCACATGGGGCGCGGTGAACTGGTGATTCCGTCGGACATCGGGCAGGCCGTGTCGGCTGCGCTGGGCAGCGAAGGCGCGGTCGCCGCCAGCGCCGCGGCGGCGCTCGAGGCGACGCTGACCCCCGTGCCGGTCGACGATCCGGGCATGACGTCCACCGACATCGTCTCGCTGTTCGCCCGCGCGGACGTGCCCGTGGAACTGTCCGACAACGTCCTCGGTGCCCTGTGGGGCAAGCTGCTGCTCAACTGCGGCTACAACGCGATCTCCGCCATCACCGATCTGCTCTACGGCCGCATGGCCGCCATGCCCGACATCGCGCGCACCGTGCGCGACGCCGTCGCCGAATGCCTGGCGGTCGCCGCCGCCCTGCAGGTGGCCATCCCCGGCGACGTCTGGGCCGCAGTCGACCGCATCGCCACCTCGATGCCCGGCCAGGTCTCGTCGACCTGCCAGGACCTGCGCCGCCGCAAGCCCACCGAGATCGACCACCT
>JBJMWF010000515.1:0-4261 GCA_045810265.1 Vitreoscilla sp. | reverse complement strand
TCGGCGATCTCCACCTCTCTCCCGATGGCCAGCACGTCGTCGGCTACTGGAAGTCCGACTACCGCGCCGAGTGGCCGGAACTGGTGGTCTTCGACAGGCAGGGCCGCATCGCCGATTCCGGTTCTCCGGTGGATTACGACACCTTCGGAGCGCGCGAAGCAGTGACATGGCTGCCGGACGGGCGCTACTTCTATCTCGCCGGCGACAAGATCGTCATCTCGCAACTCGGCAAATCGAGATCGCTGATCGCACCGCTGCGTCTTCCGCCCGGGGTGGGCAGCAACGGAGCGCGCATCGGCGTGAGTCCCGACGGTCGACGCCTTGCGTGGTCGCTGGTCGTCACCTCGAGCAATGGCGCGGGCACGGCGACGAACTACGGCGTCACGTTCGTTTCCGGACTGGACGGTTCGGGAATGCGTCCGCTCACGCGTCCTTCGGCGCGGCTCGTCGACCATGGCATCGCCGCGAGCCATACGACGCCCAGTTGGTCATCGGATGGCCGCACGGTATTCATGGTCCCGGGCGGCCCGAGCGCCTATGGCACAGCGAATTTTCAGAATGCCTGCCCGCATGTCATCGCCTTGCCGGCGGACGGCGCGCCCAGGCTCATTGACGGCCTGCAGGATCCGCCCGATCTGACGCTGCGAACGAGTGCGGGCGAGGTGCGCGCGTGCGGCCATGCGCAATGGATCGCGCGCTGATGCGGACGCAAGCGACATGAGCGACCGGCTTTCGATGCGGCGATGGTGTCTGGGCATGTCGACAGGTGTCCTGGCCGCGGAAAGGGAGGCGGTTCCCTATGGCGCGTTGACGTTCATCGGTCCCTGCACGAAGTTCATGGCATTTCCCGCAGACGGTGCCCTTCGCGCCATCGACGGCGACAACGATGCTCCCGACATCGTCCTGCACGCCGGCAACGCGCCTGTCGTTTCCTGCCGGTCGGTGCAGTGGCTCGCACCATGAACGCCCTGATCCGATGCCTGCTGCCGTGTGCAGCCTTGGCCAGCACCGCTGTGGCTGCCGCCTCGCACACAGGCAGCATTCTCGAGATGGTTCCGCTGCACCAAGGCAACAACTGGGCGATCGTTGATATTCCGTCCGGCAAGGAGCGCGTGTTGCCGCGCACGCCGATCGCGGTGGCCGGCACCGGACGGGAGCTCTGGTCCGCCAGCCGTGCTTCCGCCCACACGCTGGTTCGAGCCAGCAGCGACGGCAGCATCGACTTCTTCGACAGCGAGACGCTGCAATTTCTCGGCGGATTCAACCTGAGGAACCTGCCCGGCACGAACGCACCGGCGATCGTCAGCAACGACGTCTTCCTGTCGCCGGACGGCAGGTACGTCGCCGCCTACTGGATCCCGAACTATCACCAGCGCAAGCCCGAGGTGGTCGTCTTCGATCGGCAAGGCAACATCGTCCAGGATGGCTCGCCCCTGGAGTACGACGCCGCCTTCTATCAGAACGCCTTGACATGGCTACCCGTGGGGGATGCCAATCTGCATGTGGCGGGCAACCGGCTGGTACTGCGCCAGATCGGCAACGACAAGTACGTGAGTTCGCCGTTCCATCTGCCGCCCGGGGCGCTCGAAGGCGGCCCCACCCTCGCGGCGAGTCCGGATGGCCACAGGCTGGCCGTCTCCCTGCCCGTCGCGCTGCGCACAGGCCTGGGTTCGACGAATCGATACTGGTTGATGTTCGTCGTGGGCCTCGACGGTTCGGGCATGCATCAACTGACGAGGCCGTCCGCGCGAGTCCTGGAGCACGGGTGGGACGCCTATCACGTCTCGCCCAGTTGGTCGACCGACGGCCGAACCGTGTTCTTCGTCGTGGGTCACACGCAGGCGTACGGCGCCCCCTACTATCAGAACCCCTGCGCCAACGTCATCGCGATCGCGGCGGACGGCGGCGTGCAGGCCATCGATGGCGAGGACGATGCGCCAAACTTGACGGTGCGATCAGGCAACGGTCCGCTGCGCGCCTGTCGACACGCGCAGTGGATCCTGCGCTAGCCGCTCGAATTCCCCCTGGGAACGCTCCCAGCTGGTGATGTCGCCAGTCCTCCGACACACTGCGGGCCGAACCCCAAGTGAGGAGAAGGGCGCCGCTGCGCGTCCCGATCGATGGACCTGACCCAGTTCTCGCCGTCCTCGGCGCTGATGACCGTCGTGCTGCTGGCGCTGGCGCCGTTCGTCGCCGTGATGGTCACGTCGTTCACCAAGATCGTCGTCGTGCTGAGCCTGCTGCGCAACGCGCTCGGACTGCAGCAGTCGCCGCCCAACGTGGTGCTCAACGGCCTGGCGCTGGTGCTGAGCCTGTACATCATGTTCCCGGTGGTGCAGGCGATGTCGGACCGGCTGCAGGGCTTTGACAACATCGCCGGCAACACCAAGACGATGCTGGCCGCCGCCGACACCGCCAAGGAGCCGCTGCGCGACTTCCTCGTGCGTCACGCGCCGCCGCGCGAGCGGGCGTTCTTCCTGAAGACCGCGCAGAAGTCGCTGCCGCCCGAGCGCGCCGCGCAGCTGGGCGAGCGCGACTTCCTCGTCGTCGTGCCGGCCTTCACCGTCAGCGAGCTGTCGGCCGCGTTCCAGATCGGCTTCCTGATCTTCCTGCCCTTCCTGGTGATCGACCTGGTCATCTCCAACATCCTGATGGCCATGGGCATGATGATGCTGTCGCCCACCACGGTGTCGATGCCGTTCAAGCTGCTGCTGTTCGTGCTGGTCGACGGCTGGGTCAAGCTGGCGCACGGCCTGGTGCTCACCTACCACTGACGCCATGAACAACGAAGCCCTCCAGCTCACCCAGCAGGCGCTCTGGTACGTGATGCTGCTGTCCGCGCCGCCCATCATCGTGGCGGCGGTGGTCGGCCTCATCGTGGCGGTGCTGCAGGCGGCCACGCAGATCCAGGAGCAGACGCTGCAGTACGCGCTCAAGTTCTTCGCCATCGTCGTGACCATCTTCGTCACCGCGTCGATGCTGGGCGGCGGCCTGTACCAGTTCGCCGATCGCGTGTTCTCCGGCTTCGCCGGCATGGTGCGCTAGTGCGCGGCCCCACCGTCGGACGGCATTGAGATGGAAGCCCTCGAGCACGTCGACCTGTGGTCGTCGCAGGTGCTGGTCGTGGCGTTGTCGGCGACGCGCATCGCGGTGGCGTTCCTGCTGTTGCCGCTGTTCACGCAGGACACCATGCCCGCGCTGGTGCGCAACGCCGTCTTCCTGGCGCTGGCGGCGCTGTCGGTGGCCCTGCAGCCCGCAGTCGACGTCGGCCACTTCCATTCGGTCGACTGGCTGCGGCTGTTCGGCAAGGAAGTGTTCATCGGCGCCGTCATCGGCGTGCTGTTCGGCTCGGTGCTGTGGGCCTTCGACGTCGCCGGCCAGATCATCGACATGAAGACCGGCGCCTCGATGGCGCAGGTGATGGATCCGCTGTCGGGGCACCAGACGCCGCTGACGGCCGCGCTGCTCTCGCGGCTGGCGAGCATGCTGTTCATGTCCTCGGGCGGCTTCCTGCTGCTGGTCGGCCTGATGCTGCAAAGCTATGTGCTGTGGCCGGTCGGTGCCGTGCTGCCGCCGCTCAATCCGGGTGGCATGACGCTGATCGAGGCCGAGTTCGGACGCGTCGCGACGCTGGGACTGGTGATCAGCGCGCCGGCCCTGGTGGTGCTCTACATCGTCGAGGGCGTGTTCGGTCTGATCAACCGCTACGCCCAGCAGCTCAACGTGTTCGCGCTGTCCAGCTCGATCAAGGTGCTGGCCTCGCAGGCGTTGTTGATCCTGCTGCTGTCGACCTTCGCGCAGTTGCTCGTCGACGACATCGCCTCGCGGCCGGCGATCGTGCTGCGCAGCCTGAAGGCGATGCTGCGCTGAGGCCCCGCCCTGGGAACGATGCCAGTGGGCAGGGCGCCCTGCCTTCGATAGAGTGGCGTCACACAGGTTCACCATGGACATCAACGCCTCCTCCCTCGCCCATCTCGCCTTCGCCACCTCGCCCACGGCGGGTTGGCCGGCGGCGCCAGGGGTCGACGAGGCCACGCAGGACGCCGCCGCCTGGTTCCAGGGTGACGCGAGCGGCGCGCGGATCGCGTTGTCCACCGCCCTGCACGAGTCGGCCGATGTCGCCACCCTCGCTCAGCGGGTGCTGGTGCACCTGACCGCCTGAGAAGCGGAGGCCGGGCATGCTCAAGCCGCAGCCCGACTGGCTCGCGGCCGCGCAGGCCCTGGTCGACGGCCTCGGCGCGCTGCCCGAGGCGCAAGGCCG
>JBJMWF010000514.1:0-13267 GCA_045810265.1 Vitreoscilla sp. | reverse complement strand
GGTGCCGCTGCGGCAGGGTGGGCTGGGGCTTGGAGCGCAGCGAACCGGGACGTAGCGGGCGGACGCCCCCGGTCCGCCAACCACGGTTCCGAGTGCGGCCAAGATGGCGAGCGCGCGGAGCAAGTCGAAGCCACAGAGCCCGCAGAATCCGGCCGTCCAGGCCGGATTCAGGCGCACGTGAGCGGAGAGCCAAGACCCAGACCAGCCTGTCGCTCGCGAAGTAGCCGCCAGCGAAGCAGCAGCCGCCTGCGAAGCAGCAGCCGCCTGCAAACCAGCAGCACCGAGCGAAGCAGCAGCGGCCAGCGAAGCAGCAGCACCGAGCGAAGCAGCAGCAGCCAGCGAAGCCGCGGCCAGCCCGAAGCGAAACCTGCCCTAAAAAGCGACCTCAAGACGGCGCCACGTCACTCGGCGTATCCGGCGCCGGCTTGCGCGCAGCATCACTCGCCTCCGAGTCGGTCGGCCCGTTCGCCCGCACCACGGTCACCGTGCACAGCGACTCCGCAACCACCGTCGAAGACACGCTCCCCAGGTACCGCCGCAACAGCGAATTCCCCCGCGCCCCCATCACGATGTGATCGGCCTGGTTGCGACGCGCGAAGTCCACCAGCGCGTCCGCCGGATCCGGCGCCTCCAGCACGTGGAACGTCAGACGACCGTCCTCGAGATTGAGCGACTTGCTGATCGGCCGCGCCCAGTGCTTGAGGCTGACCAGTTGCTTGACGTGCAGGCTCTTGCCGGTGTGGTCGGTCAGCGCGTCGTTGCCGATGCGCGCGATGCGCATCACGCTGACGCACGCGAGCCGTGCGCCCGGCTCCGTGAGCACGATGCGGCGCACCGTCTCGCGCAGTTGATCGAGCAGCTCGGGCGAGGCGTTCTCGACGTCGACCGCAGCCATCACGATGCTGCTGCGATTGAGCACCTCGGTGGCCGACGGCGCGGCCTCCTGCGGTTCGGCGCCGAGCGCGAAGAACCAGCGCTTCAGTCGCGTCCACTGGCTCGAGCGCACCATGCGTTCGGCGCGCCGCGTCAGCACGATCTGGTCGGGCTGCTGCAGGTCCAGCGCGAGCTGCGCCGCGGTCTGGTAGCGCTTGTCGGGCTGCACCTCGAGGCACTTGAGGATCACCTCCTGCAGCCACGGCGGGCAGTCCGGACGCAGCGCTCGCGGCGGCACCGGGTCGATCCACAAACGCTTGCGCAGGCCGCGCACCGAGCTGGGTGCGCCGAACGGGCGTTCGCCGGTCGTGAAGTGGTACAGCATCACGCCGAGCGCGAACAGGTCGCTGCGCGGGTCGTTGCGGATGAACTGCACCTGCTCGGGCGACATGTACGGGCCGGTGCCCATCGGCAGCGAGAACTCCTCCTCGAGCAGGTCGGGCAGGTGCTCGTGGCGCGACAGGCCGTAGTCCACCAGCACGGCCGCGCCGTCGGGGCGGAACATGATGTTGCTGGGCTTGATGTCCAGGTGCACGACGTGCTGGCGGTGCAGGTCGTGCAGCGCGGTGGCCACGCGGATGCCGATCTCGGTGACTTCGTCGAGCGCCAGCGGCGCCTCGGCCAGGCGCGGGCGCAAGGTGTCGCCCGCGATGTGCTCCATCACGATGAAGGGCTGGCGCGTGAAGTCGCCGCGCGCGATGTAGCGCGGCACGTGCTGGCCGGTCAGGGCCGGCATGATCATCTGCTCGACTTCGTAGCCGACGATGGTGGCCGGATCCTCGCCGCCCTTGATGCGCGGCACCTTCATGATCAGCGGCGGCTCGTCGGGCACCGGGGCCGGGTTGCCCTCGGCATCGACGCGGCTGACGCGCCACATGCTGGCCATGCCGCCCTGGTGCAGCCGCTTCTCGAGCAGGAAGCCTTCGACGATCGCGCCCTTCTCGAGCGGCGGTGCGATGCCGCCGATGTCGTGCCAGTCGGCGCCACGCCGCGAGCCGCCGCCCGCGCCGGAGTTGAACGCGCCGCTGGAGCGCACGGTGCCGGATTTCTGCGGCGGCGCTTTCGGCTTGCGAGGAGCGTTGGCCAAGACTAGATCCCTTCGGCGAGACGCGCCGCCAGCCGCTCGGGCAGGCCTGCCGCGCGGATCTTGGCGGCGGCGCTCTCGTGGTCGTAGGGTACACGGTGGTAGGTGATGCGCTGGGCGCCGGGCTCGAACATCGCGTAGCAGGCGGCAGGGTTGCCGTCGCGCGGTTGTCCGGCCGAGCCGGGGATCACCAGCCACTGGCGATAGCCGGGCAGCGGGATCGGCACCTCGGGCGTGGGCGTGAAGTCGCCCGCCTTGCCGGTGGCGCCCAGGTGGTACAGCCGCGGCTCGTGCACGTGGCCGCAGAAGGTGTAGTGGCAGGTGGTCGCGTGGATCGAGCGCACGGCATCGGCGCGGCCCTGCACGTATTCCCACTGGCTGGGCGCGAACGCGTTGGCGTGCACGTACAGGCGGTCCTCGCGCTGCACCTGGAAGGGCAGGGCGGCCAGGAAGTCGAGCTGCCCGGGGTCGAGCTGGGCGCGCGTCCAGTCGATGACCAGGCGGGCCTCGGTGCGCATCTGCGGCGTGCCGCCGATCACGGCGGCTTCGTCGTGGTTGCCGCACACGGCGGCGGCGCCGGCCTCCACCATCTCGCGCACCTGGTCGACCACCCAGGCCGGATCGGCCCCGTAGCCGACGAAATCGCCCAGGAAGGCCCACTCCGTGGCGCCTTGCGCGCGGGCGTGGGCGAACACGGCCTCGACGGCTTCCCGGTTGGCGTGCAGGTCGGTCACGACCGCGATCTTGGTCATCGTTTCTTCATGGTGGCCGCCTGCATGTTGCCAGCAGTCCCTGACAGCCTCCGTACGGGATTACGCAAGCCCCGGTTCGTCATGGGGGCGGTGGAAACCCCGCATTCCGTTACGCCTTGTCGGCAAGCCGCTCGTATTCACGGCGAGAATGCCGCCAGCGCACGCCGCCGGCGCATCCCACCCCTCGGCACCAGAGAGTCTTCATGTCCCGACATCTGCACATCGCTCCGCGGCTCGCCGCCCTGGCTGCCGCCCTGGCCTCCGCCGCCGCCCCCGCGGTCGCGGCCAGGCCGCCCGGCGTCGGGGGCGTGGTGATGGGCGCCGACGGCAGGCTCGTCGTGCATGCCAAGGTCTGTGTCGACCGCAACGGCAACGCCCGCTGCGACGCCAGCGAGCCCTCGGTGTTCTCGGACAAGGATGGCAAGTTCAAGCTGGCCGCGAGCGGCGCGGTCGTCGCCGAGGTGGGCAAGAACGCCTGGCTGGTCGACCCGACGGCCGACAAGGGCGCCGACGAGCATGCCCGCGCGCATGCGCCCGTCGTCCGCCCGCTCGTGCTTCGCGCGCCCGACAGCGGCGTCGCCGGGCCGCGTTCGGTCGGCCCGCTGTCCACCGAGCTGCAGGCGATGGTCGATGCGGTGGGCAAGGACGGCTCGCTGGCCGATGCCGAGAAGCAGTTGCGCGCGCGCCTGGGCCTGGCCGACGGCGATGCCGACGCCACCGCCGCGGGCACCATCGATTCGCTGGCCATCGCCGATCCGGCCAAGCGTGCACTCCTGGTCGCCGAGCAGGACGCCGTGATAGAGCGCATCGCCAGCGCCGTCGCCGACACCGGCCGCAAGGACGACCTCGCGGCCGCGCTGGCCAGCCGTCTCGACCTCGACCGCATCGCCAACGTCGTCGTGATCTACGCCGAGAACCGCAGCTTCAACAACCTGTTCGCCAACTTCCCGGGTGCCACGGGCGTGGCGCCGGCCAAGGAGACGAAGAAGAAGGGCGCCACCGCCGCCTACCCGCCGCAGAAGGACCGCGACGGCAGCGTGCTCGCCAAGCTGCCGCCGGCCTGGGGCGGCCTGACCGCGGCTGGCCAGCCGGTGACGGTGACGCAGGCGCAGACCACCAACGTGCTGCCCAACGCGCCGTTCCAGGTCGACTCGCCCACGCCGGCCTGGGGCGCGCCGGCGCTGAACAACACCATCATCACGCGCGACCTGTACCACCGGTTCTACGAGAACCAGATGCAGATCGACGGCGGCCTGAACGACAAGTTCGCCGCCTGGGGCGATTCGGGCGGCCTGGTGATGGGCTGGTTCGATGGCAGCCGCACGGCCATGTGGAAGATCGCGCGCGACTACACGCTGGCCGACCGCTTCTTCCAGGGCGCGTTCGGTGGCTCGTACCTGAACCACCAGTACCTGATCTGCGCCTGCCTGCCCGAGTACCCGGACGCCGACAAGAGCCCGGCGCATCCGTCGATCGCGGTGCTGCGCACCGATGCGGACGGCAAGTTCACGCCCGAGCTCGCGCTGGCGGACAACTCGCCGCCGTCCGCGTTGACCGGGCCGCCGGTGTTCAAGAAGAGCGGCAACCTGACCCCGAAGGACTATCTGGGCGACGGCACCTTCCACAGCGTCAACACGATGCAGCCGCCGTACCAGCCCAGCTACAACCCGCCGACGCCCGAGGACACCGCCGGCCTGTACGCCACGCCGCTGGAGCCGACGACGCTGCCCGCGCAGACGCTGGCCACCATCGGCGACCTGTTGAACAACAAGGGCGTGGCCTGGGCCTGGTATTCCGGCGGCTGGAACGCCGCCCTGGCCGACCGCACCAAGGTGTACGAGTCGGCCTCCGGCAACTTCCAGGCGCATCACCAGCCGTTCAACTACTACGCCGCGTTCGACCCGAAGACGCACGCCGCCGAGCGGGCCGCCCACCTGAAGGACTACACCGACCTGGTGGCCGACGCGGCGGCCGGCAAGCTGCCGCCTGTCGCGTTCTACAAGCCCATCGGCAAGGACAACGAGCACCCCGGCTACGCCAGCATCGCCGAGGGCGACGCGCACATCGCCGATCTGGTCGCCAAGCTGCAGGCCAGCCCGCAGTGGGCGCACATGCTGGTCGTGGTGACCTACGACGAGAACGGCGGCCAGTGGGACGAGGTCGCGCCGCCCAAGGCCGACCTGGCCGGCCCCGGCACGCGCATCCCGGCGGTGATCATCTCGCCGTTCGCCAGGCGCGGCGTCGTCGACCACACCCCCTACGACACCGGTTCCATCGCCCGCTTCATCACGCACCGCTGGTCGCTGCCGGTGCTGCCGGGCCTGCAACTGCGCGACCGCTCGCTCGAGGCGCACGGCCTGCCGCCGATGGGCGACCTCAGCGCGGCGCTGGAGCTGCGGGCCCACTGACGCGCATCATGCGACGGGCACGCGCGTGGGCGAGTGCGGGGCTGCTGGCCGGCGCCGCGGTCGCGACGGCCGCGGCGCTCGAGCCCGCACCGCGTGCCTGGGGCCAGCGTCCGAGCGTGGCCCAGCTCGGCGCACTGGGCCGGGCGATGTTCAATGACGCCGGCCTGTCGGCCAGCGGCCGGCTGTCATGCGCGAGCTGCCACGATCCGGCGACGGCGTTCGGGCCGAATGCGCGCACGCCCAGCCCGTTCACCGACGGCGACCCGGCGCATGCCGGCGCGCGCGCCATCCCGACCCTGCGCTATGCGCAGTTCTCGATCCGCTTTACGGAACACACGACCGACGACGAGGAGACGCACGGCGTTGACGGTGGCCCCACCGGCGGCTTCATGTGGGACGGCCGCGCCGACAGTGCGCGCGAGCAGGCGCTGCTGCCCTTGTTCGATCCGCGCGAGATGGCCAACGCCGACGCGGCCGCGCTGGCGCGTCGCATCGCCGCGGCGCCATACGCGGCGCAGTTCCGGCAGGCGTTCAGCGCGCCGGGCCGCGATGTCTTCGACGATCCGGCGCAGGCCGTCGCGTGGATGGCACTGGCGTTGGAGACCTTCGAGCAGGGCCCCGAATTTGCGCCGTTCGACAGCCGCTACGACCGCTTCCTGGCCGGGCGTGAAACGCTGTCGCCGGCGGAACTGCGCGGCCTGGCACTATTCCGGGATCCGGCCCGCGGCAACTGCGACACCTGCCATCCGAGCCGACGCAGCGGCAGCGGCCGCGCGCCGCTGTTCACCGACGCCGGTTTCATCGCAGTGGGCGCGCCGCGGCGCAGGGACCTGCCGCCGCTGGCCGCTTCGGCCGTGATCGCCGCCGTGGCCTCGCGGGCGCGCGGCGCCGAGGCCGACCTGGGGTTGTGCCGCTCGGGCCGTCCCGGCCTGAGCGACGATCCGGGCTACTGCGGACGCTTCCGCACGCCGACGCTGCGCAATGTGGCACTGCGCCCGAGCTTCTTGCACAACGGCTCGGTGAAGTCGCTGCGCGACGCGGTCGCGTTCTATGCCACGCGCGATACCGATCCGGGGCGCTGGTATCCGAGAAACGCCGATGGCAGCGTGCGCCGGTACGACGACCTGCCCGCGGACATGGCGGCGTTCGTCAACCGCGAGCCGCCGTTCGAGCCGCGGCCCGACGGCCAACCGCGGCTCACCGAACGCGACATCGACGACATCGTCGCCTTCCTGCGCACGCTGACCGACGCGGACGCCGAGGCGCCCGCATTGGCGACCACCGGGCACGCGGCCCGGTGAGTCGCCGCGGCATCAGTTGGTGGACGTCTTGACCGTGTTGGCGGGACCCACGGCCACGAACGCGTTGTTGCCGAAGCTCACGCCGGTCAGCTGCGCCACGCCCGAAGCGTTGCGGGCCGTCCAGGTGATGCCGTCGGTACTGGTCTCGATGCCGCTGTCGCCGACGACCACGATCACGCCATTGCTGGACACGGTCACCGAGCGCAGGGCGCCCGGGATGGCGGAGGTGTAGAGGTTCGGCCAGGCCGTGCCGTTGGTGCTGGTGGTGATGACGCCGTTGTCGCCCACCGCGACGAACTGGGTGCCGGTCCAGACGATCCCGTGCATGTTGACGCCGGCGTTGTTGACCTTGACCACCTGGGCGGAGCTCCAGTGCGCTCCGTCGTCGCTGCTTTCGATCAGGTAGCCGTTGTCGCCGACGCCGACGTAATGGCCACCGGCGCCGTAGGCGCCGGCGTTGAACGTGCCGACCGCGCCAGCGCCGGGGGCGGGGACGACGGTGTACAGCGAGGACCAGGTCTGTCCGTTGGTGCTGATGTAGAGGTGGCCTCCTTCACCCAGGCCGATCAGTCGCGTGCCCTCGATCAAGCCGTGGATCGGCGTCGCCCCGGCGGGCAGCGAAGCCATCGTCCACGTGACGCCGTCGCCGCTGGTGGCCACCGCGCCCGTGGACGTGGTGTAGGGCGCCGGCGAGGTCGAGCCGTAGGCGACGAAGGTGCTGCCGATATGCCCGATGCCGTGCGCGGTCAGGTGATCGGTCGAGACGTTCGAGCTGAGCAGCGTCGCCGGCGTCCAGGTGGCCAGGTCGGCGCTGGTGACCGCCGCGCCGGTGTCCGAGACGGCCACGAACAGGTTGTCGTCGTAGTCGACGCCCACCAGGTTGCCGACCGATCCGACGCTGGCGTTGGTCCAGTTCTGGCCGATCGAGGTCGGCGCCGGCGAGGGCGACGGCGTGGGCGTGGGTGATGGCGTCGGTGTCAACGGAGCCGAACCGCCGCCCCCGCCGCCGCCGCCGCAGGCGGCCAGGACGAGAGGCAGTACGGCGACCGCGGCATACAGCTTCAGCCACGACGAATCGGAGCTCGCAACGGAGCCGGTGTTCCTGGACATGGAATGATCCTTTGTTTCGGGGCTCGCCAACGAGCTCAACCGGAAACCCAGATGGCATTCGCTGTGCCCAACCGTGGAAACTCGGGGTTTTTCCGAAGCCAGCCACCACGCCCGGGCGCCGATCAGGCGCGCGCGGCGCAGTCCATGCCAGAGGATCAGCGTGTCGCACCAACCGGCCTACCGCCGTCCCGACGGAGATGCACCTGGCGACCCCCGCGCCGTCGCTGCAAACGCGACGGCAATAGTTTCCGCGCCGCCCGCGCCGCGCCCCGCCAGCCCCCGGCGCTGCCGCTCAGACCTCCCAACAGAGATTCAAGGGAGCGGCGGATCCGGCTCCGCCGGGCCGCTCGCGGATGGCCCCTCGGGGGCAGGGAGCGCCAGCGACCGTGGGGCGGTCATCCTCCGATGCGGCCGAGAAGCAGGTACTCCATCAACGCCTTCTGCACGTGCATCCGGTTCTCCGCCTCGTCCCACACCACCGACTGCGGCCCGTCGATGACCTCGGCGGCCACCTCCTCGCCGCGATGCGCGGGCAGGCAGTGCATGAACAGCGCGTCAGGCTTGGCGGCGGCCATCATCTCGGCGTCGACGCACCACTTCTCGAAGTCCACCAGTCGGCGCTCGTTCTCGGCTTCATAGCCCATGCTGGTCCACACGTCGGTGGTCACGAGGTCGGCGCCGCGGCAGGCGTCCAGCGGGTGGTCGAACAGCTTCACGCAGGCCGTGTTCTTGACGCCGGCCACGGCCGGATCGAGCTCGTAGCCGCTGGGGGTGCTCACATGCAGCGTGAAGCCGAGGATGTCGGCGGCCTGCAGCCAGGTGTTGGCCATGTTGTTGCCATCGCCCACCCAGGCCACCGTGCGGCCGGCGATCGCGCCGCGGTGCTCGATGTAGGTGAACAGGTCGGCCAGGATCTGGCACGGATGGAACTCGTTGGTCAGGCCGTTGATGACCGGCACGCGCGAGTGCGCCGCGAAGCGCTCGATCTTGGTCTGCTCGAACGTGCGGATCATCACGATGTCGACCATGCGGCTGATCACCCGCGCCGAATCCTCGATCGGCTCGGCGCGCCCGAGCTGGCTGTCGCCGGTGGTCAGGTTCACCACCGAGCCGCCCATCTGGTACATGCCGGCCTCGAAGCTCACGCGCGTGCGCGTGGAGGCCTTCTCGAAGATCATCGCCAGCGTGCGGTCCACCAGCGGCTGGTACTTCTCGTAGTTCTTGAAGCGCTTCTTGATCTCGCGCGTGCGCTCGAACAGGTACGTGTACTCCTGCGCGCGCAGGTCCTTGAACTGCAGGTAGTGCTTCATCAGCGTGTCGCCGGGCTTCATGCGGCCTCCGCCAGGAAAGCCTTGACCAGCGGCGCCAGCTTGGCGACCACCTCGTCGGCTTCGGCGAGGGTGAAGATCAGCGGCGGCACCAGGCGGATGACGGTGTCGGCGGTGACGCTCAGCAGCAGCCCGGCCTCGGCGGCGCGCGTCAGGATCACGCCGCAGGGCCTGGCCAGCTCGACGCCGATCATCAGGCCTTCGCCACGGATGTCGACCACGCCCTGGACGCCGGCGAGCGCGCTTGCGAGTGCGGCACGCAGGTGCGCGCCGACGCTCTCGGCATTCTTCATCAGGCCTTCGGACTCGATCAGCCTGAGCGTCTCGACGGCGGCGCGCATCGCCAGCGGGTTGCCACCGAAGGTGGTGCCGTGGTTGCCCGGGCCGAAGACGTCCTTCGCACGCTCGCCCACCACCAGCGCGCCCACCGGCACGCCCGAGCCCAGGCCCTTGGCCAGGCTCATCACGTCGGGCTGGATGCCGGCCCACTGGTACGCGAACCACTTGCCGGTGCGCGCGATGCCGCACTGCACTTCGTCGAGCATCAGCAGCCAGCCCTGTTCGTCGCAGACTGCGCGCAGCTCGCGCAGGTAGTCGTTGCGGGCCGGGTTGATGCCGCCTTCGCCCTGCACGGGCTCCAGCATCACGGCGACGACGTTCTTGTGCGTGCGGGCGATCTCGCGCACGGCGGCGGCGTCGTTGAAGGGCACGCGCACGAAGCCCTCGACCAGCGGGCCGAAGCCGGCCTGGATCTTGGGGTTGCCGGTGGCCGACAGCGTGGCCAGCGAGCGGCCGTGGAAGGCGCGTTCGCAGACGATGATCTCCGGGCGCTCGATGCCCTTGTCATGGCCGTACTTGCGGGCGATCTTGATCGCCGCCTCGTTGGCCTCCAGGCCGGTGGAGCAGAAGAACGCGGCGGCCAGGCCCGAGCGTTCGCACAGCATCGCGGCCAGCGTCTCCTGCAGCGGCACCTGGTAGTAGTTGGACGAATGGATCAGCTTGCCGGCCTGGTCGGCGATGGCCGCCACCAGCACCGGGTGCGCGTGGCCCAGCGTATTGACCGCGATGCCGCCGAGCGCATCCAGGTACTCGCGGCCGTCGGTGTCCCAGACTCGGCTGCCTCGGCCGTGCGACAACGCGAACGGCAGGCGGCCGTAGGTGTTCATCACATGGGGCATGGCGGCGGGTTGGTTCATCGCGAGTCGCTCCGGTCTTTGTCAGGGGGAAGAAAAAGGCCGGCGGTCGGGTTGCTGTGCAGCCCGACAGGCGCCAGCCTGGGGAGAAACATTCTAAAGGCGCACGGATTGCACAGGTGCCGCCTGGGCCGGTAACCCTGTTGTTTGCTGCGACGCAACAGGCCAGGGCACAATACGTGGTTCCCCGTCGACCCACCTCAATGAACCCGGCTCCACCCCGTCAATTCTTCATCCAGGGCCAGACCCTGGACGGGCGCACGTTTCGCCCGAGCGACTGGGCAGAGCGGCTCGCGGGCGCGATGTCGTGCTTCCGTCCCGGCGGCGCCAAGGGCGGCATCGGGTCGTTCATCGGCTATTCGCCGTACTGCGTGCCGCGGCTGATCGACGGCGTCAAGAACGTCATCGTCGACGAGCGGCTGAAGGCGCTGGAGCCAATGGCCTGGGACTTCGTCATGAACTTCGCGCGCGACAACAAGCTGCAGGTCGTCGAGGGCACGCTGCTGCCCGACGGTACCTTCCAGCCGACGCCCAAGCCGGCGGCCTGAAACGGACGAAGGCCTCGCGTCGCGAGGCCTTCGTCGTGTCGTCCTGCCAAGTAAAAAGGGCTCGCCAAGCGAGCCCTCTCTACACTTCCGCCCGGAAGTCCGCTTCAGGCAGCGGCAGGAGCAGCCAGGGCCTTGACCTTGGCAGCCAGGCGGCTCTTGTGGCGAGCAGCCTTGTTCTTGTGGAACAGACCCTTGTCGGCGATCGAGTCGATCGTCTGCTGGGCGGTCTTGAACAGATCAGCGGCCTTCGCGCCATCACCGGCGGCGACAGCCTTCTGGACGTTCTTGATGACGGTGCGGAACTTGGAGCGCAGCGAGGAATTGTGCGCGTTCAGCTTCACGTCTTGACGAGCGCGCTTGCGGCCCGACGCGAGACGGACGGTGCGCTTCTTTGCTTTGGAAGAGGTTGCCATTTGGTATTTGTGCTCCGGGCGGGGAGAAAAGTCTTCGATCATACCATGCACTGGCGCAAAAAGCACGCACCTGGCATGAAAAGGGCGGACGGGCAGACAGTTGCCTGCCGCGCCCGCCCGGCGGCGCGTCGAATGCACCGCCATGCGGTCTCCAGCCCGGCCGTTCGACGGCGCGAGCCGGCATCGGCCGCCCGCAGGAGCGGCCCGGCCCGTCAGTTCATGTCGATGCGACCGTACAGGCCATGCGCCTCGGCGCCCGGACCGGCCGTGTAGAACAGCGTGTTGCTCGGCTGGCCGTTGATGCCGTTGCCGAACTGCAGCGCCCACAGGCCCGGCACCACGATGGCCGAGCCGTCGTTGTTGCCGAGCGTGCCCGCCTGCGCGCCGGTCGCCGGGTCGTAGACGTTGATCTTGCCGTCGCCGAAGTTGCCCACCAGCAGCATGTTGGAGAACTTGCCGAAGTTGGACGGCGCCATCGCCAGGCCCCAGGGGGCGTTGAGGGCGCCGCCGGCAGGGATCAGGTGCGACAGCAGGTTGCCCTGCTTGTCGAACACGTCGACCAGGCCCAGGCCGGCGCCGACCTTCTCGTGCGTGGTCGGATCGGGCTGCGCGTACGCCACGTAGATCTTGCCGCCGATCTGCTGGATGCCGAACGGCGCGTAGCCGGCGGGCAGCGTCGCGTCGACGAATCCGCCCGCCGTGGTGACCGGCGAGAAGGTGCCGCTGAACACGTCGACGCTGCCCTTGGTGAAGTCGGCCGCATAGATCATGTCGCCGCCGGTGTCGGTGTCGATCGCCAGGCCCGTGTAGACCGCGCCCGACGTGCTGTTGTCGACGATCGTGAACGAGTGCGTGCCGTCGACGTTGGGCGCCCAGGCGGAGATCTGGCCCTGCAGCGTCGCGAAGATGAAGGGCGCGGCGCCGCTGATGCTGTTTTCGGTGATCGAGAAGTCGCTCGTGCCGTTGAACACGATGCCCGACGGGTTGCCCTGGTTGAGCGTGACCACCAACGGCTGCGCCACGCCGTTGCCGTCGTACAGGGTCGACGTGCCGGTGCCGGCGTTGGCGATCCACGAGAAGCCTTGCGGATTGAACGCGAGCCCCCAGGCGTTGACCAGCTTGGCGTCGTGGTGCAGGGCGTTGGTCGCGGCGGTGTCGCTCACCAGCGCATTGGCGACATAGTTGCCGCCGCCGGCGCCGCCGAAGGTGGTGCCGCTGGGCGTGCAGGTGCGCGTGCCGTAGATGTCGGTGGAGCAGGTCTGGCCGCCGCCGTTGCTGGCCGGCGGGGTGGTGCTGGCGGAGCTGCCGCCGCCGCCGCCGCAGGCGGCCAGCAGGGCGCCGGCGACCAGCGCGAAGGCGAAGGGCAAGGGGCGGGCGATCGTTGAGGTGAACATGGTCTGGGCTCCTGGAGTTGAGTGCGACGCGGTTGCAGCGCCTGCACGTGGATGCCCGGGATGGCGGCGGCGGTTCAAGCGCGAAACGCGCCGGCCCGCGATTCAGAAGGCGACGCTGGCGCCGAGGATCCACGCCGGACGGCGTCCGCGCGCGTCCAGGTCGCTGCGGGCCTGGCCGGCCACCAGGCCATCGCGCGCCAGGTGCAGGTCCCAGTTGGACAGCGTGGCGCCGATACCCACCAGGGTATCCGAGCGATCCGGGATCCGCCGCTCGTAGTACGAACCGCCGCCATAGTGCAGCCAGCCGACGTGGCCGAACGCGTGCCAGCGCTGGTCGAACGCATGGCTGGCGTTGAGCTCGGTATACAGCGCATGCATGTCGCCGCCGAAGTAGTGCGGCGAGAACCAGCTGCGCAGCGTCCAGTCGGGCCCGAGCAGGCCGAGCATCAGCTCCGAGAAGTCGTGGCGGTCGTCGCGGCCGTAGTGGGTGCGGTGCAGCGCCGCATCCCAGCCCCAGTCGGGCGACAGCGCCGCCAGGCCGGGCAGTGCATTGAGCCGCGTGCTCCAGCCGACCAGCGCGTCCGCGCTCGCCAGACCGGGGTCATGCGTGCGCCAGAGGCCGGACAGGCCGACGTAGCCGCCCCAGCTCGTGTCGGCCATCACGCTGGCGCGCAGCACCGGCCCCACGTCCCAGGTGCCCATGCCGCGATAACGATTGACGCTGTCGATGCCCAGCGTGCCGGCGAACTGTGCGTGCGACGTGCACGGCAGCAGCGCCGCAACGCAGGCGAGCGCGCACGACG
>JBJMWF010000513.1:0-3221 GCA_045810265.1 Vitreoscilla sp. | reverse complement strand
TCACCATCAAGGCGCAGACGGTGCGGCTCGACTACCCCGCGCTCGACGGCAAGACCTACGTGCTCAATCTCATGGACACGCCAGGCCATGTCGACTTCGCCTACGAGGTCAGCCGGTCGCTCGCCGCCTGCGAGGGCTCGCTGCTGGTGGTCGATGCGAGCCAGGGCGTCGAGGCACAGACGGTGGCCAACTGCTACACGGCGCTCGAGCTGGGCGTCGAGGTGATCCCGGTCCTGAACAAGATGGACCTGCCCAACGCGGATCCGGAGAACGCCAAGAAGGAGATCGAGGACGTCATCGGCATCGACGCCACCGACGCGATCCCGTGCTCGGCCAAGACCGGCATGGGCATCGACGAGATCCTCGAGGCGGTCATCGCCCGCATGCCGCCCCCGCGCGGAGAGCCCGATGCGCCGCCGCGCGCGATGATCATCGACAGCTGGTTCGACAACTACGTCGGCGTCGTGATGCTGGTGCGCGTGGTCGACGGGGTGCTGCGCAAGAACGACCGCATGCGCATGATGGCCAGCAACGCCGTCTACCCGATCGAGCAGCTGGGCGTGTTCACGCCCAAGTCGCTCCCGCGCGAGATGCTCAAGGCCGGCGAGGTCGGCTTCATCATCGGCGGCATCAAGGAGCTGCAGGCCGCCAAGGTCGGCGACACCGTCACGCTCGAGAAGAAGCTGCCGAACAACGCCGGCCCGGCCACCGAGCCGTTGCCTGGCTTCAAGGAGATCCAGCCGCAGGTGTTCGCGGGCCTGTATCCGACCGAGGCCAGCGAGTACGACCAGCTGCGCGACGCGCTGGAGAAGCTCAAGCTCAACGACAGCTCGCTGCACTACGAGCCCGAGGTCAGCCAGGCGCTGGGCTTCGGCTTTCGCTGCGGCTTCCTGGGCCTGCTGCACATGGAGATCGTGCAGGAGCGCCTGGAGCGCGAGTTCGACCAGGACCTGATCACGACGGCGCCCAGCGTCGTCTACCAGGTCGAACTGAACGACGGCACGGTGCTCCTGGTCGAGAACCCGTCCAAGATGCCCGATGTCGGCCGCATCAAGGAGATCCGCGAGCCCATCGTCACCGTGCACCTGTACATGCCGCAGGACTACGTCGGCCCGGTGATCACGCTGGCGGTGCAAAAGCGTGGCGTGCAGCTCAACATGGCCTACCACGGCCGCCAGGTCATGCTGACCTACGAGATCCCGCTGGCCGAGATCGTGCTCGACTTCTTCGACAAGTTGAAGAGCATCTCGCGCGGCTACGCCTCGATGGACTACGAGTTCAAGGAATACCGCGCGTCCGACGTCGTCAAGGTGGACCTGCTGATCAACGGCGACCGCATCGACGCGCTGTCCATCATCGTGCACCGCGCGCAGAGCCAGTTCCGCGGCCGCGCCGTCGCCGCCAAGATGCGCGAACAGATTCCGCGCCAGCAATACGACGTCGCGATCCAGGCGGCGATCGGTGCGAACATCATCGCCCGCGAGAACATCAAGGCGCTGCGCAAGAACGTGCTGGCAAAATGCTACGGCGGGGACGTTTCCCGCAAGAAGAAGCTGCTCGAAAAACAAAAGGCGGGCAAGAAGCGAATGAAGCAGATCGGCTCCGTCGAAGTGCCTCAGGAAGCTTTCCTCGCCATTCTCCAAGTGGACGACTGAATCGATGAGTGCATTGACCGGCGCGCTGTATGCCGCCTTGGTGATCTATCTCGGCGGCTGGCTGATGGACAAGTGGATCGGCAATTTCGCGTTGCTGCTGCTGCTCCTGACCCTGGTCACCTTCGCCTACTGGCTCGCCGAGCGCCTGTACTTCGCGCCGCGCCGCCGCAAGGCCGCCGCCCTGTACGAGACCCAGGAGGGCAGCCGGCGCGCCGAGCTGACGCGCCAGGGCATCAAGGTGGATGGCGATGTCGAGGACGTCAAGGGCCGGCTGCTGCAGCAACCCTGGTGGCTCGACTGGACTGCGGGCCTGTTTCCGGTCATCGCCGTCGTCTTCGTCCTGCGCAGCTTCCTGTTCGAGCCGTTCAAGATCCCGTCCGGCTCGATGATCCCGACGCTGCAGGTCGGCGACCTGATCCTGGTCAACAAGTTCCACTACGGCATCCGGCTGCCGGTGATCAACAAGAAGATCATCGCCAACCACGAGCCGCAGCGCGGCGACGTGATGGTGTTCCACTACCCGATGGATCCTCGCGTCGACTACATCAAGCGCGTGGTGGGCCTGCCGGGCGACGAGGTGTCGTACCTGAACAAGCAGCTCAAGATCAACGGCCAGGCGATCCCGGCCAAGCCCGAACCCGACTACTACGTCGACGAGCGCCGCCAGTACGAGCAGGCCTTCGAGGAGGACCTGATGGGCGTCAAGCACCAGATCCTGACCAAGTCGGATTCGCCGGCCGGCGTGCAGCCCTTCAATGGCTTCCCGTTCAAGGACAACTGCCAGTACAGTGCCGAAGGCGTCGTCTGCCACGTGCCGCCGAACAGCTACTTCATGATGGGCGACCATCGAGACGACTCGCAGGATTCGCGCTACTGGGGCTTCGTGCCCGACGAGAACATCGTCGGACGCGCGTTCTTCGTGTGGATGAACTTCAACGATCTGAGTCGCATCGGCTCGTTCCATTGACCCCGGCGCCGGCTGCAACGCCGGCGCGTTGAACCAAGGCAAACCTCATGATTCGGTCCCGGCTATTCGCCCGCCAGCGCGGCGCGTCCATCCTCACGATGCTGTTCCTGGCCGTCATCATCGGCTTCATGGTGCTGTTGGGCCTGCGCCTGTTCCCGTCGGTCAACGAGTACCTGACCATCCGCAAGGCGGTCACGCACATCATGAGCAGCTCCCCGTCGAGCCCGACCGAGATCCGCGACGCCTTCGAAAAGACTTCCGCAATCGAGTATTCAATCAAGACCATCACGTCCAAGGATCTGAATATCCAGCCGCTCAGCGACACGGGCGGCTTCCGCACGTCGTTTGCCTATAACGTGGAAGTACCGATCTTCGAACCGATGGTATTCATCCTGATGAAGTATTCGGGTTCCGCCAGCTCCGGCGGCATCAAAGGACCCTGAGGCTGAACATGTCCGGCAACGCGTCGTCAACGCCCGCCCGCGGGGCGGCGCTGGTCGAGCAACGGCTCGGCTACCAGTTCGCCGAGCGCGCGCTGTTCGAGCGCGCCCTCACGCACCGCAGCTTCGGCGCCGACCACAACGAGCGTCTCGAATTCC
>JBJMWF010000512.1:0-11021 GCA_045810265.1 Vitreoscilla sp. | reverse complement strand
GCCGTCGACCACGATCTCCGCCGCCGTCATGCCCGAGGCGCGCGGCGAGGCCAGGAACAGCACCGCGTTGGCGACCTCCTCGGCCTCGGCCAGCCGTCCCAGCGGGATGCGCGGAGCGAGGTAGGCCTCGGTCGCGTCCAGCGTGGCTCCGGCGCGCGCGCCGCGGGTCCAGATCGGCGTGCGGGTCGCGCCCGGGATCACCGTGTTGACGCGGATCCCGCGCGGCGCGAGCTCGGTGGCAAACACCTTGGCCATGCCGGTGACGCCGGCCTTGGTCGCCGAATAGGCGGCCGTGCCGCCGACCGCGAGCTCGCGCATCACCGATCCGTTCAGCACGATGGCGCTGCCGTCCTTGAGCAGCGGCAGCAGCGATTGCACGGTGAAGAACACCGAGGTCAGGTTGGTGTCGATGATGTTGCGGAAGGCCTCGTAAGTGGTCGTGCCCAGCGGGGTCGGGCCCGAGATGCCGGCGTTGGCGAACAGGATGTCCAGCCTGCCGAAGGCCTTGCCGACGGCGCTGGCCACGGCGGCCAGGTCGTCGGAGTCGTTGAGGTCGGCCTGCAGCGCGAGCACCTGGCCGCCGAGTTCGGTGGCGGCCTCGTCCAGCTTGGCGCGGTCGCGTCCGGTGATCGCCACGCGCGCCCCCTGCGCGAGCATGAGACGCGCGGTCGCCAGGCCGATGCCGCTGTTGCCGCCGGTGATGAGGGCGGTCTTGCCTTGGAGTTCCATGAAGATGTCCTTGGTCGGAAGGGATGTGGCCGCAGCCGGGAGATTGCTTGTCGATAGTCACTATACAAAGGATAGTGACTATTTGCATGGCAGTGACTTTGGTATGATCCGGCCATGGCCCGCTCGTACCCGGATCCGATCTGCCCCGTCGCCCGCGCGCTCGATCGCATCGGCGAGAAGTGGACGCTGCTGATCCTGCGCGATCTCACGCTGCACCCGTCGCGACGCTTCCAGGACCTGATCGAGTCGCTCAAGGGTTGCGCGCCCAACACGCTGTCCGCGCGCCTGTCGTCGCTCGAGGAGCAGGGGCTGATCGAGCGCCGCCTCTACGAGCAGCATCCGCCGCGCATGGAATACGTGCTCACCGCCAAGGGCCGCGAGCTGCGGCCGGTGCTCAAGGCACTGCGGGCCTGGGGCCTGAAGCTGCAGGCGGAATCGGAATCGGCCTGAGCCCCGCTGCCGCGAGCACGTCGCCCAGCAGGTGCACCGCGCCGCAATCACGCGCCGCGTAGCCGGGCAGCGCGTCCACCTCGGCGCGGAACACATCGCTGCGCAGGATGGCCAGCACCTGCTCGATCTCCGGCCGCGCGAGCGCGTCGCGCCGGCAGATCGCGAAATAGCGTTCGGTGGCCAGCCGGATGAAGTCCAGCTTGAAGTGGCGCGCCGGCCGCTCCAGGCCGAAGCCGACGTCGGCCATGCCGCTGCCGATGAACGCGGCCACCGCCGCGTGCGTGAACTCGCCGTGCTCGTAGCCGACGATGGCGCCGGTGTCGACGTCGGCCGCGCCCAGCAGGGCGTCGAGCAGGAAGCGCGTGCCCGAGCCGCGCTGGCGGTTGATGAAGCGCAGCCCGGGTCGCACGAGGTCGACCAGCCCCTGGACGCGCAGCGGATTGCCCGGCGCCACCATCAGGCCTTGCGTGCGGTCGGTGATGTCGATGACGACGTGTTCGCGCGGATCGAGCCAGTGCGCGTAGAACTCCCAACCCCGCGCCTCGAGCGCGCCGTGCGGCACGTGGAAGCAGGCGAGGTCGCTCGCGCCATCGTGCAGCGAGGCGGCGGCGTCCTGGCTGTTGGTGTAGACGCGCTCGACGTCGACCCCCGCATCGCCCAGCATTCCCATCAGTTTCTCGATGGCGAAGCCATGGCTGGCGTGGATGCGCAGCAGGCGGTGCGGCGGCGCGATGACGCGCTGGAGTTCGACCTCGAGCTCCGATGCCAGCGTGTCCAGCGCGGGTGCCAGCCGTGCGGCGATGCGGCGGTCGGCCCACACCAGCTTGTCGCCCAGCGGCGTCAGGCGCGAGCCGCGGCCGCGCTCCATCTGCAGCAGCGGGGCGCCGAACCAGACCTCGCCGTGGCGGATCGTGTCCCAGGCATGCCGGTACGAGAGTCCGGCGCGCTGGCAGGCGGCGGCGATGCTGCCGGTCTCGGCCACGCACACCAGCAGGTCGATCAGGCGCGGACCCAGGGCTTCGCCATCGTCGTGGGAGATCGTCCACTGGGGACGGATGGAGATCTTGTGCATGCTCTTGGCGTGACCGGAGCGACCCGGGATGACGACGATTACGGTTTGCAGTGATCGAAGCGAAGCGCCGTCCGCGGCGGCGGAAGCCGGATGCCCGTGGGGGTAAGCGCATCGGCGGCCCCCGATGTCGTTTTTTCCCCGCGCTGCTCGACTGCATTGCAACAAAAAGTACAAGCCTTGCCTAGCGTGCGGCATGCCGCGATGCAGCATGTATTGCGGCTAAATGCAGTGCTTGCCGTGCCGAAGTGCGGAATGGAGGCGGTCGATCCTAGGGTTCGTCTTTAGAGCTTGACCGCATATTGCAATCTTCCCCACGGGATACTTACAGTCGGGCAGTCGTCGGTGTTGGGACAACGACGATCGATGCCCGAAGGTCATCGAAAAGGATCAAGATGTCTACCGTCATGAACGGCTCCGAGGGAGCGCCTTCCTCCGGGGGCTGGCTCTCGAAAGAACGCACCATCGCCGGGCCAGGCTACAACCGCTGGCTGCTTCCGCCTGCGGCCCTGGCCATTCACCTGTGCATCGGCATGGCCTATGGCTTCTCGGTGTTCTGGCTGCCGTTGTCCAAGCTGCTGCCGGGCGCGCCGGTGTGCTCGAAGGATCCGTCCGCAGCCGGCAACGCCTGGATGCAGTTCGTGAGCATGCTCGCGGGCTCGGACGCCAAGAGCCTGCGCGCCGTCATCGCCAAGGCGCTGTTCGGCGGCGCCGGCGAAATGACGCTGTCCAGCTGCAACTGGGACATCTCGGCCCTGGGCTGGATCTACACGCTGTTCTTCGTCTTCCTGGGCGGCGCGGCCGCGCTGTGGGGCGGCTGGCTGGAGCACGTCGGCCCGCGCAAGGCGGCCGTCGTCGCCGCGGTCTGCTGGGCGGGCGGCATGGCGCTGTCGACGATCGGCGTCTCCACGCACCAGCTCTGGATCATGGTGCTGGGCCTGGGGGTGATCGGCGGCATCGGGCTGGGCCTGGGTTACATCTCGCCGGTCTCGACGCTGATCAAGTGGTTCCCGGACAAGCGCGGCATGGCCACGGGCATGGCCATCATGGGCTTTGGCGGCGGCGCGATGATCGGCTCGCCGCTGGCGGCCAAGCTGATGGCCGCGTTCGGCACGGACGGCACCAATGGCGTGCAGACCACGCTGCTGATCATGGCCGCCGTGTACTTCGTGTTCATGCTGGGCGGCGCGTTCGGCTACCGCATCCCCGCCGCGGGCTGGAAGCCAGAAGGCTGGACGCCGCCGGCGCCTGACGCCAACGCGATGATCACGCGCGGCCACGTGCACGTGAAGCGCATCTGGGGCATCCCGCAATTCTGGCTCGTGTGGCTGGTGCTGACGATGAACGTCTCGGCAGGCATCGGCGTGATCGGCCTGGCCAGCCCGATGCTGCAGGAGATCTTCGGCGGCCACCTGATCGGCCTGGACACCAAGTTCAGCGACCTGGCCAAGGCCGATCTGACGCGGATCGCGGGCGTCGCCGCCGGCTTCGCCGCGCTGATCAGCCTGTTCAACATCGGCGGCCGCTTCTTCTGGGCCAGCATCTCCGACAAGATCGGCCGCAAGATGACCTACGTCGTCTTCTTCGTGCTGGGCGCCCTGTTGTACGCCAGCCTGCCCAGCAGCGCCTCCGGCCTGAACAAGGGGCTGTTCGTCGGTGCGGTCTGCATCATCCTGAGCATGTACGGCGGCGGCTTTGCCACGGTGCCGGCCTACCTGTCCGACCTGTTCGGCACGCAGATGGTGGGCGCCATCCACGGCCGCCTGCTGACCGCGTGGTCCACGGCCGGCATCCTGGGCCCGGTCGTCGTCAACTACATGCGCGACTATCAGCTGAGCCTGGGCATCCCGCGCGAGCAGGTCTACAACCAGACGATGTACATCCTGGTCGGTTTCCTGGTCGTCGGGCTGCTGTGCAATCTGGCGATCCGTCCGGTCAACCAGAAGTACTTCATGAGCGAGGCGGAGCTGGCCGAGGAAAAGCGCCTCGCCCACGAGCGCGCAAGCGCCAACGCCGTGACCGGCGCGGGCGCGGCGACCGCGCCGAGCAGCCCGCTCACCGTGGCGCTGGCCTGGCTGGCGGTCGGCATTCCTCTTGCGTGGGGCGTCTCGCAGACGCTCATCAGTGCAGCCAAGCTCTTCAACTGACGATCTTCGGGGCATGCCCCGAGGGTCCACGCCGCGGCCGCCACACGGCCCCGCGGCAACGGACCCGGAGCGCGAGCTGCTGTCGCAGGCGCTCGCGCTTCATCTGCCGGACGTTCCGGCCGACATTCCCGGCGGCAGCGCCTCCGCGCTGCTGCCCATCCTGCACCACCTCCAGGACGCGCTCGGCTTCGTGCCGCAGCCGCTCGTCCCCGACATCGCCGCCGCCCTCAGCCTCTCGCGGGCCGAGGTGCACGGCGTCCTCACCTACTACCACCACTTCCGCAGCGCCCCGGCGGGCCGCCGGGTGGTGCAGATCTGCCAGGCCGAGGCCTGCCGCGCCAACGGCGCCGAAGCGCTGATGGCGCACGCCAGCGCGCGTCTCGCGTGCGCGCCAGGGCAGACGCGCGCCGACGGCGGCGTCACGCTGGAGCCGGTCTACTGCCTGGGCCTGTGCGCCACCGGGCCGGCGGCGATGGTCGACGGCCAGCTGCGCGCGCGGGTGTCCGCCGCCACGGTCGACGACTGGGCCAAACGCTTCGAAGGCAAGACATGACGACACCGCGCGTCTGGATCCCGCGCGATGCCGCGGCCCTGGCCGCCGGCGCGGACGATGTCGCCGCCGCCCTGGGCACGATAGCCGCAGAACGCGCGTTGCCGCTCGCAGTGGTGCGCAACGGTTCGCGCGGCCTGCTGTGGCTGGAGCCCTTGCTCGAGGTTGCCACGCCGGCCGGCCGCGCCGCCTTCGGGCCGGTGCAGCCCAGCGACGTCGCCGGGCTCGTCGACGCCGGCCTGCTCGACCCGTCGACCGCGCTGCGCGGCATGCCGGAAACGCTCGCCGCGCATCCGCTTTGCCTGGGTCTGACCGAGGCGCTGCCGTGGTTCGCAAGGCAGCAGCGCATCACCTTCGCGCGCGTCGGCGTCACCGACCCGCTGTCGCTCGACGACTACGCCGCGCACGGCGGCTGGGCCGGCCTGGACAAGGCGCTCGCCATGGCGCCGTCGGCCGTCGTCGGCGAGGTCATCGAATCGGGCCTGCGGGGCCGCGGCGGCGCGGCATTCCCCGCCGGCATCAAGTGGAAGACCGTGGGCGCCGCGCAGGCGCCGCGCAAGGCGATCGTCTGCAATGCCGACGAGGGCGACTCCGGCACCTTCTCCGACCGCATGCTGATGGAGGGCGATCCGTATGCGCTGATCGAAGGCATGGCGATCGCGGCCGTGGCGGTCGGCGCGACCTACGGCGTGATCTACATCCGCTCCGAATACCCGCACGCCGAGGCCGCGCTGCGCGAGGCGATCTCGCGTGCGACCGCCGCGGGCCACATCGGCGCCGCGCTGCGCGGCCGCGGCCCGGCCTTCCGCCTCGACCTGCGCCGCGGTGCCGGCTCCTACGTCTGCGGCGAGGAGACGGCGCTGCTGGAAAGCCTCGAGGGCCGGCGCGGCATCGTGCGCGCCAAGCCGCCGCTGCCGGCCATCCAGGGCCTGTTCGGCTGGCCCACCGTCATCAACAACGTCATCACGCTGGCGAGCGTGCCGCGCATCCTGGCCGAGGGCGCGCAGGCCTATCACGCATTCGGCGCCGGCCGCTCGCGTGGCACCTTGCCGTTCCAGCTCGCCGGCAACATCAGGCAGGGCGGGCTGGTCGAGGCCGCCTTCGGCGTCACGCTGCGCGAGCTGCTGTTGGACTTCGGCGGCGGCTCGCGCTCCGGCCGCCCCATCAAGGCGGTGCAGGTGGGCGGCCCGCTGGGCCCTTACGTGCCCGAGTCCCAATGGGACGTCCCGATCCACTACGAAGCGTATTCCGCGGTCGGCGCCACCGTCGGCCACGGCGGCATCGTGGTGCACGACGACACGGCCGACCTGGCCTCGCTCGCGCGCTACGCCTTCGAGTTCTGCGCGCTGGAATCCTGCGGCAAGTGCACGCCTTGCCGCATCGGCTCGACGCGCGGCGCCGAGGTCGTGGAACGTCTGGTCGCGGCGCCGGTCTCACTGAAAGCCGCGCAGGAAGAGTTGCTGCGCGACCTGTGCGACACCATGGTCGCCGGCAGCCTGTGCGCGATGGGCGGCATGACCCCGTTTCCGGTGTTGTCTGCCCTGGATCACTACCCTGAAGACTTCGGCTTGCCGCGCAGGGCCGCGGCGGGAGAGCCCTGATGCTGAGCCTGAACGATTCCCATCCCGACCACGACCTGGGCACCCCTGCCAGGGAGTCGGCGCAGAGCGTGACCTTGAAGATCGACGGCGTCGAAGTCAGCGCGCCGGCGGGCACGTCGGTGATGCGCGCCGCGATCGCCGCCGGCATCGAGGTGCCCAAGCTGTGCGCCACCGACAGCCTGGAGCCCTTCGGTTCCTGCCGCCTGTGCCTGGTGGAGATCGACGGCCGCCGCGGCACGCCGGCTTCGTGCACCACGCCGGTGGAGGCCGGCATGTCCGTGCGCACGCAGAGCCCACGCCTGGCCAAGCTGCGCAAGGGCGTGATGGAGCTCTACATCTCCGACCATCCGCTCGACTGCCTGACCTGCAGCGCCAATGGCGACTGCGAGCTGCAGGACATGGCCGGCGCCGTCGGCTTGCGCGAGGTGCGCTACGGCTTCGAGGGCAAGAACCACCTGCAGTCGGCCAAGGACACGTCCAACCCCTACTTCACCTTCGATGCCAGCAAGTGCATCGTCTGCAATCGCTGCGTGCGCGCCTGCGAGGAGACGCAAGGCACGTTCGCGTTGACCATCTCCGGCCGCGGCTTCGAGTCGCACGTGTCCGCCGGCATGGACGAGCCGTTCATGCAGAGCGAGTGCGTCAGCTGCGGCGCCTGCGTCAACGCGTGCCCGACCGCCACCCTGCAGGAAAAGACGGTCATCGAGCTGGGCATGCCCACCAGGAGCGTCACCACCACCTGCGCCTATTGCGGTGTCGGCTGCGGCTTCAAGGCGGAGGTCAAGGGCACCGAGGTGATCCGCATGACGCCCTGGAAGGACGGCAAGGCCAACGAGGGGCACTCGTGCGTCAAGGGCCGCTTCGCGTGGGGCTACGCGACGCACAAGGATCGGGTCACCAAGCCGATGGTGCGCGCCAGGATCACCGACCCCTGGCGCGAGGTCTCGTGGGACGAGGCGATCGCGCATGCGGCCTCCGAATTCAAGCGCCTGCAGGCGAGCCATGGCCGCAATTCCATCGGCGGCATCACCTCCTCGCGCTGCACCAACGAGGAGACCTACCTGGTTCAGAAGCTGGTGCGCGCGGCGTTCGGCAACAACAACGTCGACACCTGCGCCCGCGTCTGCCACTCGCCCACCGGCTACGGGCTGGGCCAGACCTACGGCACCTCGGCCGGCACCCAGACCTTCAAGTCGGTGGCCAAGGCCGACGTGATCATGGTGATCGGCGCCAATCCGAGCGAGGCGCACCCGGTCTTCGCATCGCGCATGAAGCGCCGCCTGCGCCAGGGCGCCAAGCTGATCGTGGTCGATCCGCGCCGCATCGAGCTGGTGGCCGGCGCGCACGTCAAGGCCGACTTCCACCTGCAACTGCGCCCGGGCACCAATGTGGCGGTGCTCACGGGGCTGGCGCACGTGGTCGTGACCGAAGGGTTGGACGACGCCGCCTACGTCGCCGAGCGATGCGACGACAAGAGCGTCGCGCAATGGCGCGAGTTCGTCGCGCGGGCCGAGAACTCGCCCGAGGCCCTCGAGAGCGAGACCGGCGTGCCCGCGGCGCTCGTGCGCGGGGCCGCGCGCCTGTATGCCAGCGGCTCGGCAAGCGGCACGGCCCACGCGCTGGCCGATGCCATGGCCGCGGGCGGCAAGCGCCCCAACGGGGCCATCTACTACGGCCTGGGCGTGACCGAGCACGCGCAGGGCTCGACCGCCGTGATGGCCATCGCCAACCTGGCGATGGTCACCGGCAACGTCGGCCGCGAAGGCGTGGGCGTCAATCCGCTGCGTGGCCAGAACAACGTGCAGGGGTCCTGCGACATGGGATCGTTCCCGCACGAACTGCCCGGCTACCGCCACATCGGCGGCGCCGAGGTGCGTGCGCAGTTCGACGCGGCCTGGGGCGTGACGCTGCAGGCCGAACCCGGCCTGCGCATCCCCAACATGTTCGATGCGGCGCTCGACGGCAGCTTCAAGGGCTTGTACTGCCAGGGCGAGGACATCGTGCAGTCCGATCCGGACACCCAGCACGTGGCCAGCGCCCTCAAGGCGATGGAGTGCGTCGTCGTGCAGGACATCTTCCTGAACGAGACGGCCAAGTACGCGCACGTGTTCCTGCCCGGTTCGTCGTTCCTCGAAAAGGACGGCACCTTCACCAACGCCGAGCGCCGCATCTCGCGCGTGCGCAAGGTGATGGCGCCGTTGTCGGGGCTGGGCGACTGGGAGGCCACGGTCAAGCTGTCGAATGCACTCGGATACCCGATGGCGTATACCCATCCCGAGCAGATCATGCAGGAGATCGCGGCGCTGACGCCGACCTTTGCCGGCGTCAGCTACGACAAGATCGACCGCCTGGGCAGCGTGCAATGGCCGTGCAACGACGCGACCGCCGAGGCAGGCACCGACATCATGCACGTCGACCGCTTCGTGCGCGGCAAGGGGCGCTTCGTCATCACCCAGTACGTCGCCTCCGACGAGAAGGTCAC
Organism: Vitreoscilla sp.; assembly: GCA_045810265.1. GTDB lineage: Bacteria > Pseudomonadota > Gammaproteobacteria > Burkholderiales > Burkholderiaceae_C > Scleromatobacter. The sequence continues at coordinate 1,993 of JBJMWF010000512.1, read as the reverse complement.
GCGCAAGTTCCCGCTGCTGCTGACCACCGGCCGCATCCTGTCGCAGTACAACGTGGGCGCGCAGACGCGGCGCACCTTCAACTCGCGCTGGCATGACGAGGATCGCCTCGAGATCCATCCGCAGGACGCGCTCGACCGCGGCGTCAAGGATGGCGACTGGGTCGGCATCACCAGCCGGTCCGGCGAGACCGTGCTGCGCGCGACCATCACCGAGAAGGTGCAGCCGGGTGTGGTCTACACCACCTTCCATTTTCCCGAGTCCGGCGCCAACGTGATCACCACCGACAGCTCCGACTGGGCGACCAATTGCCCCGAGTACAAGGTGACGGCGGTGCAGATGATGCCCGTCGCGCAGCCGTCCACCTGGCAGCGCGCGTACAAGGATTTCAGCGAGGACCAGGAACGCTTCCTGGCCGATGCGCGGCTGGGCGCGGCCGTCACCGTCGCCGGAAAATGAAGCCGGACGCCGTCCTCGACGAGACGGGCGCCTCACGCCTGGACGTGCGCGTGCGGCGCGACGGCGCGGTGGCTGAATCGCAGGATTGGCTCGCCGACGAGGTGCCCGTCGCGCTGATCTTCAACGGCATCTCGCATGCGGTGATGCTGGCCACCCCGCTCGATCTGGAGGATTTCGCGCTCGGCTTTGGCCTCACGGAGGGCCTGCTGGCGCGCGCCGACGAGTTGTACGGCGTCGACGTGCAGCCGGATCTGGCCGGCATGCGCGTCGAGATGGAAGTCTCCAGTGCCTGCTTCGCGCGCCTGAAGGACAAGCGCCGCTCGATGGCCGGCCGTACGGGCTGCGGCCTGTGCGGCACCGAGAGCCTGGAGCAGGTCGAACCGCCGCTGCGGCCACTGGCGCCTTGCGCGACGCCGCTGTCGCCGCCGGCGATCGCCGATGCGTTGCGGGCGATGCCGTCGCACCAGGCTCTGCAGCAGCGCACCGGCGCCACCCATGCGGCCGCCTGGTGTTCGCTGGACGGCGGCGTGCGGATCGTGCGCGAGGACGTCGGCCGCCACAACGCGCTCGACAAGCTCGTCGGCGCGATGGTCCAGGCCGGCGTCGACCCGCGCGAGGGCTTTTGCTGCATCACCAGCCGCGCCAGCGTGGAGATGGTGCGCAAGGCGGTGGCGGCGGGCATCACCGCGTTGATCGCCGTGTCCGCGCCGACCTCGCGGGCCGTGGCGACGGCCCGCCAGGCCGGCCTGGCGCTGGCCGGTTTCGCGCGCCGCGACGACCTGGTGCTCTATGCCAACCCGGACCGGTTCTGCTGATGGATCTGGACAACCTCATCGCGATGGCCAACCGCATCGGCCAGTTCTTCGCGGCGCAGCCCGACCGCGACGAGGCGCTGGCCGGCATTGCCGAGCACGTCAAGAAGTTCTGGGAGCCGCGCATGCGCTCGCAGATCCTGGCCGCCGTCGGCACCGAGGCCGGCGCCGGGCTCAGCGAGATCGTCAGCGCCGCCCTGACCCGACATCGGGCGATGCTGCAGCCGGCCTGAAAACGACAACGCCCGCAGGCGCGGGCGTTGGCGGAACAGGCGCGCATCATGCGCACGCGAGGCTGCGGTCGGTCAGGCGACCTTCAGGGTGATCACGGCGCTGCCGGTCGCACCCTTGTTGTCGTGCACCGTGACCGTCACCGAGTAGGTGCCCTTGACCGGGCTCACCCAGTACAGGACGCCCGAGGACGTCAGCGTCAGGCCGCTCGGGCCGCCGCTCTTGGTGTAGCTGAGAACGCCGCCGTCGACGTCCTTGCCGCTCATCTGCGCGCTGAAGGTCTTGGCGGCCTTTTCCGACAAGGTGACGGAGGCCAGCGTCGGGGCATGGTTGCTCGTGCTGACCGAGGCGGCGCTGGCGATCGTCAGCGTGTAGGCGCCGCTGTCGGACTTGCCGGCGGCGGTGCGAGCCGTGGCGGTGAACGAATAGGTGCCGGCCACCGGTGCGGCCCACTTGACCGTGCCGGCGCTGTCGACCGTCAGGCCGCTGGGCG
>JBJMWF010000511.1:0-8143 GCA_045810265.1 Vitreoscilla sp. | reverse complement strand
TCTGTTCAGCGCCGTGCTGATCGGTGCCGCCATCTCGGCGCTGGTGACGCTGCCGCTCGCCTGGCCGTTCAAGTCGAACGCGCACGACCTCGGTCTGCTGTTCGGACTTGGCATCTTCCAGCTCGCGATTCCCTGCCTGTTGCTCGTGCGCGTGGCGCGCGCGCTGCCCGCCCCCGAGGTCGCGCTGCTGGGCTTGCTGGAAGTGATCTTCGGCGTGCTGTGGGCCTGGATCGGCGCGGGCGAGGCGCCCGGCAGCTCGGCGCTGGTGGGGGGTGCGATCGTCGTCAGCGCGCTCGTCTTCAATGAACTGCTCAGCCTGCGCGGGCGACAAGCCCGGCAGCAGGGCTAGGAAACCGCATGTCGCTTCCCGAATCGCCGTCCGTGCTGGCGCAGTGCCGCAAGCACCTGGGCATCCTCACGCTGAACCGGCCCAAGGCACTCAACGCGTTGTCGCTCGAGATGATCCGCCAGATCACCTCGCAGCTGCTGGCCTGGCGCGACGACCCGCAAGTGGGCGCGGTGCTGCTGCGCGGCGCCAACCGCGAAGGCAAGACGCCGGCGTTCTGCGCGGGCGGCGACATCCGTTATTTCCATGAGGCGGCGCTGGCCGGCGACCCGACGCTGGAGGATTTCTTCAGCGAGGAGTACGCGCTCAACCACCTGATCCACACCTTCGGCAAGCCCACATTCGTGCTGATGGACGGCATCACGATGGGCGGTGGCATGGGCCTGGCGCAGGGCTGCTCGATGCGCATCGTCACCGAGCATGCCAGGCTCGCGATGCCCGAGACCAACATCGGCCTGTTCCCCGACGTCGGCGGCGGCTGGTTCCTCGCCCGCACGCCGGGCTACCTCGGCGAGTTCCTGGGATTGAGCGGCCAGGTGCTGGGCGCCGCCGACGCGCTCGCCGTCGACTGGGCCGACATCTGCGTGTCCGCGGATCGCCTGGACGAGCTCGTGCAGGCGATCGTCGACGCGACTGCCGGGGACGGCGTGGGCGCACTGTCGGCCGTCAACGCCTTCGCGGTCGACGCGGGCGCCGCATCGCTCGCCGCCCAGCGCCATCTCATCGACCGCGTGTTCTCGGGGCCCGACCTGAGCGCCATCGTGGCTGCGCTCGCGGTCGAGGAGGGCGAGTTCGCGGCTTCGCTCGCGCAGACGCTGTCCCAGCGTTCTCCGCTGATGATGGCCGTCACGCTCGAACAGATCCGGCGCGCGCGCACGATGACGCTGGCCGACGACCTGCGCATGGAGCGTGGCCTGGTGCGCCATTGCTTCCACCTGCGGCCCGGCGCGGCCAGCGAGACCTTGGAAGGCATCCGGGCGCTGGTCGTCGACAAGGACCACGCGCCGCGCTGGAATCCGGCTTCGGTGGCCGACGTGGGTGCGGCGATGGTCGCCGCCTATTTCGCATCGCCGTGGCCGGCGCACGCGCATCCCTTGCGCGATCTGGCCTGACCTTCGCCGCGAACTGCGAACTGGCCTGCCGGCCTCAGCCTGCCGGGATGTAGGCCTTCAGCCCGGCCGCGAGCGCCGCGAACGTGACGGCGCAGCGGGCGCTGCCGCGCAGGTCCTCGTGCATCGCGATCCAGGTGTCGAGCCTGGGCGCGAAGTCCTTGTGCAGCACGCGCACGAGCGAGGGATCGCGCTTGGCCAAGGTCGTCTGGCAGATCCCGATGCCGTAGCCCGCGCGCAGCGCGGCCAGGTTCGCGAGATCGCTGTCTGAGCGGAACGACAGCGATGCGCGCGTGAAGGCCGGGTAGCGCGCCTGCAGTTGGCGTATGAACGCGGTCTCGGTGTCGAAGCCGATCAGCGCGTGCTGCGCAAGATCGGCCATCGTGCGAGGCGTGCCGTGGTCCGCCAGATATCGCCGATGCGCGTGCAGGCCCAGCTCGATGCCGCCGATGTGCTGGGCCACCAGCGCGTCCTGGGTCGGACGCACCATGCGCACGGCGATGTCCGCTTCGCGGCGCAGCAGGTCGTCGACCTGGTTCGATAGCACCAGTTCGATCACCAGCTCCGGATGCTGCCGGCGCAGCGCGGTCAGGATGGGCGGCAGCACCTCCACGCCAACGACCTCGCTGGCGGTCAGGCGCACCGTGCCGCGCACGCCTTCGCCGTGGCTGCTGGCGACCCGGCGCAAGGCCGCGGCGGTCGAGGCGAGGGCGACCGCATAGGGCTTGAGCTCGAGCGCCGCGTCGGTCGGGGCAAAGCCGTCGAACGAGCGCGTGAACAGCTTCATGCCCAGCGCGGTCTCCAGGCTGTCGATGTGGCGGCCGACCGTCGGCTGCGTCATTCCCATCGCGCGGCCGGCGGCCGACAAGGAGCCGGTCTCCAGCACGCCGACGAAGCTGCGGTACCACTCCCAGTTCGGTTCGGCATCGGCCATGGTATGCATTTATTTATAGCGAGGATGTGATTCTAGGCAATTTTCAAGTGCCCGGCGAATCCGCAAACTGCAGTCATTGCAGCAGCAGCCAAGCCTTCACCGGAGCCCACCATGTTCAACCCCGCCACGTCCGTCCCCGTCGATTGCAGCCTCGTCCTGATGGGCCGCGTGGCGGGCGCCGCGTTGTTCGGACTGGCCGTGGTGGCGCTCGAAGCGTGGCTGCGCGTGCCGGTGCGTCCGCTGTTCGACGGCTATCTGCAGGAGGCGCAAGACCGCATCGCCGCCTTCGTCCGCCATCTCTCGTTCTGAAACCCTCAAGGAGTGCTCGCCATGTCCAACCCCAAGATCGCCCTGTTCGGCGCCGCCGGCGCCATCGGCCAATCGATTGCCCGGGCGCTCGCCGCCCAGGACCGCTCCTACCGCGTGGTCGGCCGCTCGGAGGCCAGCCTGCGCAAGACCTTCGGCGCCGATCCGCTCGCCCAGATCGTCACCTGGAATCCGGATTCCCCGGCCTCGGTGAAGGCCGCGGCCGCCGGCATCGACACCTTGATCTACCTGGTCGGCGTCGACTACTGGAAGTTCGAGTTGCACCCGCAGCTGATGCGCAAGACCCTGGACGGCGCCATTGCCGCCGGCGTGCGCAACGTGATCCTGATCGGTACCGTCTACCCCTACGGCCGGGCCCGGACGACGCCGGTGCGCGAGGATCACCCGCGCGAGCCGCACACGTTCAAGGGCCGCATGCGCAAGGAGCAGGAGGACGTGCTGCTGCAGGCGCACGCCGAAGGGCGCATCAACGCCACCGTCCTGCGCCTGCCCGATTTCTACGGTCCGGGCGTCGAGGCCAGCCTGCTGCATGGCGCCGCGGTGGCCGCGGTCAAGGGCGGCACCGCCGACGTGATCGGGCCGATCGATCGCCCGCACGATTTCGTGTTCGTGCCCGACGTCGGCCCGGTGGTCGTCAGGTTGGTGGACACGCCCGCCGCGTTCGGCCACGTGTGGCATCTGGGCGGCGCCGGCGTCACGACGCAGCGCGACCTGGTCAACGAGATGCAGCGCCAGACCGGCCGCGAGGTCAAGCTGCGCGTCGCCGGCAAGACGATGCTGCGCGTGCTGGGCCTGTTCAACCGCATGCTCCGCGAGCTGGTGGAGATGAACTACCTGATGACCGAGCCGCTGATCATGGACGACACCGCCTTGCAGCGCCTGATCGGGCCGATCGGCAAGACGCCGTACGCCGAAGGCATCCGCCAGACGCTGGCCGCCGTCCGGCCGGCAATTTGATCCCTTGATCGAGGGGGCGACCGGCCAGGGAGCCGGCCGATCGCGGGTTTCCGAAAGTCGAGCAGGCCGGACTTGCGTGCTAATGTCGCCGACCTCGGATGTCGTCCCTGACATCGAATCGTTCTGATGATCGGCCTGTATGCGTTTCTTCAAGCTCAAGACACTTCCAGCCATCATCGCCGCGATGGCGTGCGCGACGGCCTGTTCCGACAAGAACCCCGACCAGCATCTGGCCGCGGCCAAGGCCTTCATCGCCAAGGGCAGTGACAAGTCCGCGACCATCGAGCTGAAGAACGCGCTGTCGATCAACCCGAAGCTGACGGAGGCTCGCTTCCTGCTGGGCGTGCTGGCACTGAAGGAAGGCCGGGCCGACAGCGCGGAAATGGAGCTGCGCGAGGCCAAGCAAGGCGGCTACGACGAGGACGAGGTCGATCCCGAGATCGCCGACGCGATGCTCGCCGGCGGCAAGGCGCAGCAGCTGATCGACCAGTTCCACGGCGCGACCTACCAGGACACGACGGCCACCGCGCGCATGCAGACCGATCTGGCCATCGCCTACCGGCGCCTGGCGCAGATGGACAAGGCGCGCAAGGCCGACGATGCGGCGCTGGCCGCCGTGCCGGGGTACGCGCCGGCCGCGATGGAACGCATCCAGCAAGACGCCGCGCGGCGCGATTTCGCCGCGGCGTCCAGCGGCATCGAGCAATTGCTGGCGCAGCACCCGCATGATCCCGATGCCTGGAAGCTCAAGGGCGACGTGTTGCTGGCGTCCAATCGCGACGCCGGGCCTGCGCTGGAGGCCTACCGTCACGCCATCCAGGAAAAGCCGAACCACGTGCCTGCGAACGTGTCGGCGCTGATGTCGCTGATGCAACTGGGCCAGCTGGACGCGGCCAGCGCGCAACTCGAGTCGTTGAAGAAGGTCGCTCCTCCGAGCGGTCAGATCGACTACCTGGCGGCCCAACTCGCGTTCCAGAAGAAGGATTTCCAGGGCGCCCGCGTGCTGACGCAGAAGATGCTCCAGAGAACGCCCGATAGTCCGCTGGTGCTCCAACTGGCGGGCGCCATCGAGCTGCAGTCCGGCGCCTACGCGCAGGCCGAGGCGGATCTGGACAAGGCGCTGCAACTCGCGCCGCACCTCGCACTGGCGCGACGCCTGCTGGTGACGACCTACCTGCGATCGGGCCGGCCCGGCCAGGCCGCCACGGCGCTGGACGCGCAGGTGCAGAAGGACGGCATCGACCCCGCGATGTTCGAGCTCGCCGGCGAGACCTACCTGCGCGCCGGCGACGCCACCAAGGCCACGGCCTTTTTTCAGCGCGCCCTCGAGCTGACGCCTGGCGACGCGTCGGCGCGCACCGGCCTGGCACTCAGCCACATGGTCAACGGCCGGGCCGACGCGGCGTTCGACGAACTGCAGACCATCGTGCGCGACGACAAGGGCGACACCGCCGATCTCGCGGTGATCAGCGGCCGGCTGTCGCGCCATGAATATGCGGCCGCCGTGACGGCATGCAACGCGCTCGAGAAGAAGCAGCCCACCGTGCCGCTCGCGGCCGACCTGCGCGGGCGGGCGCAGCTCGGGCTGGGCGACCGCGCGGCGGCGCGCGCCAGCTTCGAGCACGCGCTGGTGATCGACCCGTCGTTCGCCCCCGCGGCGATGAACCTGGCCGTGCTCGACCAGCTCGATCACAAGCCGGAGGACGCCAAGAAGCGTCTGGAGGCCGTCCTGGCGAAGAACCCGGGCAACGCCCAGGTCCTGCTCGCCCTGGCGCAGATCGCGGCCTCCAGCGGCGGCGACCCCAACGAGGCCATCAAGCTGCTGCACCGGGCGGTGGACGCCAGCCCCGAGAACGTCGGCGCGCGCTTGACGCTGATCGAATCCTGCCTGGGCCAGAAGGACTATCACGCGGCGCTCGAGGTCGCCCAGGCCGGAGTCTCCCGGCTGCCCGACAACCCGGCCTTGCTCGAAGCCTTGGGACGGGTGCAGCAGATCTCGGGCAACCACGGGCAGGCGGTCGCCACCTTCGGCAAGCTCATCGCGATGTCGCCCACGCTGCCGCAACCGCATGTGCGGCAGGCTGAGGCCTTGGCTGCGGGCAACGACCTGCCGGCGGCCGAGAAGGCCCTGCGGGCAGCACTCGCCATCCAGCCCGACCTGCTGGATGCCCAGGGCGCGCTCGCGATCCTGGCGATCCAGCAAAAGCACTTCGACGACGCCGTGCAGGTGGCACAGACCGTGCAGAAACAGCGGCCGACCGCCACGGCGGGCTACATGCTGGAAGGCCTGACCAGGGTCGAACAGAAGAAGTGGGACGAGGCGGCCGCTGTCTACCGGCGTGGCATCGATCGCACCGGCTCGACGGATCTGGCCATCAAGCTCCACGCCGTCCTCCTGGTCTCGGCCAGCCCCGCGGAGACCGATGGCTTTGCCACCGGCTGGATGCGGCAGCATCCCAAGGACATCCAGTTCCTGGCCTACCTGGGCGACGGCGCCATCTCCAGGAAGGACTACGAGGGTGCCGAAAAGCAATACCAGGCCGCGCTGCGCGTGCAGCCGGACAACCCTTCGCTCCTGAACAACATGGCGTGGATCGAAGGCCAGCTGAAAAGGGACGGAGCCATCGAGTTGGCACAGAAGGCCAACCGCCTCGCGCCGAACCAGCCTGACGCGATGGACACGCTGGCCGTGCTGCTGGGAGCGCACGACCAGTTGCCGCAAGCCATTGCCCTTGAGAGCAAGGCGGTGGCGATGCGACCGGCGAACCCCAAGTTCCGGCTCAACCTGGCCAAGCTGTACATCCAGGCCCGGGACAGCGCGCATGCGAAGACCGAACTCGATGCCCTGGCCAAGCTGGGGGACAAGTTTGCGTCGCAACCCGAGGTCACCGAACTTCGCAAACGACTCTGACAAAAAAGGCGTCAACTTTCTTTACAGCTCCTGAGCGGCGACACGCGAAATCCAGGAAAAACTCAACAAAATCAAAGGCTTGTATTTTTGGCACGGTTGGTGCTTTAAAGCGGGTGGGGGGCCGCCTCCCGGGTCCAACGTCATAACCAGGAGTACAAGCACATGAAAATCTCTGCACTCGGCACCGCGCTCGCCCTTTCGGCATCGCTGTTTGCCGCACCGGTCTTTGCCGGCAACATCGTCCTGACGGGCCATGACAACGACTTCCACGAATCCTTCGGAAGCACCGCCTCCGATGCGGCGTTCATGGCGGAAATCAACTTCGTCCGGAACGGTTCCTCGCTGAAGGTCCTGACCTTCGACGCGGGCACGGAGCTGACCAACGTTCTGACCTCGCTGGGCATTTCGTTCACGAACATCAATCCGAACACCGCCGCCAGCGTCACGGATTCCCTGTTCGACCACTCGATCTACAGCGCGTTCATCGTGGCGTCCGAAGCGTCCTGCGGCGGCTGCGACAACTCGCCGGCCGGCATCGCCAACATCGCCTCGCACTTCGCGGCGATCACGTCGTTCTTCAATGCCGGTGGCGGCATCCTGGGCCTGGCTGGCGCGGCTGATCCGAATGCCTATGCCTACGTCCCCGAGTCGGCGACCAACGCCGGCGGCAGCCCGCCGTCCAGCGGCTATGTGCAGACCGCGTTCGGTGCCAGCCTGGGCATCCCGGCGGTCAACGGCGACCCGACACACAACTTCTTCAGCGAGCCGGGCACGGCGGGCCTGTCGGCGGCCTTCGGCGTCGTCGAGCGCCTTGGCGATCCGGTCACCGGCACGCCGGAAACCGTGGCGCTCGCGGGCGGCACGATCGTCTGCCCGCCGGGCACCACTCCGTCGGCTGGCACTTGCGTCATCGTCGGTGGCGGCGGCCTGCCTGAGCCGACCCCGCTGGCCCTGCTGGCGCTGGCCTTCGGTGGCCTGGGCCTGGCCATGCGCCGCCGCGGCGCCAAGTCCGCCGAGGACGTCGCTGCCTGAGCACGACATCGCGGGCGCATGAGGCCCGCCTGAAAATCGGGGCAACGGGATCTGATCCCGTTGCCCCGTTGTCATTGGCAGACGCGGTTTGCCGCGGCATCGGTTCGGCGGTCTTGGGCTTCCTATCCCGCGGCCCTTGGCCGCCTGGGATAATGAGGGATGCCCTCGACCTCCCACAGTCCATGGCGCCTGTCCGTCGCGCCCATGATGGATTGGACCGACCGCCACTGCCGCTATTTCCACCGCCTGATCACGCGCAACACGCTGCTGTACACCGAGATGGTGACCACGGGCGCGCTGTTGCATGGCAACCAGCCGCGGCATCTCGATTTCAGCGACGAGGAGCATCCGGTCGCGCTGCAACTGGGGGGCAGCGAGCCGGATGCGCTGGCGGCGTGCGCGAAGCTGGCGGAGAAATGGGGCTACGACGAGGTCAACCTCAACTGCGGCTGCCCGAGCGAGCGCGTGCAGCGGGGGGCGTTCGGGGCCTGCCTGATGCGCGAGGCGGAGCTGGTGCGCGACAGCGT
>JBJMWF010000510.1:0-7179 GCA_045810265.1 Vitreoscilla sp. | reverse complement strand
CGGCAGCGCGCCCAGGTAGGGCACGCCGAACTGGCCGGCCATGCGCTTGCCGCCATCGGCGCCGAAGATGTGTTCGACATGGCCGCAGTTGGTGCAGACGTGGACGGCCATGTTCTCGACGATGCCCAGGATGGGCACGCCGACCTTCTCGAACATGTTCAGGCCCTTCTTGGCATCGAGCAGCGCGATGTCCTGCGGCGTCGTCACGATCACCGCGCCGGTCAGCGGCACGCGCTGGCTCAGGGTCAGCTGGATGTCGCCGGTACCGGGGGGCATGTCGATCACAAGGTAGTCGAGCTCGCCCCAGGTGGTCTGGCGCAGCAACTGATCCAGCGCCTGCGTGGCCATCGGGCCGCGCCAGACGACGGCCTGCTCGGCGTCGACCAGGAAGCCGATCGACATCACCTTGACGCCGTGGTTGGACAGCGGCTGCATGGTCTTGCCGTCCTCCGACTCGGGCCGTCCCTCGATGCCCATCATCAGCGGCAGGCTGGGTCCGTAGATGTCGGCGTCCAGCAGGCCCACGCGCGCACCCTCGGCCGAGAGTGCGAGCGCCAGGTTGACGGCCGTCGTGCTCTTGCCCACGCCGCCCTTGCCGGACGACACCGCGATCACGTTGGCCACACCGGGCAGCAGCGCCACGCCGCGCTGCACCTGGTGCGCCACGATCTTGCTGGAGACCTCGATCGCGACGTCGCCCACGCCCTCGACCGACCTGGCAGCTGCCGTCAACGCCGCGCGAACGAGCTCGAACTGGCTGCGCGCCGGGTAGCCGAGCTCGATGTCGAACGCCACGGCGCCGTCGGCGCCCAGGCGCAGGTTCTTCAACTGGCGGCCAGCGGAGTACGGCTGTCCGGTGTGCGGATCGAGGACGCTGGCGAGTGCGGCAGTGAGCGCGGCTTCGGAGACGGACATGGGAAAGGCGCCGGGCGGCGCGAGTGAGCCTGGGGGACGCCCGGACTGCAGCTTTCGCTGGACGGGCGCAGAATCGGGCCGTGCGTGGGGGCCCCGCGGGCAGTCTACCGCGCACTTCCTGGCAACACCGGGCACAGGGACTGCCCGGCGCTTGTGCTTTCCACCGGAGGACCGCATGGAACTCTGTCCGCTCACCCGGGTGCAGCATCGCATCCGCATCGGCAGCCCGCTGCCCTTCAGCATCCGCGATGCGTCCAGCCGGCTGCTGCTGGCCAAGGACCAGGTCGTCAGCGACGCGCACGAGCTCGAGGCGCTGGTCGAAGGCGGCGCCTGCGTGGCCGTCGAGGAACTGCGCGACGCGCGCGCCGAGATCGCGGCCACGGCCACCGAGCAGTTGCCGGCCTTGTGGCGCCGGCTCGGCCAGACCCTGGCGGGCGTGCTTGCGCGCATGCCTGCGCCCGATGCGCCCGAGGTCCTGGCCGACGCCGCCATCGAGCTCGCCGCGCTTGCCGAACGTGAGCCCGACCTGGCCATCTTCCTGCTGGTGCGGCCCGACGAGTCCGACCATGCGCCCTACGGCGTCGTCCGCAGCCTGCACGCCGCGGCGGCAGCCTACCTGATCTCGCTGCGCCTGGGCTGGTCGCGCGAGCGCTGCCTGACGCTGGTCAAGGCGGCCTTCACGATGAACCTGGGCATGCTCGACCTGCAGGAGCGCATGGCCAACCTGGCGCGCCTGCCCAATCCGCAACAGCGCCACGCGGTGCAGACGCACCCGACCACCAGCCTGGCGGCGCTCAAGGCCAGCGGCGTCACCGATCCCGAGTGGCTGCAGGCGGTCGAACATCACCACGAGAAGCCGGGCGGCGGCGGCTATCCGGCCGGCGTCACCGAGGTCGGCGACATGGCCAACGCGCTGCGCACGGTGGACGTCTACACCGCCAAGCTGGCCGGCCGCAGCGGCCGCGACAGCCTGCCGCCGCCGCGCGCCGCGCGCGACCTGCTGGTCGTCGAGCGCGGCAATCCCTTCGCACTGGCGCTGATCACCGAGTTCGGCACCCATCCGCCGGGCAGCCTGGTGCGGCTGCACAGCGGCGAGGTGGCCGTGGTCGTGCGCCGTACCGCCGACTCCAACGCCCCGCAGGTCGCCGTGCTCGCCGGCCGCCGCGGCGAGCCGCTGGCCGAGCCCCTGATGCTGGAAGCCAGCGGCCGCGATCGCGGCATCGCCGGCCCGGCCGAGCCCAAGGGGCTGCGCGGCCGGATCAGCCCCGAACGCCTGTACGCGCCGCCGTCGAACTGAGAGGCAGCAGCCGGCTCTGCATGGATGAGCAATGATCGCAGCGGGCGCCGGGCAGGGTCGCGCACGCCGCGGCAGACCGGATCCGACAACGAGATCGGCCTGTGGCGCGCCAAGACGAGCAAGGAGATCAGGAAGAAGATCGACGACGTGACGGGCACCTACGGGGGCATCGTCGGCATGCGCGTCGTCAAGCTGAAGTCCTGACTGCGGCGGGCGCCCGGCGCCCTTAGAATCGAGGGCTCCGCTCCGCGGCGGCCCCGGAACGATTCCGGGCTCGCCCGCCGGGGCGACGACTGCCCACCATGACCCGCAAACTCTTCGTCACCACCGCCCTGCCCTACGCCAATGCGCCCTTCCACATCGGGCACATGATGGAGTACATCCAGGCCGACATCTGGGTGCGGTTCCAGCGCATGAACGGCGCCACGGTGCACTTCGTCGGCGCCGACGACGCGCACGGCGCGCCCATCATGATCGCGGCCGAGAAGCAGGGCAAGACGCCGCAGGCCTTCGTCGCCGAGATCGCCGCCGGCCGCGCCAAGTACCTCGACGGCTTCCACATCGCGTTCGACAACTGGAGCTCCACCGATTCGCCCGAGAACCACGCGCTGGCCCGGGAAATCTACCTGGCGCTGCGCAAGAACGAGCTGATCGACGTCAAGACGATCGACCAGTTCTTCGACCCGGTCAAATCGATGTTCCTGCCGGACCGCTTCATCAAGGGCGAGTGCCCGCGGTGCGGCACGAAGGACCAGTACGGCGACACCTGCGAGAACTGCGGCGCCGTCTACAGCCCGACCGAGCTGAAGAACCCGTACTCCGCGCTGAGCGGCGCCACGCCGGTCATGCGCTCGAGCGAGCACTACTTCTTCCGCCTGTCCGACCCGCGCTGCCTCGATTTCCTGCAGAAGTGGACGACCGACACCGGCCGGCTGCAGCCCGAGGTCCTCAACAAGATCAAGGAATGGTTCCAGAAGGATCCGGAGACCGGCGCCGGCGGCCTGGGCGACTGGGACATCAGCCGCGACGCGCCCTACTTCGGGATCGAGATCCCCGACGCGCCGGGCAAGTACTTCTACGTCTGGCTGGACGCCCCGATCGGCTACCTGGCCTCGCTGAAGAACTACTTCTCCAAGACCGGCATCGACTACGACGCCTTCTTCGCCGACCCGGACGTGCAGCAGGTGCACTTCATCGGCAAGGACATCACCTACTTCCACACGCTGTTCTGGCCCGCGATGCTGCACTTCTCGGGCCGCAAGACGCCCGACCACGTGTTCGTGCACGGCTTCATCACGCTGGGCGGCGACAAGATGAGCAAGAGCCGCGGCACCGGCATCTCGCCGCTGAAGTACCTGGACCTCGGACTGCACCCGGAATGGCTGCGCTACTACATCGCCGCCAAGCTCAACTCGCACGTCGAGGACATCGAGTTCAATCCGGAGGACTTCGTCGCCCGCGTCAACTCCGACCTGGTCGGCAAGTACGTCAACATCGCCAGCCGCGCCGCCGGCTTCCTGGCCAAGCGCTTCGGCGGCACGCTGTCGGGTGACCTGGGCGTGGAAGGTTCGGCGCTGCTGGAGACGCTGCGCGCCCAGAAGGACGCGATCGTCGAGCTCTACGAAGAGCGCGAGTTCGGCAAGGCGCTGCGCGACATCATGGCGCTGGCCGACAAGGTCAACGAGTACGTCGACCAGCACAAGCCCTGGGACCTGGCCAAGAAGGAAGGCGCCGAGGCCGCGCTGCAGGACGTGTGCAGCACCTGCATCGAGGCCTTCCGCCTGCTCACCATCTACCTCAAGCCGGTGCTGCCGGCGCTGGCGCGGCAAGTCGAGGACTTCCTCAAGGTGCCCGCCCTGACCTTCGGCGACGTCTCGTCCTCGCTCGGCACCCACCAGATCGGGCCGTACTCGCACCTGATGCAGCGCGTCGACACCAAGCTGCTGGACGCGCTGTTCGAGCCGCCGGCGGCGCCGGCCGTCGTTCCGGGCGGCGAGGACATCGCACCCGAGGTCAAGATCGACGACTTCGCCAAGGTCGACCTGCGCATCGCCAGGATCGTCAACGCCGAGAAGGTCGAGGGCTCCGACAAGCTGCTGCGCCTGACGCTGGACGTCGGCGAGGGCCGCAACCGCACGGTGTTCTCGGGAATCTCGGCCCACTTCGAGCCGGCCGCCCTGGTCGGCAAGCTGACCGTGGTGGTCGCCAACCTGGCGGCGCGCAAGATGAAGTTCGGGCTGTCCGAAGGCATGGTGCTTGCAGCCAGCCATGGCGACGCGTCGGTCGACGGCGGGCTGTACCTGCTGGAGCCGGGCGCCGGCGCGCTGCCCGGGATGCGCCTGCACTGAGCCGTCCGGAGGGGTCTGGCTCCGGCCCCCGCGCCCTGCGATGCGTCGGATGACGACGCCGGTGCCTGACCCCGATCCCCGGCGAACTCAGGCGAACTGGTAGATCGATCGGGGTCAGGCACCGCCGCCCTCGATGTCCCCTGCGCTCAATGTCCGCCCGGCGGAGCCAGACCCCTCGGGGCGCCGCCCCCCGGAGTCGTCTAAAATCGTTCCATCGCGCCCGATCTCGCCGGGCGCCCCTCACCTCGAAGCCACCATGCCGTTGTTCTGGAAGCCCTACAAGTCGGAAATCACCAATTTCCTGGACGAGCTGAAGGCCAAGAAGCCGACGCTCGAGGCCGAGCAGCGCGCCGGCCGCGCCCTGCTGTGGGACAAGCAGATCGACCGCGAGCTGCAGACCCAGTACCAGGAAGCCCGCGTCGAGCAGCAGCCCTACGTCTACCAGACGCAGGTGAAGTGAGCTCCCAGGCGCCGACGAACGGCGACGTCGTCGCCGAAGGCGCCGCGCCGCAGACCAAGATCGCGACCGCGACGCCCGTCGTCGACGGCGTGGCGCTGGCCCGCCTTTACGGCGAGCCGCTGTTTCGCATGCCGACGGACCTGTACATCCCGCCGGACGCGCTGGAGGTCTTCCTCGAGACTTTCGAAGGCCCGCTGGACTTGCTGCTCTACCTGATCCGGCGCCAGAACTTCAACATCTTCGACATCCCGTTGGCGCAGGTCACGCGCCAGTACCTCGACTACGTCGACCAGATCCGCCAGCATAACCTCGAGCTGGCCAGCGAATACCTGCTGATGGCGGCGATGCTGATCGAGATCAAGTCGCGCATGCTGCTGCCGCCCAAGCCGACCGCCGACGGCGCCGAGCCGGAGGATCCGCGGGCCGAGCTGGTGCGCCGCCTGCTGGAATACGAGCAGATGAAGCTGGCCGCCGCGCAGCTCGACGCGCTGCCCGTGATCGGCCGCGACTTCCTGCGGGCGCAGGTGACGATGGAGCAGTCCAACGTCACCGTCTTCCCCGATGTCAGCCTGGCGGACCTGCGCGAAGCCTGGACGGACATCCTCAAGCGCGCCAAGCTCAACCAGCACCATCACATCTCGCGCGAGCAGCTGTCGGTGCGCGAGTACATGACCAAGATGCTGCGCCGCCTGCAAGGCGTGCGCTACGTCGAGTTCCAGGAGCTGTTCGAGACCGCGACCAGCCCGACGGTGCTGGTCGTCACGTTCATCGCGATGCTGGAGCTCTCGCGTGAGCGCTTGCTCGAGGTGACGCAGGCCGAGGCCTTCGCGCCGATCTACGTGCGGCTGGCCTACACGCCCCTGCAATGAGCTCGCCGCGTCCGCCGCTTCGACTCGTCGGGCCGCCGGACGGCGACGCGGCAGGCGATGATGCGCGCGCCGATCACGAGGCAGAAGCTGTCATCCTGCGCGCAGTCGCAGGAGCCACCCCTGCCGGGGCGGCAACCGTCGCAGGGGTGGATCCTGCGACTCCGCGTCGCTACGCGCAGGATGACGGGGACGTGCATGAGCTCACCGTCGTCGACGACGCCGAGCCCGCCGAGCAGGACGCGCCGCGCACGCCGCTGTCGCCGCGCTTCGCGGTCGTCGCGCTGGTGGTGTTCCAGTTGCTCGCCGCCTCCAGCTACCTCGGCAAGTACGCCGCGCTGGCGCAAGGCGACGACCAGTTCAGGTTCGCCGCCGCCATGTCGGTGCCGGCCAGCCTGTGCCTCTACCTGGGCGCCATCCTGCTGGCACTCAGGCCCGGCCGCGGCCGCGTGTTGTTCTTCGTCGCCGCCGCGGGCTTCGGCCTGTCCCTGCCCGCCTGGGGTGTGGGCTACGGCTGGAGCTGGCCGATGGCTTTCGGCGCCATCCTCGCGCTCGCCGGCGCCTGGTACGCGCGTGCCGAGGTGCGGCCAGACGAGTCGTCTGCCGCGCAACCCTGATTCTTTCCCCCACGAGGACTCGACCCATGCGTCTCGCTGCCCTGACGATCCCCACGCTGCTGCTCGGCCTGGCCGGCTGCCAGGCCGTGCCCGACCTCGCGACGCTGCCGCACGCGACGCTGACCGGCACGCACGCCGCCGTCGACGGCGACCGCATCGACACCTTCCGGGTGCTCACGATCGATGGCCGCAACGTGCTGCCGGCCGTCGACCAGCCGGTCAAGCTCATCGGCCACGACACCACCCACCTGTTGCCCGCCGGGCAAGGCGTGCGCGTCGAGGTCGAAGGCCTGGCGGCCTACCTGGAGAGCCTGCACCGCCTGATGTGGGATCCGATGCATGCGCAGGGGGTCGTCGAATTCGTGCCGGTCGCCGGGGCCACCTATTCGGTGCACGGTTCGGTCGCGCCCGAGGTCACGTCGGTCTGGATCGAGGACGACGCCACCCATCAGCCGGTCGGGCGCAAGATCGTCGTGCCGGGACACGCCGCCTCGGGCGCGGCGCCGGCCGTGCAGACCATGCGCTCAGGAGGCGCGTAAGGCCGGTCCGCCGCCCGCCACGCTGCGCGCCACGCTGGCCAGCGCGGCCTCGCGCGCATCGGCGCCCGCCTTGCACTCGGTGAGGTAGCACACGACAACCACCGGCGCGCGCCGCGGCGGCCAGAGCAGGCCGATGT
>JBJMWF010000509.1:0-4834 GCA_045810265.1 Vitreoscilla sp. | reverse complement strand
CCGGCCGCAGTCGCTGCACGACGCCGCCGCGTCCATCTTCGTGATCACCGCCGAGGACATCCACCGCTCGGCCGCCACCAGCCTGCCCGAGGCGCTGCGGCTGGCGCCCAACCTGGAGGTCGCGCGGCTGGATTCGGGCGAGTACGCGATCAGCGCACGCGGCTTCAACAACGCCATCGGCAACAAGCTGCTGGTGATGATCGATGGCCGCACCGTCTATTCGCCGCTGTTCTCCGGCGTCTTCTGGGATGCACAGGACGTGATGCTGGAGGACGTCGAGCGGATCGAGGTCATCAGCGGTGCCGGTGCGACGCTGTGGGGCGCCAATGCGGTCAACGGGGTCATCAACGTCATCACGCGCAGCGCCGCGCTGACCCAGGGCGTGCGGGCGACGGCACATGGCGGCGCCACGGGCGGCGAGGTGGCGCTGCGCTACGGCGCACGCGTCTCCGACGAACTGGCCTGGCGCGTCTACGCCATGGAGATCGATCGCGACGCCACACGGCTGTCCTCCGGCATCCGGCGCGACGACGCGGCCACCAAGCAGCACGCCGGCTTCCGCCTGGACTGGGATGCTGCCGGCGACCGCGCGACCGTCCAGGGTGACGCCTACCAGGGCGGCGGCGACAAGTCCGGGCCGCAGGCGGCGGTCGTCTCGGGAGCCAACCTGCTCATGCGCTGGCGCCGCGAGGCGGCCGATGGTTCGAACTGGCAGCTGCAGGGTTACGTCGACCAGGCCAGGCGCGTCGAGCATGTCGAATTCCAGGACGACACGCGCACGCTGGACCTGCAGTTCACCCAGGTGCCGGCGTTCTCGGACGATCACCGGCTGATCTGGGGCGCGGGCTACCGGCGCGCGATCAGCGACACCCGGGCGACGCCGCTGGTGCTGTTCGATCCGGCCGTCAAGACGCTGTCCTGGGGCAACGTGTTCGCGCAGGACGAGGTGCGCCTGACCGAGCGCCTGCACGTGACCGCGGGCGCCAAGGTGGAGACCAACGTGTACACGGGCGCGGAGTTCCTGCCCACCTTGCGCGCCAGCTATGCCGCAGGGGATGCAGCCACGGTCTGGGCATCGGCCTCGCGGGCCGTGCGGGCGCCGGCGCGGCTGGATCGCGACTTCTACTTCCCGGCCAAGCCGCCGTTCATCATCGAGGGCGGCCCCGGCTTCGAGTCGGAGGTCGCCAACATCTACGAGCTGGGCTTGCGAGGCCAGCGCCTGCCCGGGTTCACCTATTCCGTGACCGCGTTCCACGATGTCTACGACAAGTTGCGGGCCGGTCGCGCGGCGCCCACGACGATCGACAACCTGGCCGGCGGCAGCGTGTCGGGCGTCGAGGCCTGGGCCAGCGTCGACCTGCGCACGGACATGCGCCTGAGCGCCGGCTGGTCACGCCTGAACGAGCACCTGCACGCCAGCCCCGGCGCCGGCGCCAGTTCCGTCGCCAACCTGGGCGACGATCCACGCCAGCAATGGTTGCTGCGACTGGGCAGCCGCCTGGGCAACCGCGTGCAGCTCGATGTGTCCCTCCGCCACGTGTCTCCGCTGCCCAATCCCGCGGTGCCCGCCTACACCGCGGCCGACGTCCGGCTGGCCTGGCAGGCATCGCCGGATCTGGAGATCAGCCTGCTCGGGCAGGAACTCGGCCGGCGCCACGTCGAATTCGATCCGGCGGGCTCCAGCCGCTTCGGTCCGACGGCGTTCCTCAAGCTGGACTGGCGCTTGCGCGGCTGAGGGCGCTCAATGGCGCTGCGGGGCGCCGAAGAAGATGTCCAGCGTCGGAAACTCTGCGCGCTCACGCAGGCAGTCGAACAGGAAGATGGCCAGGCCGATGTCGCCGGTCCACAGCGAATGGCGCAGGCGGCCGGTACGGGCGGTCTCCTCCTCGAACTGCGCGATCGCGTGCATCGCGAAGGCCCGCGCGCGATCGCGCCAGCGCGTGTGGCCGGTGCGCGCGTGCAGCACCAGGAACGCGTAGGCGTTGCCGGCGGTGCCGTGGCACAGGTTGGAGCCCTTGGCGAGCGGCCCGGCAGCCCAGGTGGCCTCGCCGGCTTCGGCCAGGAGTGTGTCCAGCCCCGTGCCGGGCAGGCCGGCCAGGCAGACCACGAAGCCGGGCGCGCCGTGGCAGAACTGCATCAACCACTTCTGCGCCGTTCCGGGCGGCTCTTCGGCCTGCACCGGCCAGCTCGCGCGCCCCTCCTCGCGGATCGCGGTGTGGGCGATCGTCGTCTCGATGCAGCGTTGCCATTCCGCCCAGTCGTCGGCAGGCAGCAGGTGGCGGCCCCGGATCAGCGCGCTGGCGGTGGCGGCGAAGCCGTGCACCGCGTCGATGTAGCGCACCTGGCGGCCGTAGAGCTCCTGCGACCAGTAGTGGCAGGACTGTCGCTCGGACCACAGCAACTGCTCGCGCAGCCGCTGGGCGATGCGACGGAACAGCGCGGCCCAGCGCGCGTCGCCGCTGCGCCCATGCATCAGTGCGGCGGCCAGCAGCGAGCCCGGCGCGCCCCACATCAGCTCGCGCGCGGGGTGGTCGATGTTGCCTTCGATCAGCGCGGCGATCGCATCGGCCCGCTGCGCCGTGGGCGTGTGGCCCCAGGCCATCATCTGCAGGGGCAGGTCGCCCATCAGGTAGCTGCCGGCGTTGTCGCCCTCGCGGCACGCGAGGGCGGCCAGATTGCGCTCGCGCAGGGCGTCCAGGTGCCCGGCGAACGACGGTGCAGCGGCGGCGCCGACCGCGGTCAGGTAATCCAGCGCCCAGAACACGCCGGACGCGCCCCAGTACAGGCAGGTCGCGGGCGCATCGGGATCGTCGCCGGGCTCCAGGTCGCGTGGATGCGGCGGCCAGAGCGCCTGCGGGGAGAACGCAGCGACGGTCGCGTCGACGATGTGCGAGATCGTCGCGCGCACGCGGCCTTCGTCCCAGGCGATCGGCCGCAAGGCTTCGTGGCGGGCGGGGTCGTGCAGCATGGCGCGATCGTACGTCGCTTGCGGGCGGCCGTTCGCGGTAGGCTGTCGCCATGAGCTTGAACTTCCGGATCTCACTGGCCGTTCTCGTGGCGGCCCTGGCCGGCTGCGCCGGACCCTCGGCGCCCATGCCCCGCGCCTCGACGGCCGGCCCCGGCGTGCACGTGCTCGAACAGCGCCTCGCCATGCCCGGCCTGGGCCGCGAGCGCACGCTGCGGCTGTACCTGCCGCCGTCGTACGAGGCGTTGCCGGATCGGCGCTATCCGGTGATCTACATGCACGACGCGCAGAACCTGTTCGACGATGCGACGTCGTTTGCCGGCGAATGGGGCGTCGACGAGGCGCTGGACGAATTCGCCCGCACGCGCGGCTTCGAGGCCATCGTCGTGGGCATCGACCACGGTGACCAGGAGCGCATCCACGAGCTGTCGCCGTGGACCAACCCGAAGTACGGGCCGGCGCAGGGCGTGCAGTACATGGACTTCATCGTCGAGACGGTCAAGCCCTTCATCGACACCCACTACCGCACGCTGCCCGACCGCGCGCACACGGCCATCGCCGGCAGCTCGATGGGCGGCCTGATCTCGCACTACGCGCTGCTGCACTACCCGCAGGTGTTCGGCAAGGCGGCGATCTTCTCGCCGTCGTACTGGTATTCGGCCGAGGTCTACGCGCAGACCGCCGCGCATCCGTGGGGCCCGGACACGCGGGCCTTCTTCTACATGGGCGGCCACGAGGGCGACGAGTCGGAGCCGGACGTCGAACGCATGTTGCGGCTTCTGCTGCCGCCTTGCGGTCCCGCGTGCCGGCCAAGGCCACAGATCAAGTACGAGGTGGTGCCGGAGGCTCAGCACAACGAACGCGCCTGGCGTGCCGAGTTTCCGCGCGCGGTCGCCTGGCTGTTCGAGGTGCCGCCGCTCGACCCGCGCCCTTGAGCGACGTGTGCGACGATGTCGACCCGATCATCGACGAGTGCTTCTTCTTGAACCGATCCGACCTGCCGAGCCGCGCCTTCGCCGCCTTCCTGTTCGACATGGACGGCACCATCCTCACCTCGATCGCCTCGGCCGAGCGCGTATGGGCGCGCTGGGCGAGACGCCACGGCGTCGACGTCGCCACCTTCCTGCCGACGATCCATGGCATGCGCGCCGTCGAGACCGTGGCGCGGCTGAACCTGCCCGGCGTCGACGCCCGGGCCGAGGCCGCGGTGATCGCGCGCGAGGAGATGGACGACCTCGAGGGCATCGAACCGATTGCCGGCGTGGCCGCGTTCCTGGCGTCACTGCCCGCCGACCGCTGGGCGGTCGTCACGTCGGCGCCGCGCGAACTGGCGCGGCGGCGCATCGAGGCGGCCGGCCTGGCGATGCCACCGATGCTGATCGCGGCCGAGGACGTCACGCAAGGCAAGCCCGCGCCCGACTGCTTCCTGCTGGCCGCCGCGCGACTGGGCGTGCGGGCAAGCGACTGCCTGGTCTTCGAGGACGCCCCGGCCGGCATCGCCGCCGCCCAGGCCGCCGGCGCGAGCGTGCTGGTGATCACCGCGACGCATGCGCATGCGCTCGACGCGCAGCATCCGCGCATCGCCGACTACACCACGCTCGCGACGCAGGTCGGCGCCGACGGCGCGCTGCGCCTGGTCGCCTCCGGAACCTGAACGCATGAGTTCCGGCAGCCTCGTCAAGCGAACGCTGGCACCGGCCTGGGTGCGGCCCGAAGCGCTGAACGTCACGCCCGACCTGCTGGGCATGCCGCTCGCGCCGCACGGCCGGCGCGCGCTCGCGATGGGCGTGGACATCGCCCTGGTCGGGTTGCTGTCCACCACGGGGATGTTCTGGTCCGTGGCCGGCGTCGGCGCGCTGGTCGTCCAGT
>JBJMWF010000508.1:0-15219 GCA_045810265.1 Vitreoscilla sp. | reverse complement strand
CCGCGCGGCCCGCGCACCGATGCACCGCGTGGTCCGCGTGGCGACGCGCCGCGAGGCGATCGCCCGCAAGGCCCGCGCACCGATGAGCCGCGCGCCGACGGCCCGCGTGGTCCGCTCGACGCGCCGCGTGCAGACCGCCCGCGCGGTCCGCTGGATGCGCCGCGCGGCCCGCGGCCCGATGGTCAACGCAATGGCCAGCGGCCCGACAACCGCGGCCCGCGCGCCGATGGCCCGCGCGGACCGCGGCCGGACGGCCCGCGTTCCGATGCACCGCGTGGCCCGCGCCGCGACGACGATCGCCGCCCGCCGCGTCCGGACGACTCGCGCCCGCAGCGTCCCAACGTCGTCTCGTCGCCGGCGACACCCACCGCGATGGCCCTGGCCTTCAGCGCACTGAACGCGCTCAAGACCAAGAAGTGATGAAGCCGGCGGCCCGCGCGATGCGGGCCGCCCCGCGCCTGTTCAGGCCGCCAGCGCGCGGCCCTGGGCGTCGAACAGCATCAGGTCACGCGGGTGCACGTGCAGGCGCACCGGCGCGCCGTGCGGCAGCGCCGCGTCGTCGGCCAGGGTCGTCTTCACGCTGATGGTGTCGGCGCCCGCGTTGGCCGCGTCGCGGCCCGCCAGCCGGCAGTGCACCAGCGTCACGTCGCCCAGCCATTCGACGCGTTCGACGCTGGCCTGCAGTCCGTCGGGGCCGCCGCCCGCGCTCATCTGCCAATGTTCGGGACGCACGCCCAGCGCGTGCACGCTGGCCAGCGGTACCGCGCAGTCCGCGGGCAGCGCCAGGCGTCCCGAGCCCGGCACCTGCACGGCCAGGCCCGCGTCGTCCCTGGCAGCCACGGCCGGCAGGAAGTTCATCTGCGGCGAACCGAGGAAGCCGGCGACGAAGCGGTTGACCGGTTGCCGATAGACCGCCGTCGGCGGCCCCACCTGCTCGATGCGGCCGGCGTTGAAGACGGCGATGCGGTCGCCCAGCGTCATCGCCTCGACCTGGTCGTGCGTGACATAGACAATGGTCGCGCCGAGTCGCTCATGCAGGCGCGCCATCTCGAGCCGCATCTGCGTGCGCAGCGACGCGTCCAGATTGGACAGCGGCTCGTCGAACAGGAACACCTTGGGCTCGCGCACGATCGCGCGGCCGATCGCCACCCGCTGGCGCTGGCCGCCCGAGAGAGCGCGCGGCTTGCGATCGAGCAGCGGCTCCAGCTGCAGCGACTCCGCGGCGCGGCGCACGGCCGCGTCGATCTCGCGGCGGGGTCGCCCGGCGATCTTCAGCGCGAAGCCCATGTTCTCGGCCACCGTCATGTGCGGATAGAGCGCGTAGCTCTGGAACACCATCGCCACGCCGCGCTCGGCCGGCGGTGTGTCGGTGACGTCGACACCGCCGATCAGCATGCGGCCCGCGCTCATCTCCTCCAGGCCCGCGATCATGCGCAGCGTCGTGGACTTGCCGCAGCCGGAGGGGCCCACCAACACCATGAACTCGCCCTCGGCGACGGTCAGGTCGATGCCATCGACCGCCGTCACGCCGTTCGGATAAGTGCGGCGCAGGCCTTGCAGTTGAAGCTCGGCCATCAGCGGGCCCTCTTTTGCTGGGCGATGAACTCGCGGTACCAATGCGCACTCGCCTTGGGCGTGCGCGCCTGCGTCTCGTAGTCGACGCGGAACAGGCCGAAGCGCTTGGCGTAACCCGAATCCCACTCGAAGTTGTCGAGCAGGCTCCAGTAGAAGTAGCCGCGCACGTCGACACCCATCTCGATGGCCTTGGCGACCGCGGCCAGGTGACCCTGCAGGTAGGCGACGCGCGGCGTGTCCTCGATGCTGCCGTCGGCCGCGACGACGTCCGCGTTGGCCATGCCGTTCTCGGTGATGATGATGGGCGGCGGCATGTAGTCGCGCGTCAGGCGCACCAGGTGCTGCGTCAGCACCTCGGGCACGATCTCCCAGCCCATGTCGTTGCGGCCGTGCGGTGCCGGTGCGGGGATCGCCGGCTCGCGCGTGCTGACCCAGTTGCGCGTGTACAGGTTGATGCCCAGGAAGTCCAGCGGCTGTCGGATGACGCGCAGGTCGCCGGCCTCGATCGTCGGGGCGTCGGTGCCCAGGTGTTCGATCGCGTCGGCCGGATAGGCGCCGCGAAACAGCGGATCCATGTACCAGCGCACGTCCAGGCCATCGGCGATGCGCGCGGCGTGCAGGTCGGACGGCGTCTTCTCCGCGGCGAAGGCCGGCGTGTGGTTCAGGACGATGCCCAGCTGCGCCGGCGCGGCGACCGCGCGCATGGCCTGCAGCGCCAGGCCATGGCCCAGCAGCAGGTGGTGCGACACCTGCATCGCCGCCTTGCGGCTGCGCAGTCCGGGCGCGAACTGGCCGGTCTCGTAGCCCAGCGTGGCGACGCACCAGGGTTCGTTGAGCGTGGAGATCGTCAGCAACCGATCGCCGAAGCGGCGTGCGATCTCGGCAGCGTAGTCGGCAAAGTGGTGCGCGGTCTCGCGAGCCTGCCAGCCGCCGACCGCGTCCTGCAGGGCCTGCGGCAGGTCCCAGTGATGCAGCGTCGCGTGCGGCGCGATGCCGGCTCTGAGCAGCGTGTCGATCAGGCGGTCATAGAAGGCGAAGCCTTTCTCGTTCCAGGCACCCTGCCCGCGCGGCTGCACGCGCGGCCAGGCGAACGAGAAGCGGTAGGCGTCCAGCCCCAGCCACTGCATGCGCTCGACGTCCTGCGGCATGCGCTGGATGTGGTCGCACGCCACGTCGATGTTGCTGCCGTCCTTGATCTTGCCGGGCGTGGCGCAGAACCGGTCCCAGATCGACGGGCCCTTGCCGTCCCCCGGCGCGTGGCCCTCGATCTGCGCGGCGCTGGTGGCAGCACCGAGGAGGAAGTCGCGCGGAAGCGCCGGGAAGGGAAACGGTGTGGAGCTCATGGGAGACAGGAGTTAGCTTTTGACGGCACCGGCCGTGAGGCCCGCGACGAGCCGGCGTGCGGAGAAGACGAAGGCGACGAGCAGCGGCAGCATGGCGATGGCACTGCCGGCCATCAGCGCGCCCCACTCGGTGTTGTTGGGGCTCTGCATGCTGCGCAGCGCCAGCGGCACGGTGTAGTGCTCGACGCTGCGCATCACCACCAGCGGCCCGACGAAGTTGTTCCAGGCATTGATGAACGTGATCAGTCCCAGCGTGCCCAGCGCCGGGCCGCACAGCGGCAGCACGACGCTCCAGAAGGTGCGCAGCTCGCCGCAGCCGTCCATGCGCGCCGCGTCGATCAGGTCGCGCGGGATCGCCGTGCCGATGTACTGGCGCATCAGGAAGATGCCCAGCGCGCCCGCCGCGCCGGGCACGTACAGCGCGCGCGGCTCGTCGATCCAGCCGAGCAGGTCCATCACCATGAAGGTGGGGATCATGTTCAGGAAGCTGGGCAGCATCATCGAGCCGACCACCAGCGCGAACAGGATCCTCTTGCCGGCGAACTCGTGCACCGCGAACGCGTAGCCCGCGAGCGCGCACAGCAGCAGGTTGAGCGCGGTGGCCATGGTCGCCACGTAAAGGCTCATGCCCAGGTTGCGCCAGAACGGCAGGCGCTCCAGCAGCAACGCGATGTTGTTGAACAGGTGGGTGCCGAACCAGACCGGCGGCGGCGACGCGAAGATGTCGGCGCGCGCCTGCGTGGCAAAGACGAAGGTGAACCAGAATGGCGCAGCCAGCAGCACCACGCCGGCACCGACCAGCCCGAGCGTCGCCACTCGCGCCGGCGTCCATCGCTCAGCGCGCGACATCGCCGCCTCCTTCCTTGCCGAACAGCCGAGCGTTGCCGTAGGTCAGCGCCGCGATGATGAAGAACAGCACCCACGAGACGGCCGAGGCGGTACCGAAGTCGCCGTCGGAGAACGCCATTCGGTACATGAACATCGCCGTCGTCATCACGCTCGTGGCCACGCCCGAGTCCGGGGGGATCAGGATGAACGGCTCCTCGAACAGCTGCAGGTTGCCGATCAGCGTCAGCGTGATGGCGAAGAACATCATGGGCTTGAGCAGCGGCAGCGCGATGTGGCGGAACTGCTGCCAACGCGAGGCGCCGTCCAGCGTCGCGGCCTCGTACAGGTCGCCCGGGATCACCTGCAGCGCCGACAGGTAGAGCACCACGTTCCAGCCCAGATAGCGCCAGAACACGACGAACGCGATCGCGGGCCGGGCCCAGAACGCGTCGCCCAGCCAGTCGATCGGCGGCCCGGGCAGGATCGCGTTGATGACGCCGAAGTCCTTCGAGAACAGCGTCGTGAAGATCAGCGCGATCGCCACGCTCGAGGTCACGTAGGGGACGAAATATGCGCCGACGACGAAATTGCGGCTGCGCTTGAGCGTGGTGTGGATCAGGAAGGCGAGCGGCAGCGCGACCAGGTGTTGCGGCACGCCGGAGACGATTGCGAACCACAGCGTGGTCAGCAACGACTTGGCGAACCACGGATCGGTGATGGCGTACTTGTAGTTCTCCAGCCCGACCCAGTGCATGGCCGCCAGGCCCTCGGCTGCGTCCCACTGGTGCAGCGACAGCCAGATCGAGAACAGCAGCGGGAACAGGCCGAAGACGCCGAACAGGATGAAGAACGGCGCGATGAAGGCGTAGGGCGCGAGCTTGCGCATGCGCTTGCGCCAGCGCACGCGTGACGCACTCGCGCGCGGGGGCGGGGCCAGGTGAGGCGCGATGGCGGAGTCGCTGGTGAGCATGGTGTCCATGAGGGTCAGCGGCGAGCGCGGTGCTCGATCAGCGACTTGGCATCCGCCAGCGCGGCGGGGATGTCCTTGCCCTGCTTGATCACGTTCTCGTACTCGGCGCGCACCACGTCGGTGGCCATCGAGTCGTACTTGTCGACTGGAATCGCCGGCACCTTGGCGGCGATGTCGCGCCAGAGCTCGCGCGCCTTCTGCCCGCCGAGGAAGGGCATCGCCTCGTCCATCACCGGATCCTGCTGCGCGGCGAGCAGCGAGGGAAAGGTGTCGAGCGTGCGCAGCGAGTCCATCTGGGTCTGCTTGTCGGCTGTCATGAAGCGCACGAAGGCCCAGGCCTCCGGCTTGTGCGCGGCGCGCTTGGGGATGGCGTAGAACGAGCCGCCGTACGACGCCGTCGCGCCGGCAGGCAGCGCTGCCGAACGCCACTTGCCGGCGGTGTCCGGCGCGAGCCAGTTCTTGAGGTGGCCGGCGAGCCAGGCGCCCATCATCGCGCCCGCAATGCGGTTCGAGCGGAAGCCCGCGACCCACTCGTTCGTCCACATGGTCACGCCCGCGTCGATGCCGGCCTTGTGCGCGGCGCGACCGAGTTCGAACGCCTGCACGAAGCGCGGGCTGTCGACCAGGACCTTGCCGGCGTGGTCGAAGTAGATGCCTTGGCCGGGCTGCAGGTTGGAGCGCAGCACGATGTCGACGATGTCGGCCGAGTCGGCCAGCAGGCTGGCGCCGGTGGTTGCCTTGAGCTTGACGCCGGCGGCGATGAACGAGTCCCAGCTCCGGATAAGGTCGGACTCCGAGAGGCCGGCCTTGGCGACGAGGTCGGCGCGATACAGCAGCGTGCCCGGGCCGATGTCGGCCGGCAGCGCCGCCAGGTCACCCGCGGCGTTGGTCGCCTGGGCCAGGGTGTAGGGCACGAACTGGCTGCGCAGCGCGCGGGCGTCGTAAGGCGGTTTGTCCAGGTTCTCGAAGCCGTTCGATCCGGCGAACTTGCCGATGAACTTGAAGTCGATGGCCATCACGTCAGGCAGGCCCGAGCCGGTGGCCAGCGCGGTGGTCATCGCGGTGTGGTGATCGGCGTACTGGAGCGACACGATCTTGACGTCGACGTCAGGGTGCGCCGCGTGCCAGCGCGGCAGCGCGGCCTTGGCGGCGCGGTCGAGGTCGGGAAAGGTCGCGACGGTGATCGTCGTCGTCGCGGCGGCGTGGCCGGCGGCGACGGCGGCCAGCGTCGACACCAGCGCGCGAAGAATGGAGGCCATGGTCGGGTCGGGGAGAGGCGCGGCGCGATGCCGCGGCCAGGGCATGCCCTCCGGCCGCGGCGCGGATGGAGGCGAAGACGGGAGTGGCGCTCGTCGAGCGGCGAGCGCCACGGGCTGTTAGAACGCGAGTCCCACGTTCACGCCGAAGGTGCGCGGCGCCAGGTATTGCGACTGCCAGGCACCGAAGGAGTTGGCGGCATTGGTCTTGACCCGGCCGTCCTCCACGTTCTGCACGTAGGCGTCGACGTACCACTGCTTGGCCGCCTGGTAGCGCAGCCCGAGGTCGGTCCGCGTGTAGGACTTCTGCAGGTCGCCTCCACCCAGGTTGAACACGCTCAGCCAGCTCGACGACTCGTAGTGGAACGCGACGCGCGGCGCGAGGGTGTCCCCGTTGGCGAAGCGGAACGTGTGTTCGAGCAGGGCCTGGCCGGAGACCGTCGGCGAGTGCGGCAGGCGGTGGCCGGTCACGTCAAGGCACTTGCTGATCTTCGGATCCGGGCAGGCCGGCAGGGCGTAGTCGTTGCTGCCTGCCAGCAGGTACCCCAGGCGGGTATGCGTATAGGCGGCGCTCAGCTGAATCGTATCGTCCTTGGTCAGCTTGGCGGCGAGCTCCGATTCGAAGCCGTAGACCTTCGCGCCCTGCGCATTGGAGGTGGCCAGCGAATGCGTGCCGTCCGGGTTGGTCACCGGCGCGCTGAACTGGAAGTCCTTGAAGTCCTCGTAGTACGCCGAGTTGTTGAAGTGCACGGCGCCGTCGAACAGCGTGTTCTTGCTGCCGATCTCGTAGTTGATCAGCGTCTCCGGGCCGTAGTGCAGGCCGCCGTCCTGCAGGCCGCCCGACTTGTAGCCGGTCGACACGCTGGCGTAGACCATGGCGTTCTTGGACAGGTCCCAGTTCGCACGGCCCAGCCAGGTCGCCTTCGTGCCGGTGTAGTGCCCGTCGTTGTGGCCGGCACCGAAGTCCGTGCCCGTCGTGGCCGGATCGGTGCCCGGATCGATGGGCTGCCCCGCCGGAGTGCCGCCCCAGCCCCAGTTGATGCCGCCCTCGTTCTTGCGATCGTCCCACGTGAAGCGTGCTCCGCCGGTCAGGTGGAAGGAATCGCCCAGGTTCCAGGTCGCCTGGCCGAACACGGCCTCCGATGCCACCGTCTCCTTGGGCTGGATGAACGAGCCCTGCCAGCCGATCGTGCCCTGCTGCGTGCCGTTCGAGATCGGGATGTCGAACCGGATGCCGTTGTCTTCGGCCGCGTAGTACAGGCCCAGGATCCAGTCGACCTCGTGCGTGCCGCGCGACTGCAGCTCCAGTTCATGGCTCCAGTTCTTGTAGTGCGACCAGTTGGTGCGGTCTTCCTGCACCGTCGCGCCGGACGTGAAGCTGGTCGGCACCGTGGCGCCGCCGGACTGGTCGAAGTCCGACGAGCCCTTGAAGTCGGAATACCCGGCCACGTAGTCGAGCGCGAGGTAGTCGCTCAGGTTCCAGTCGACGCGGCTGCGGAAGCTGTTGACGTTGCGATCGAGATACGGCGCGACGCTGACCAGTGCGGACCAGAACTTCTCGCCCGGGCGCTGCTCCTGCAACAGGTTGAAGTTCGGCGTTCCGCGGTCGAGAAACTTCTCGTACGAGGCGTTCCAGGTGATGTCGCGGGTGGGCTTCCAAAGCAGGCTCAGGCGCGCGGCGCTCTGGTCCTGGGCGTTGTACTTCGGGCCGCCCTGCACGAAGGTGTTGCGGTCGATCGGCTGGAACGGCTTGGTCGCGGGATTCGGCTTGCCCGCTGCTGCGGCCGCGGCGTTGTTGGCAGCGTTGTAGGCGTCGTAGGCCGTCTGCTGGTCGGCCAGCGAGGGCAGCTTGGGGTTCTGGTAGTCGACATAGCCGTCGTGCTGCTCGTGCACGAAGGCGGCGCGCAGCGCGAAGGTGTCGCTCAGCGCGAAGTTGAACGCGGCGCGCGCGCCGTAGCGGTTGTAGCTGCCCAGCCCGCCCTGGATGTCGCCGAAGTTGGCGCCCAGTTCGGCCGGAGCGGTCTGCATGTTGACCGCGCCGACGGTGGAATTGCGGCCCCACAGCGTGCCCTGCGGGCCGCGCAGCACTTCGATGTTCTGCATGTCGAACAGCAGCGACGCAGCGCCTTCGGCGCGCGGCGCATAGATGCCGTTGATGAACAGCGCCACCTCGGGGTCGGCGTATTCGGTCTTGGCGCTGTCGTTGCCGATGCCGCGCATCGTCATCGTGATGACGCCGTGGTCGCCTTCGGTGGTGGCCTGGAAGCTGGGCACCAGGTGCACCACGTCGCTGATGGTCTGCACGTGCTGCTTGTCCAGCTCGGCGGCGCCGATCGGCGTGACGGCCAGCGGCGTGCTTTGCAGCGTGGTGGTGCGCTTGGTCGCCGTGACGGTGACCTCCTGAACCGAATCGGCGGCGCTGGCGGCAGCGGCAGGCGCCTGGGCGGTCTGCGCCTGGGCGCAGGCGCTGGCGGCGAGCATGGCCAGGACGGCCAGGTGGACGGGGGTCGCGAGAGAGCCCCGGGATTTCTGAGCGCGAGTTGTCACGTTGTCTCCAGTATTTGGTGGTGCGTCATCAGCCGTCTTCGCGGCGTCTGCCAGTCTTGTGCGTCGTCCGTGCCGCGGCCTTCGTCGGGGCTCGCGCACATCCCGGGCGACGCCGACCACTCTCCGCGAGTGTCGATTCCCGGCGTCGTGTCCGCCAGCCCTCTTCGCCTGGTCGAACCCCTGGAATGGATCGCATGATGCAACTCGATGACAACGCTGTCAACAACTTGATGACAGCGTTGTCTATGGTCGCTATGATTCACCTATAACAAGCGCCGCAAGCGTCTACGGGAAAACGACGAGACGCCGGACGCCCCCCACGCAACCGGCAGCGGCGCCACGACGCCGCTGCTCTGGAGACAAGCACCATGAAACCTGTTCGGCACGTCCTGATCGTCGGCGGCGGCACCGCCGGCTGGCTCACCGCCGCCTTTCTTGCGCGCGCGCTGGGCACGGCCGCGGGCGGTGTCCGCGTGACGCTCGTGGAGTCCAGCGAGATCGGCATCATCGGCGTGGGCGAGGGCACGTTCCCGTCGATCCGCGGCACGCTGAACGCCATCGGCCTGGACGAGGCGCGCTTCGTGCGCGAGTGCGACGCCACCTTCAAGCAGGGCGTGAGCTTCGTCGACTGGTCGCGCATCGGCGAGCGCTACTTCCATCCGTTCAATGCGCCCAGCCAGCGGCCGGGCGCACCCGAGTTGCTGCCGTACTGGCTGCTGGGCGAAGCGGCCGCCACCGACGGCACGCCGCGCGCGTTCGCCGACGCCGTCTCCATGCAGCAGCGCGTGGCCGATGCCTCGCGTGGCCCGAAGCGCGTGGGCGACGGCGACTGGCTCGGCCCGATGAACTACGCCTACCACTTCGACGCCGGCAAGTTCGCCACGCTGCTGGCCACGCACGCGCAGTCGCTGGGCGTCGAGCGCGTGATCGCGACGGTCGACCGTGTCGAGCTGGGCGACGACGGCCAGGTCGGCGCGGTCGTCACACGCGAACGCGGCACGTTGTCCGCCGACCTGTACATCGACTGCACCGGGTTCCGCGCGCTGCTGATCGGGCAGGCGCTCGAGGCGCCACGCAAGGCGCTGAACGACGTGCTGTTCGCCGATCGCGCGCTCGCCCTGCAGGTGCCCTACCCGGCCGCGGACACGCCGATCCGGTCGTACACGCTCTCCACGGCGCACGAGGCTGGCTGGACCTGGGACATCGGCCTGCACCGCCGCCGCGGCGTCGGCTACGTCTACTCGAGCCGCCACACCAGCGACGAGCAGGCCGAGCGCGTGCTGCGCGGCTACGTCGGCGCCGCCGCCGAACCCCTGACCCCGCGCTTTCTCAAGCTGGACACCGGCTACCGCGAGACGCAGTGGATAGGAAACTGCGTCGCCGTCGGCATGTCCGCCGGCTTTCTCGAGCCGCTGGAGTCCTCGGGCATCGGCCTGATCGAGACGGCTGCCTACCTGATCGGGTATCTGTTCCCGGCCGACGGCAACTTCGAGCCCGCGGCACGCCAGTTCAACGATCACATGCGCGCCCGCTTCGAGCGCATCGTCGACTTCCTGAAGCTGCACTACGCGCTCACGCAGCGCGAAGACAGCGCGTTCTGGCGCGACAACGCCGACCCCGCCTCGTGGACGCCCACGCTGCGCGACCGGCTCGCGCAATGGCGCAGCCGCCCGCCGCACCGGCTGGACTTCATCGCCGACCTCGAGATGTACCCGCCTTCGAGCTGGCAGTACGTCCTGTACGGCATGGGGTATCAGACCGACCTGTCGCAGGCGCGCGCCGCGTGGCCGCGCGCCGCCGAGGCGCGCCAGGAGTTCGCGATGATCGCGCAGGTGGCGCAGCGCGCCCTGGCCGACCTGCCCGACCACCGCGCGCTGGTCGAGGCGCTGTGCGCGCGCGCCACCGCGGGCGCATTGGCGCGCGACGCAAGGCCCGCGTTGCGCAGCGTCGCCTGATGGGCCTGCTTCGCACGCCCTCGGTCGCGCCGCCACTGGCCGCCACCACGATCAGCGACGTGGCGCAGCGGGCCGGCGTGTCGATCAAGACGGTGTCGCGCGTGATGAACCACGAGCCGGGGGTGCGCGCCGATACCCGCGCCAAGGTGCTCGAGGTGATCGCCGAGCTGCGCTACCGGCCCAGCCAGTCGGCACGCAGTCTCGCCGGCGCGCGCTCGTTCCTGATCGGCCTGCTGTACTTCGACCCCAGCGCCGCCTTCGTCTCCGCCGTGCAGCGCGGCGCGACGATGCGTTGCCGGGAGGCCGGCTACCACCTGGTCGTCGAGTCGATGGACAACGACGCGCACGACCTGGGCGAGCAGGTGCACCGCATGGTGTCGACCTTGCGCCCCGACGGCATGATCCTGACCCCGCCGCTGTGCGACAACCCGCACGTGCTCAAGGCACTGCACGACAGCGGCACGCCGACGGTGCTCGTCTCGCCCGCGAAGCAGCGCAAGGACATGCCCAGCGTGCGCATGGACGACGTGCGCGCCGCCGAGGAGATCACCAACCTGCTGCTGAGCCTGGGCCATCGCCGCATCGCGTTCATCCGCGGCGCCCCCGACCAGGCCGCCTCGGCGCTGCGCGAGCAGGGCTTCGTCAAGGCGATGAAGGCGGCGCGCGTCGACATCGCGCCCGAGCTGGTGATCGATGGCGACTTCCGTTTCGAGGCCGGCGTCGCCGCCACGCATCAGCTGCTCAAGCTGCGCCACCACCCGACGGCCGTCTTCGCCAGCAACGACGACATGGCGCTCGGCGTGCTGGCCGCGGCGCAGCGCCAGGGCCTGGCGATCCCGGGCGATCTGGCGATCGCCGGCTTCGACGATTCCCCGGCCTCCAGCCTGGTGTGGCCGCCGCTGACGACCATGCGCCAGCCCACGTTCGCGATGGCGCGCGTGGCGGTCGAATTGCTGATCGGCACGCCCACCGTCGACGGCACGCCGGGCACGCGCACCACATCGGCGGTTCAGCGCGTGCTGCCGCACGAGCTCATCGTGCGCGACTCCACCAGCGCGCCGACGCGGCCGACGCGCCGATCGACGCGGGCCTGAGGCGCGCCCGCGTCAAGCGTCGCGGGGGATGTCGTCAACGGTGGCGCCGCGCAGCGTCAGCCGGCTCGAGCGCGGCTCCTGGCCGGCGCCGCGGTCGACCCCCGCACCAGCACTTCGTGGGGCAGCACGCGCACCGCGGCCGGCTGGCCCTCCGCCGGCGTGGCCTGGCCGGCGAGCAGCATCTCGACCGCCGCCATCGCCATCTCGGCCAGCGGCTGGCGCACCGTGGTCAGCGCAGGCCAGACGAGCGACGCCGCATCGGTATCGTCGAAGCCGACGATGGCGACGTCGCCCGGCACCGCGATGCCCAGGCGCTGCGCCTCGGTGAGCGCGCCCAGCGCCATGAAGTCGTTGGCCGCGAAGATGGCCGTCGGCGGCGACGGCAATGCGAACAGCGCCTCTGCCGCCGAGACGCCGGACTCGAATTCGAACGTGCCGGGAATCACCAGCGCCGGATCGACGGCCAAGCGGTGCGCCTTGAGTGCGCGTTCGTAGCCCTCGCGCCGGCGCAGGCTGGCGGCCTGGTTGCCTTCGATGAAGGCGATCGCCGTGTGCCCCAGGCTGATCAGCAGGTTGGTGAGCTCCTCGGCCGCCAGCGCGTCGTCCATGCGCACGCTGGCCACCTCGCCCTCGACGGCCGGCGAGATCAGCACGCAGGGCGTGCGGTTGGCGCGCAGTGTCTGCAGGATGTCAGGGTTGTCGCACAGCGGCGGCGTCAGGATCATGCCGTCCGGCCGCAGGGCGGCCAGCATCGACTCGATCTGCCCGTGCAGGTCGACCCCGCCCTCCTGCAGCGATTCGACCACCAGGTGGCGCCCGGCCTCGCGACAGCGCAGCGTCGCCCCCTGCTGCACGCCGGCGACGAAGGCCGCGCTGGGATCGTAGTAAAGCAGGCCGATGAGAAACGATTTGGCGCCGGCCAGGCTGCGCGCCGACAACTGCGGGCGGTAGTTCAGCGCCGCCACGGCCTGCTGCACGCGCGCCCGGGTGTCGGCATGCACCGTGGGCTCCTTGTTCATCACGCGCGAGACGGTCTTGATCGACACGCCGGCCTGGCGGGCCACGTCGATGATGGTGGGCGGTGCGCCCTCTCGCTTGTTCACTGTTGTCCCTCCAGCCGCTTTCCGGTGGCGCCGGGATTGTGTCGCCCCGGCGCGAATCGTGTTGTTCACGACAGTCTAATGTTTCGCCTTTGAAAAGCTCGACGCAACCCCGGGATTCGCTCTGCCCGAATCTCGAGTATCGCGGCAGCATGCGGTCTGCGCGTGGTTTGCGCCGCACGAGACAAAACGACACACGGCGATACGGCGCTGAAAGCATGCCGGTGCCGCTCCGGAGCGTAATGAGCCCATGGCGCAACGACTTGTCGTGGCCATGTCACCCAACCCGAAGGAAACAATCATGACGAAGACCTGGCTGAAGCGCACCCTGCTGGGTGTGGCAGTCTCCACCGCCCTGCTGGGCAGCATCGCCGCCTACTCCGCCGAAGGGGTGGAGTTCCACCACGGCCCGCCGACCGCCGAGCAGATGGCACAGCACGAAGCCAAGATGCTGGCCCACATCGGCAAGAAGCTCAATCTGGATGCCAACCAGGCCGCCAAGCTCAAGACCCTGGCCGACCTGTTCATGGCGCAACACACGCCGCCGGCCAGCGGTGCCGACCCGCATGCGGCCATGACGGCGCTGATCGCCGGCAACACCTTCGACCGCGCCGGCGCGACGCAGCTGATGAACCAGCACATCGCCAAGATGCAGGCCAACGGCCCGGCCCTGATCAACGCCACCGGCGACTTCTACGACAGCCTCACCCCGGCGCAACAGGCCCAGGTGCGTGAGCTCGCGTCCCATCACCACGGCTTCTTCGGCCTGGGCGCCATGGGCCCGGGCGGCATGCACGGCCACCATGGCCCGCACGGCGCCTCGGGCGCGGGCGAGATGTAAGGCCAACGCCCGGGGGGGCCCCCTGTCCCGCCGACATCGACGAGGCAGCGACGCGAGGTCCTGCCTCGTCGTGTTTCGGCCCTACCATTCGTCGCATGCGCCGCATCCTGATGATCGACGACGACGCGCTGCTCGCGGCGCCGCTCGCCACCTACTTCCGTCGTTTCGACTACGAGCTCGACAGCGCCGTCACGCCCAGCCAGGGCCTGGCCAGGCTGCGCGCGAGCGCCTACGACGCGGCGATCCTGGACGTGATGCTGCCCGAGATGGACGGCTTCGAGCTGTGCCGCACGATCCGGCGCGAATCGGACATCCCCATCGTGATGCTGACCGCGCGCGGCGACGTGATGGACCGCATCGTCGGCCTGGAGATCGGCGCCGACGACTACATTCCCAAGCCCTTCGAGCCGCGCGAGCTGCTCACGCGCATCCAGACCATCCTGCGCCGCGCCCGTGCGCCGGCGGCAAGCCCGCAGGGCCGGCTCGTGTTCGACGGCCTGGAGATCGACCTCGAGCGCCGCCAGGTGCTGCGCCAGGGCCAGCCGGTCGACCTCACCGGCACCGAGTTCGAGCTGCTGGCGATGCTGGCCAAGGCGCCGCAGAAGGTGTTCCACCGCGACGAGATCCTGAACCGTCTGCGCGGCCAGGACGCCGATCTGTACACGCGCGCCGTCGACATCCTGGTGAGCCGGCTGCGCAAGAAGCTCGAGCCGCTGGACTGCATCAAGACGCTGCGCAACGCGGGCTACGCGTTCGCCGGCGGGCATGCATGAACGAGCACTCGCCGACCGCGCCATCGCGCTGGAGCGCGCGCTTTCCGTCGCTGGGCGCGCGCCTGGTGGGGCTGTTCCTGGTGCTGGCCATCGCGGTCGCGGTGACCTTCATGCTGGGCATGCATGTCGTGCAGACCGGTGGCTGGCACGAGTACCTGCGCCCGCTGGTGATGAACTACGCCGACACGCTGGTCGCGCAGATCGGCTTGCCGCCGGATGTGGAGCGCGCCCGCGTGCTGACGCAGCGCCTGCCCTTGCACATTCGCATCGAGGGGCCGCAGGTCAACTGGGATTCCGCCGATGAACCGCGCCCGCCGCCTCCGCCGCCAGGCGAAGGCCCGTTCCGCCCCTTCCGACGTCCGGTGGTGACCTTGCCGAACGGCGACCCGCTGCCGCTGGTCGTGCCCGCGCCGCGCCGGCCGCCGCAGGACGCGGCACCCGACGCGATGCCGGGCCCGGGCGCGCACGTGCTGCCTCACCGCCTGTCGCTGAACACCGACGTCGACCCCAGCCTGTGGCGCGTGGTGCGCCGCCTGCCGGACGGCCACCGCATCGTCTTCAGCCTGGCCGACATGTCGCACGAACGGCGTGCCGAGCACATCGGCTGGGCCACGCTGGGGCTGCTGCTGCTGTTCACCGCGCTGGCCTATGCCTGGGTGCGGCACATGCTGCGACCGCTGGTGGCGCTGCGGGCCGGCGCCGTGCGCTACGGCCAGGGCGACTTCTCGCAGCCCATCGTGCCGCGCAATCGCGACGAACTGGGCGACCTGGCCGAACAGATCAACGGCATGGCCGCGCGCCTGCACCACATGCTCGACGCCAAGCGCCAGCTGCTGCTGGCCATCAGCCACGAGCTGCGTTCACCGTTGGCCCGCGCGCGCATCAACGCCGAGCTGATCGACGACAGCGCGGAGCGCACCGCGCTGCTGCGTGACCT
>JBJMWF010000507.1:0-8834 GCA_045810265.1 Vitreoscilla sp. | reverse complement strand
TGCTCCATGCCCGCGCCGTGGATCGTGACGCCGTTGACGCGCAGCGACAGGCCGCGGTCCAGATGCCAACGCCCGGCGGGGATCTCGATGACCGCGCCCGGCTTGGCATCGAGCAACTGGCCCTGCAGCTTCTTGGCGAATTCGACGTCCACGGGCAAGTCGCCCGCGCGCACGTTCGGATCCGGAGCGGGTTTGCTGCAGGCGGTCAAGGCGCCCGCCGTGATGGCCAAGGCGAGCAGGCGCCCGCCTCGAGTCATCCTGCGCGCAGTCGCAGGATCCACCCTGGCGACGAGGCACCGCCGCAGGGGTGCATTGCGCGACTGCGCGCGGAATGACGGGAGTTCGGACCTGCGGATCGGGTGCATGGCGAGACCTCGCTGACACGACAACCCAAAAGATAGCAATGGCTACCGTTGATGGGGTCGGTGCTTTCCCTGTGTTGCAGATCGCAAAGCCGGAACACCATAGTCATCGCTACTGTATTGGCCGACACCGTCTTGCCTGCACGTGGATACACTGCCTTCGAGCCACCCCGAACCTTCCATGCCGCGCAAATCCAGGGCTTCCGACGACACGCCGATGTCCGCTGCGAGCGGCGTCGAGCTGGACCGCAAGCGCGACCCGACCCAGTCGCGCGCGCTCGAGACCTGCGAGCGCATCCTCGACGCCGCCGCCAACCTGCTGGGCGAGGTCGGCATCGAGCGGCTGTCCACCAACCTGATCTGCGAGCGCGCGGGGTTGTCGCCGCCGGCGCTGTATCGCTACTACCCGAACAAGTACGCGGTGCTGGCCGAGCTGGGCGTGCGGCTGATGATGAGCCAGAACGAGCTGCTCGAGAAATGGGCGACGCCCGCGACGATGAAATTGCCGGCCGCCAGGTTCGAGGCGCGGATCCGCCAGCTGTTCCTGGACACGCTGGAGATGACGCGCGAGGTCATCGCCGGCGAATGGATCACGCGGGCGCTGCGCGCCGTGCCGTCGCTGGCACCGGTGCGCATCGAGTCGCACGAGCACGTCACCGGACTGGTGGTGGCGGCCTTCGCGTCGGCCTGGCCCGGCGTGCCGCGCGCCCGCGTACGCCTGGTCTCGCGCCTGGCGATCGAGGTGATGTACTCGGCGCAGGAACTGCTGGTCGACGACGCGACGCTGGACGCCGACGAGGTCGCCGCCGTGATGTCGCACATGGTGGCGACGCAGGTGCTGCAGTTGCGCAAGGAGCGCGCCTAGCCGGCGCGCTCGCCCCGGACGCTCAGTTCGATTCCTTGATCAGACGCCCGTCGGCCTGCTGGATCGGCCGCGCGTTCATCGGATAGAGCCGCGCGAAGATTCCGACCTGGTCCATCGAGATGGGCACCGGCTGCTTCATCACCATCCACAGCACGCCTTCGCTGCAGGGCGGCGTGGTGAGCGAGCCCATGTAGGTGTAGTAGCGCTTGTCGTCGGGCAGCAGCTGGTTGAGGTCGATGCGCGAACCGGCGCGCACCTCGTCGCCCTTCTCGAGCGGCAGGTTGTTCCACACCGTCTGCACGATGGCCTGGGCGCTGCCGCGATCGAGCAGCACCGCGACCACCGCCAGGTGACCGTCGACGTCCTTGTGCACCAGGTGCACGACCATGTCGTACTGGCGCCCGTTGATGCGCTCCTCGGACGGGCGGTGGAAGTGGAACTGCGCCAGCTCGTAGCGCCTGCCGGTGATGGTGATCGAGTTGCCCGGCTCGACGTTGACCTGCACGGTGTGGCCGTTGTCGATCACCGAGAACGAACTTGGGCGGTAGTCGAACCTGATCGGCTCGAGATCGACAGCGATGCCGCCGCGGATGTCGATCGGGCTCTGCCGCTGGCCGGTCGCGCACTTGCTGAATTCCGGGCGCATGCTGCCCCAGGCGTCGGGGCCGGCCTCGCCGGCGTAGTCCCAGTGCGTGGGCAGCAGCGATTGGCCCGCGTTGGCGGCGGCGTCCGAGCTGGCGGCCGGATGCCTGGGCTTGCGCGCGGCCGCGATGGCAGCGGCGCTGGGGCGCACGGAGGTGATGACGTTCTCGCCGCTCTCGCCGCGGTTGGACACCTGCATCGCGTACTTGCCGTCGGCCGCCGGCTTGGCGCCCAGCTTGGCCGCGAGCTTCTCGCGCAGGACGTCCATCGCGCTGGGCTCGGCTGCCGAGGCCCCGGGCCTGGCTGCGACGGCTGCGCCAGGCCGGTGCTCCGTGGTCTTCGTGTCGCCGGCAGCCTTGTCGCCGCCGTCCTTCGCCTCGGCGTCCTTGTCGGTCGACGGATGCGACGACTTGCTGCGCCATTGGGCACTGCTGGCCGCTGTCGTGTGCATGTCGATCGCAGTGGGCTCGGGCGCGCCGGCATCGCTGCGATGGACGTTCATCTTGAAGCCTGGCGAGGTCGGGCCCAGCTGGGCGACGACCAGCCCGGACACCGGTTCCATGGCCAGCACGGCGCCGGACGGCAGGGCCAGCAGCACGGCGGCAGCGATCAAGGAAGGCAGGAAACGAGACGACATGGGGGCTCCGCACGGACGGCGTGCCCCTTGAGATCGGCCGCGGCGGCCGAAAGTTGAGCGAAACCTTGCGGTTTACTGCTCGGCGAGCACGCTCTTGCGCACGAAGAACCACGCCACCATGCCGATGCACGACATCAGCAGCGACGCCAGCGCCAGGTGCACCGTGGAATGCATCACGAGCGGCGAGATCACGCCGGCCACGAACGCGTTGGCCACGCTGCCGATGCAGGCCTGCAGCGACGACGCCATGCCGCGCCGCAGCGGCGCCTGGTCCAGCACCAGCAGCGTGACGACCGGCACCATCAGCGCCCAGCCGAAGGAGAACACGCCGATGGGCGGGATGGCCCACCAGGGCTGCGCCGTGAACAACGCGTTGGCGACGAGATTGATCGTCGCGATCGTGAACATGATCGTGAAGCCGATGCGGATCTGGCGCCCGCGCGTCATCTTGCCCGCCAGCTTGCCCGACAGGAAGGCGCCGCCCATGATGCCGCCGATGGTGAACAGGAACAGGAAGAAGAAGTGCGTGGGCTCCAGGTGCAGCAGGTCGCCCAGGAACACCGGCGCCGACAGGATGTACAGGAACATGCCGTTGAACGGCACGCCCGAGGCCAGCGCCAGCGCCAGGAAGCGAGGGCTGGACAGCATCTCCCAATAGCCCTTGAGCAGGTGCGCCGGATGGAACGGCTGCACCTGCGTGGCATGCAGCGTCTCGGGCAGCAGGCGCCAGCTGAGCGTCCACATCACCACGCCGACGAAGGTCAGGAAGACGAACACCGAATGCCAGCCGAAGTGCACCAGCAGCAGGCCGCCGACGATGGGCGCGACGGCCGGCGCGACGCCGAAGTAGATCGTCACCTGCGACATCACGCGCTGCGCCTCGTCGGGCGGGAACATGTCGCGGATGATGGCGCGGCCCACCACCATGCTGGCGCCAGAGCTCATGCCCTGCAGGAGGCGGAACAGGATCAGGTGGCCCACCGTCTGCGACAGTGCGCAGCCGAGCGAGGACAGCGTGAAGATGGCGATGCCCCACAGCACGACGGGCCGCCGGCCGAAGCTGTCGGCCAGCGCCCCATGGAACAGGTTCATCACCGCGAAGCCGAACAGGTAGGCCGACAGCGTCTGCTGCATCTGCACCGGCGTCGCGTCCAGCGAGCGGGCGATGCCCGAGAACGCGGGGATGTAGGTGTCGATGGAGAACGCGCCCAGCATGCCCAGGCATGCGAGCAGCGCCGCGAGCGCCGAGCGGGGTCGGCGCCAGAGCGTGGCGGCATCAGGATTCATGGAGGATGAGGCGGCTCGTTGGCGGTCCGCCGTCCAGGAGCGTGCCGCGCGGATTTATTGTGAAGCGAGCCGATAGGCCGGATTCTGTGCGTCGCACGCGCCCTTGCGAGCCCGCGCGCCGTGACCGTCATTCGTCTGGGCCGGCTGTCGCCAGCACGGCTCGATGCCATCTACCCGCGGACTCCCCGGGTCAGGTCGACGTCCGCCTACTTGATGTTGCTGCACGCAGAGATTGCCCGTTTCACCCGAACTGAATCGGCTCGTCTCTGTTGCTCTGATCCTCGCCTCGAACCTTGCGGCCCTCGACGGGCAGGTGTTACCTGCTGCGCTACCCTGTGCAGTCCGGACCTTCCTCCAGTACAGCCTTTCGGCCGGTGTACCAGCGACGGTCTGGCTCGCTTCACGGAGCGGATTGTCCCATGCGCTCGCGATGCCCCCGCTCGGGAGTCGGCTGCGTCCGCTTCAGGCCTGCTTCCAGGCAAGGGTCTCGCCGCCGCGCAGCGGCTTGAGCAGCGCGTCGCCGAACGGCACGCTGGCGGGCAGCTCCCAGGCCTGGCGGCGCAGCGTCACCGCGCCGGCGTTGCGCGGCAGGCCGTAGAAGTCGGGGCCGTGGTGGCTCGCGAAGCCTTCGAGCTTGTCGAGTGCGCCGGCGGCGTCGAAGGCCTCGGCGTAGAGCTCCAGCGCCGACAAGGCCGTGAAGCAGCCGGCACCGCAGACCGAAGCCTCCTTCATCACCGACGCGTGGGGCGCGCTGTCGGTGCCCAGGAAGAACTTGGCGCTGCCGGACGTCGCCGCGGCCACCAGCGCCTGGCGATGCACCTCGCGCTTGAGCACCGGCAGGCAGTAGTAATGGGGGCGCAGTCCGCCCATGAAGATCGCGTTGCGGTTGTAGAGCAGGTGGTGCGCGGTGATGGTCGCCGCGGTGAACGCGTTCGACTCGGCGACGTACTGCGCGGCCTCCTTGGTGGTGATGTGCTCGAACACCACCTTGAGCTCCGGCAGGTCGCGCCGCAGCGGCTCGAACACGTCGTCGATGAAGACGGCCTCGCGATCGAACAGGTCGATGTCCGGACTGGTGACCTCGCCATGCACCAGCAGCTTGATGCCCTCGCGCTGCATCGCCTCCAGAGTCTTGTACGTCTTGCGCAGGTCGGTGACGCCAGCATCGGAGTTCGTCGTCGCGCCGGCCGGATAGAGCTTGACCGCGACGATGCCCGCGTCCTTGGCCCGCCGGATCTCGTCGGGCGGCAGGTTGTCGGTCAGGTACAGCGTCATCAAGGGCTCGAAGCTGCTGCCTTCGGGCAAGGCCGCCAGGATGCGCTCGCGATACGCCACCGCCTGTGCCGTCGTCGTAATCGGCGGACGCAGGTTGGGCATGATGATCGCGCGGCCGAACTGGCGTGCCGTGTAGGGCACCACGGCCGCCATCGCCGCGCCATCGCGGATGTGCAGGTGCCAGTCGTCGGGCGTCTGGATGGAGAGTTCGTTGAGCGTCGTCATGCGGGCGATTTTCGCACCGTCGGCGCGTGCGGACCTGCACAATCGCCGCTCCGCCGACGAGGAGACCGCCCGCATGAGTTCGCCCACGTTCCGCCTGGCCGACCCGGATGCCGACCGCGCGGCATTGATCGCCCTCAACGTCGAGTACGTCACCTGGGTGTTCGCGGAGATCGAGCAGCGCTTCGGCATGACGGCGCAGGCCGTCCTGGGAATGGCAGTGGCCGACTACGTTCCGACCATCATCGACAAGGTCTGCGGTGACCCGCCGCCGCGCGGCGCGTTCTACCTGGTCGAGGACGGCGGCCAGCTACTCGCGATGGGCGGACTGCGCCGCAGCGAGGACGGCGTCGCCGAGCTCAAGCGCGTGTATGTGCGGCCGGCGGGACGCGGCCGGCGGCTTGGCGAGACCCTGGCAAGGCAGCTGGTCGGCGACGCGCGCCGCTTCGGCTATCGCGCCGTGCGGCTCGACACCTTGCCCTTCATGCAGACGGCGCAGGCCTTGTATGAGGCGATGGGCTTCGTCGACTGCCCGCCGTACCCGATCGAGATGCCCGAAGCGTTCCGCCAGGGCATCCGCTACATGCAGCTGTCGTTCTGACTAGTGCTGCAGGATCTTCGACAGGAATTCCTTGGCCCGCGGCGAGCGCGCGTCGGGATTGCCGAAGAAGTCGTCCTTGGAGCAATCCTCGACGATCCTGCCGGCGTCCATGAAGATCACCTTGTTGCTGACGCGCTTGGCAAAACCCATCTCGTGCGTCACGCACATCATGGTCATGCCTTCCTGAGCCAGGCCCACCATCACGTCCAGCACCTCGCCCACCATCTCGGGGTCCAGCGCGGAGGTCGGCTCGTCGAACAGCATCACGATCGGATCCATCGACAGCGCACGGGCGATCGCCACGCGCTGCTGCTGGCCGCCCGAGAGCTGGCCGGGGAACTTGTCCTTCTGCGCCGACAGGCCGACGCGATCGAGCATCTTCATGCCGCGCTTGAGCGCCTCGTCCTTGCTGCGGCCCAGCACCTTGATCTGCGCCAGCGTCAGGTTATCGGTGATCGACAAATGCGGGAACAGCTCGAAATGCTGGAACACCATGCCCACGCGCGAGCGCAGCTTGGGCAGGTTGGTCTTCTTGTCGCTGATCGAGGTGCC
This sequence comes from Vitreoscilla sp., assembly GCA_045810265.1. Taxonomy (GTDB): domain Bacteria; phylum Pseudomonadota; class Gammaproteobacteria; order Burkholderiales; family Burkholderiaceae_C; genus Scleromatobacter. The sequence goes on along the minus strand of JBJMWF010000507.1, from coordinate 2,391 downwards.
GTCGACGATGATGTCGCCCTGCTGGATCGGCTCGAGTGCGTTGACCGTCTTGATCAGCGTCGACTTGCCCGAGCCCGACGGGCCGCAGACGACGACGACGTCGCCCTTGTTGATCGTCGTCGTGCAGTCGGTCAGCACCTGGAAGCTGCCGTACCACTTGGAAATGTTCTTGATGTCGATCATGAGGAGTCTCTCAACGGATGATCTGGATCCTGGCCTGCAGGCGACGCACCAGCATCGACAGGCTGAAGGAAACGACGAAGTAGCCAACCGCCGCGAACAGGTACATCTCGGCGGGACGGTTGAACAGGTTGCCCACGGTCTGGAAGCCCTTGAGCCAGTCCGACGCGCCGATCGCATACACCAGCGAGGTATCCTGGAACAGCACGACGGTCTGCGTCAGCAGCACGGGCAGCATGTTGCGGAAGGCCTGCGGCAGCACCACCAGGCGCATGCATTGCGCATAGGTCATGCCCACCGCGTACCCGGCGTAGCTCTGTCCGCGCGGCACCGACTGGATGCCCGCACGCATGATCTCCGAGTAATACGCCGCCTCGAAGAACGTGAAGGTGATGACCGCCGCGAATTCAGGCCGGTGGTTCTCGCCGAAGCTGCCGGCGATCATCGAGTAGAAGCTGGCAGGGATGAGCAGGTAGAACCACAGGATCACCATCACCAGCGGAATCGACCGCAGCAAGTCGACGTAGACGGTGGCAATGCGCTGCAGCCAGCGCACGGAGGACAGCCGCATCAGCGCGATGAACGTACCGAGCGCCGTGCCGCCGAGCGCCGCCACGGCGGTCAGCTGGATGGAGTACTCGAACGTCGAAACCAGGTTGGACCGGATGACGTCGGAGGTCAGGAACGAGAAGTCGAGATTGAGCGCCATTTACTTGCCCCCCATCGCGGTGCTGAGGCGGGTGCGCCCCTCGATGAAGACAGCCAGGCGGTTGATGGCCAGCGCGGAGATCACGTAGAACACCGTCGCCACGAAATACATGGTGCCGTGGGCGGAAGTCTGTTCGCCGGCCTGGATCGAGGTCCAGATCAGCTCGGGCACGCTGATGGCGTAGGCCACCGACGAGTTCTTGATGATGTTCATCGACTCTGAAGTCAGCGTCGGCAGCACGACGCGCAAGCCGACGGGCAGCAGCACGTAACGGTAGGTCTGCGCCAGCGTGAGCCCCATCGCCAGTCCGGCGTAGCGCTGCCCCTTGGGAATCGTGGCGATGCCGGCCTTGACCTGCTGCGCGACGCGCGCGGAGGTGAACAGGCCCAGCCCGACGCAGGAAAGCGTCGCGTAGGAGACCGACTTGAGCGTCGGAAAGATCTCCGGCAGGACGAAGGCCCAGATGAACAGCTGCACCAGCACCGGCACGTTGCGGAACAGCTCCGTCCAGGCCTCGCCGAACAGCACCGCGGCCTTGTTGGGCAGCGTGCGCATGACGCCGATCACCAGGCCCACGGCCAGGGCGATGACCAGCGCCACCAGTGCGACGACAAGCGTCCAACCCCAGCCGTGGATCATCCACTGCAGGTAGGTCATGTCGCCCTTGGCAGTGGCAAAGCAAGATGGATAGACGGTCGGATCGTCGATGCTCGTGCACATCAACGCCGCGCTGTCCTTGATCTGAGCCAGCAAGTTGCTCACCCTCGACTCCTCTTTGGCAGGGATCGCATCGATGCGATTCCCGCTGCAGCCGGATGTGCTCCGGCCCTGTACATTGTGCAGCGTGCGGCCCCGTCGCCGGGTCCGCACGCGATCATGCTCTCGAACGGCGCCGCCGCACGCGCCTCACGCGCGCGCGGCCGCACGCCGCGTCACTTCTTGGCCGCTGCCAGTTGCTCGGTGGTCATGTTGTTCGGATGCGCCCAGGCGTCCTTGGTGAACTCGGACGGCGGCAGGCCCACGCGGGTGTTGGTCGGCGGGATCGGCTGCATGAACCACTTGTCGTAGATCTTGGAGATCTCGCCCGACTTCATCAGGCCATCGAGGGTCTTGTTGACGGCCGCCAGGAAGGCCGGATCGTCCTTGCGCACCATGATGGCGATCGGCTCGACCGACAGCGCGGGGCCAACGACGTGGAAGTCAGCCGGGGTCTTGGACTTGGAGGCCAGGCCCATGACGATCTGGCCGTCCATCACGAAGGCGTCGGCGCGGCCGCTCTCGAGCAGCTGGAAGCTGTCGGCGTGATCCTTGCCGAACACTTCCTTGAAATCCAGGCCCGTGGCGCGCTCGTTCTTGCGCAGCAGCTGCACGGAGGTGGTGCCGGTGGTCGTGGCGACGCTCTTGCCGTTCAGGTCCTTGATGTCCTTGATGCCCGAATTCACCTTGGTCAGGATGCGCACTTCCTCGACGTAGGCGGTGTGGGCGAAGGCGACGTCCTTGGC
>JBJMWF010000506.1:0-10920 GCA_045810265.1 Vitreoscilla sp. | reverse complement strand
ATCCCCTTATCGGCACGCGGCGGCGCCGACTTGAGTCCGGAAACAACCTCAGTTGCGCGGCTCGTTCCTTGGTGGCAGCCAGCGCATCAGGATCGCGTACAGGGCCGCCGGATTCACCGGCTTGGCGACATGGTCGTTCATGCCGGCCTCCAGGCAGGCGGCACGATCCTCGACGAAGGCGTTGGCCGTCATCGCGATGATGGGCACCGCGGTGTCGCCGCGCTCGCGTATCGCGCGCGTGGCGGCCAGGCCGTCCATCACGGGCATCTGCATGTCCATCAGGATCAGGTCCCACTTCTGCTGCCCGGCCAGCTCCAGCGCGATCGCGCCGTTCTCCGCCTGCTCCACCACCAGGCCGGCGTTGGACAACAGCTCGCGGGCGATCAGCCGGTTGATGATGTTGTCCTCGGCGAGCAGCACGCTCTGGCCGCCGTGGCGCTCGCGCACCAGGCTTTCGTTGACGTCGCGCACGATCGCCGAGTCGGTGCGCGCACCGCCCTGGCGGTACAGCACGCGCGCGACGACGTCGTGCAGTGCCGACGCCGTCACCGGCTTGTCCAGCACCGCGTCCACCTTGACGCCACCCATGCGATCGCCGGAAAGCCCCTCGGGCGTCGAGCACATCAGGATGCAGGGCGGCATGCCCTCGCCCATGAGCGCGTGCAGCCGCACGAGCGTGGGCGAGCCATCGTCGCAGCGGGTGCTGGAGTCCACCAGCATCAGGTCGTACGGCCGGCCCTGGGCCATCGCGGCTTCGACCCGCTGCACGGCGGCCTCGCCGCCGGGCTGCGCGTCGACCAGCATCCCCATCGTCGTCAGGTAGTTGGCGATGACGGCCGAGGCCTCGGGCAGGTCGTCGACCAGCAGGATGCGCATGGCCTTCATCGGCGCCAGCGTGGTCGCCTCGTCCGCGCGCGTGGCATGCGACAGCCAGGCCGTGAACCAGAACGTGCTGCCGCCGCCCGGCGCGCTGACCACGCCGACCTCGCCGCCCATCGCGGCGGCCAGGTTGCGCGTCAGCGACAGGCCCAGGCCGGTGCCACCGAAGCGGCGCGTGGTGGTGTTGTCGCCCTGCTCGAACGCGCTGAACAGGTGCGGCTGGCGTTCGGCGGGAACGCCGGGGCCGGTGTCGTGCACGTCGAAGCGCACCAGGACGCGGCCATCGCGGTCGTCCAGCAGGTCGCCCTTGAGGCGGATCCAGCCGCTGTCGGTGAACTTGACCGCGTTGGACAGCAGGTTGAGCACCATCTGCGACAGCCGCGTCGGGTCGCCGCGCAGCCGCTGCGGCAGGTGGTCGGTGTCGACCACCAGCTCCAGGCCCTTGGCCTGCGCGCGCTCGCCCACCATGTCGCAGGCCGTGGACAGCAGGGTGTCGAGCGAGAAGTCGGCCTCCTCCAGCGTCAGCTTGCCGGCCTCGATCTTGGAGATGTCCAGCACGTCGTTGATGATCTGCAGCAGGTGCTGGCCGGCGTCGCCGATCTTGCCCAGGCGCTCGCGCTGCAGCTCGTCGCGCGGGTCGCGTGCGAGCAGGTAGGCCAGGCCGAGGATGCCATTGAGCGGCGTGCGGATCTCGTGGCTCATGTTGGCCACGAACGCGCTCTTGGCGCGATTGGCCGTCTCGGCCTCGTCGCGCGAGCGCTCGAGCGCCTCGTTGGCGCTGGTCAGTTCGGCTTCTGCCCGCTTGAGCGCGCTGATGTCGAACGCCATCATGTAGACGCCGTGCACCCGGCCCTGCGCGTCGCGGGCCGGCATGTAGTGGCCCTGGAAGATGTCGGCGCCACCGCGTTCGGCCGGGGGCTGGTACTCGAACACCAGCGTCTCGCCCGCCAGCGCGCGCTGCAGCAGCTCGCGCTTGCGCTGCGCATGCTGGTCGCCGTAGATCTCGGCCTTGGTACGGCCGATCACCTGGTCGGCGGTGCGCCCGATGCGCTCGAGGTAGGTGCGATTGGCGAAGCGGCAGCGCAGTTCGTGATCCCAGTAGGTGACCAGGCCCGGGATCGCGTCGGTGACCTCGCGATTGACGCGCGCCGCGTCCTCCAGCGCGACATTCGCCGCCTGCAGTTCGGTGGTGCGCAACGCCACCTCGCGCTCGAGCTCGTCGCGATGGCGCAGGGCGTCGGCCTCCAGGCGCAAGCGGTCGGTGACATCGGCGAACGACGTGACCACCGACACTAGTGCGCCCGTGTCCGGACTGATCACCGGCACCGAACTGATCTCGTAGGTCACCGGCTGGCCGGCGGGGCTGAGCGTGTGCACCAGGACGTCGTACTGCGGCCCCTCGCCGGCCATCACCCGCAGGATGGGCAGCTCGGACGCGTCCATGGGGCTGCCGTCGGCGTGCACCAGCGTCCAGCCGGGCGCGACGATGGATTGGCCCGCCCATTCCGCGCTGGTCGTCCCCAGCATGCGTTCGGCGGCCGGATTGCAGGAGATCACGACCCCTTGCGGATCGCACACGAAGACGCCCTCCTTGAGCGCCGATACCACGGAGCGGTAGTGCGCCTCGCTCTCGCCCAGCGCGCGCTGCGCCTGGCGCATCGCCATCACGTCGCGCGAGACGCCCAGGATGCCCAGCAGCGTGCCTTCGGAGTCGACCAGCGGGCCCTTGGTGGTCAGCAGCTGGACGACACCGTGCGCCGACGGCAGCGCCTCTTCGAACGGGCCGCTCGATTCGCCGCGCGCCGCCTTGCCATCCCGCTCGGAGATGCCCCTGGCGGCCTCGGGCCCGAACAACTCCTCGCTGGTGCGCCCCAGCACCTCCTGTGGGCTGCGTCCGACCAATTGCGCCGCTGCGCGGTTGCAGAAGATGTAGCGGCCTTCCAGGTCCTTCGCGTAGATGGCATCGCTGGCGCTTTGGGCGATCGCCTCGAGCAGCGCGAGCGCGCGCAGCCGTTCGCGCTGCTCGCCGCGCTCGCGTTCGGCCAGCCGCACCAGCCGGCGCTGCGACCACAGCCGGGTCGCGAGCGCCGCGCCCAGCATCGCGAACAGCGCCGCCAGCACCGTGACGCGGGCGCGCGCCCAGGCCGGCGCGTCGACCTCGTCCATGTCGATCCTGGCCACCAGCCACCAGTCGGAGCCGGCCACGCGCCGGGCGCACCACAGCGCCTCGGTGCCGCTGTAGTCGACCACGCGGGTCACCACCCCGGCCGGCAGCTCGCCGCGTACCGCCCGCGCCACCGGCAGCGCGGATGTCGCCACGGGCTCGCTGATGCGCCAGAGGCTGTCGGGCCGCCGCAGCACGTCGCTGATGTTGACGATGCGCTCATCCACGCGATCCCACAGCACCGCCTCCGCGGTACGACTGGGCACCGGCCAGCTGGCCAGCGTCGGGAACAGCGAGCGGCGCGGATCGACGCGCAGCACCAGCGCGCCGTGCGCGGGATGCCCGGTCTTGAGCAGCGGGATGACGACGTCCAGGCGCTGCGGGATCTCGGTGCCGGCGCGGCCATAGATGCTGGACTTGGCGGAGTCGCCCGCCGCGATGGCCGCGCGCACGGTCTGCTTGAGCTGCGGCGCGGCCTCGCGTTGAGCGGGGTGCTCGCGCGCCAGCGCCGTGCCGGCCGCATCGGTGATCAGGGCGCTGTCGGCGCCGTCGGCGCGGCGCGCATCGATGGCGCGCGCCAGCAGCAGCCGGCCGGCCTCGGCGTCGCCATGCTCCTGCCAGCGCGTGTACAGGTCGGCCAGGGCCGTGCTGTCCTGGAGGAACTGCGCGAAGCTCATGCGGCGGTCTAGCCAGGCCTGCACCTGGGTCGCCCGCAGCTCGGCGACGGCCTCCAGCCTTGCGGCCGCCTGGGCGCGTTCCTGGCGGAAGTCGCGGACGATGGCGCCCGAGGCCAGCAAGGCCACCGCCGCGGCCACCGCGAGGCCCGGCAGCAGCCGCACGATGCGCGACCGTCGCTGCCCCGCCTCCCTGTCCGCGAAGAATCCCATGTACGCCCGCCCCTGCACCTTCCGGAGGGCCAGTGTATGCCTCGTCGCGTGGAACACCCCCGTGCAGTCGACGGGGCCTGTTACGGCATGGAGCCGGCCCGCCGCGCTCGCTCAGTGCAGCATCAGCCGCAGTGCATGCAGCGCCAGCCCGGCGATGCCGCCGACCACGGTGCCGTTGATGCGGATGAACTGCAGGTCGCGGCCCACGCTCAGCTCGAGCTCGTCCACCAGCTGGCGATCGTCCCAGTCCTTGATCGTCTGCGCGATGTGCGTGGTGACGCCGTCGCGCAGGTTGGTGGCCAACTGGTCCGCGGCCGACATCAGGTGCTCGTTGAGCGAGGCGCGCAGGCTCTGGTCGTCGCGCAGCCGGTCGCCGACGTCCCGCATCGCCTGCGCCACGTGGCCGGCGAGCGCGGAATGCTCGTCGGCCAGATCGGCCTGCAGCAGGCGCTTGAGGTCGTTCCAGACCGACGCGGCATAGTCGAGCACGGCCGGATCGGTGATCGCGCGCTCCTTGACGCGCTCGAACGCGGCGGCCAGGGCCTCGTCCTGGCGCAGGCGTTCGATGAACTCGGCCAGCCAGCGGTCGTAGCGCTGTCGCACCGGGTGGTCGGGCTGGGCCAGCACGTCGCGCAGCTCGCCCAGCACCGACGCGCTGAGCTTGTCGGCCAGGCCGTCGGCCATGCGCGCCACCGGGGTCACCAGCTCGACCATGCCGATCACCTTGGGCCACTCCTTGCGCGCGTGGCGCACCATCAGCGCGGAGACCCGCGCCTTGACCTCGTCCTCGGCCAGGAAGCCGCCGATCTTCTGCAGGCCGGCGTCCAGCAGCTCATGGTGCCGGCCGCCTTGGGTGAGCAGCGTCAACACCTCCGCCGCGGTGGCCGCGCTGTTCCAGCGCCGCGCCTGCGCCACGACCAGCTCCAGCGTCGCCCGCCGCATGCGGCCGTCGTCGAACAGCCCGACTGCCTTCTGGGCCCAGCCGCGCGCCTGCGCCACCCACTCGTCGACCCGGATCGGATCGGCCAGCCAATCGCCCAGGCGGCGTGCGGGATCGAACACGCCCAGCCGGGCGACCAGGGTCTCGGGGTCGAGGAAGTGGTCGCGCACGAAATGCGCCAGGCCGTCGGCCACGCGCGGCTTGTTGTGCGGGATGATGGCCGTGTGCGGCAGCGGCAGGCCCAGCGGGTGGCGGAACAGCGCCACGACCGCGAACCAGTCGGCGACGGCGCCCACGGCCGAGGCCTCGCAAAAGGCCTCGACCCAGGCCCACCCGCCCTGGCCGCCCTGCCAGACGGCCAGCGCCAGCCCGGCCAACGCGGCGGCCAGCAGGCCGGCGGCACCCCATTTCATGCGGCTCAGGGCGCTCGCGCGCGGATCGCGCACGGCCGAAGCGAGGCTTTTGGAGCGATTCATCGCTGCGAGTGTGCCCTGGGGACACGCCCGACCCGTCATACTCCGTGTTTTCCTCCAAAGAACGACGCACCGCGCGACGCGCGGCTGCCGCTGCATGAGCTCCGACCCCACGACACTTCCGACCCCCGATGCCGCCGCCGCGCCGCGCCAGTTCAAGCTGCCCAATGCCCGCCACGCCAGCCGCGTGCCGGCCGGCATCGACCCCGCCGATGTGGCGCGCATCCAGCAGGCGGCCTACCAGCTGCCGCAGGTGGTCAAGCCGGCCGACTACATCGACGAGCACGCGCCACACTTCGAGCACCATCTGGACGGCCTGGGCCTGATCCTGCTGCAGAAGGCCGTCGCCGGCTCGCGTCCGAGCCGCTGGATCGCGCCCGACCGCATGGCCGACGCGCTGCGCCACCTCGACGTGGTCGGCAACGGCCCCAACGTGCGCGCGCTGATGCAGGCGCGCACGACCGAGCTCGAGAACCTGGGCGTCACGCGCGAGGCCGGCGAGTTCGACCGCTTCCTCACGCAGACCCTGAAGCTGCCGGCCAGCGGCGTGCAGTTGCGCGTCGCCTACCGCCAGCCGGTGGGCGCGGCGCCGGTGTGGGACTTTTATCGGACCGGCGACCTCGACGCGTTCAAGGCCGCGCTGGGCGCCGCCCCGCCCTACCCTCATGCGGCCGAACTCATCGACGTCGTGGAGCAGTTGATCGCTCGCGCCGAGTCGGGCCATTCCGAGCATGTGGGCTCGCTGGTGCAGCGCCTGCAGGCCGAGACGGCGCGGCCACAGCCGTTTGCCGACCTCAAGGCCTCGCTGGTGCGGGCGCAGGATCGCTGGGAGCGCCATGTCGCCGAGCTGAACGCACTGGCCGGCCTCAATGACGAACTGGCGTTCCAGGGCTATCCTGACACCTTCGAGATGGCGCGCCGCCTGCAACGCAGCGTCACGCTGTACGTCGGCCCGCCCAACAGCGGCAAGACCTACGCCGCGTTCGAGAAGCTCGCCGCGGCGCACGACGGCTGCTATCTTGCGCCGCTGCGCCTGCTGGCCCTCGAAGGCCGCGACCGCCTGGTCGGCCGCGGCGTCGCCTGCTCGCTGCTGACCGGCGAGGAGAACGATCCGGCGCCGGATGCGCGCGTCGTCTCGAGCACCATCGAGATGGTCAACACGTCCAAGCCGATCGACGTCGCCGTCATCGACGAGGCGCAGATGATCTTCGACACTTCGCGCGGCTGGGCCTGGACGCAGGCCATCGTGGGGGTGCCCGCCAACGAGGTCATCATCATCTGCTCGGCCTACGCGGCCGAGGCCATCGAGAACCTGCTCCAGCTGTGCGGCGAGAACTGCAAGGTGCTCACCTTCGAGCGCAAGCAGCATGTCGAACTGATGCCCGGCCCGGTGCCCATCTCGGCGTTGAAAAAGGGCGACGCCGTGGTCGCCTTCAGCCGCCGCGAGGTGCTCATGCTGCGCGACCAGGTCGCCGCCAACGGCCATCCGGTGTCGGTGATCTACGGCGCGCTGCCGCCGGAGGTGCGCCGGCGCGAGGCCGAGCGCTTCGCGCATGGACACGCGCACATCCTGGTGGCCACCGATGCGATCGGCATGGGCCTGAACCTGCCGATCCGCAGGGTGCTGTTCTCCACGCTCAAGAAGTTCGACGGTGTCGGCGACCGCACGCTCAACGAATCCGAGGTGCACCAGATCGCCGGCCGCGCCGGGCGCTACGGCATGCACGAGGAAGGCTTCACCGGCGTGCTGCGCGAGGCCGAGCCCACCGCGCTGCGCATGCTCAAGGAGCTGCTGCCCAAGCCGCCGCGCGCGCCGCGCGATTTCAAGGCGACGGTGGCGCCCAACTGGTGGCACGTCAACACCATCGCCACGCGCCTGCACCTGACGCAGCTGCGCGCGGTGCTCAACGTGTTCGTCGACCAGTTGAAGCTGGACAACGCGCACTTCGCGGTCGCCGAGCTGGACCAGATGCTGGAGCTGGCCGAGCAGCTCGATCGCACCGCCGGCACGCTGTCGCTCAAGGAGCGCTTCATCTACGCGCAGGCGCCGGTCGACACCCGCACCGAGGCGCAGGTGCAGGCCTTCCTGGACTGGACGCACAACCACGCCGCCGTCGGCAAGGCCGGCACGCCCTGGTTCCTCGACGAGGTGGACGAACACAGCCGCCTGGACAACATGGAGAAGGCGCTGCGCTCGTGCACCCTGTGGCTGTGGCTGGACCTGCGCTTCCCCGGCATCTACGGCCACATCGACGCGGTGATCGACTTGCGCGAGCGGCTCAACGAAGGCATCGAGCGTCACTTGAAGGGCAAGAAGCCCCTGTGGCGCGGGCGGCGCTGACCGTCCACCCCGGCCCTCCAACTCGCTCGCTCCCATGTCCACCACAACGCTGCTGCTCCAGTTGATCGTCATCCTCGTCGCTGCGCGCCTGTGCGGTTGGCTGCTGCGCTGGTTCGGCCAGCCGCAGGTGGTCGGCGAGATGGCGGCGGGGCTGGTGCTCGGGCCCGTCGTGCTCGGCTTCTATGCGCCGACGTGGAGCGCGCAGCTGTTTTCCAGGGAGCTCCTGGGCGGCCTGAATGCGCTGTCGACGCTGGGCCTGGTGCTGTTCATGTTCGTCGTCGGCCTGGAGATCCGCTCGCCCGGTGGCGTGCGCCAGCAGTTGCGGGCGGCGGGCAGCGTCGGCGTGCTGAGCGTGGCCGTGCCGGCCGGCCTCGCGTTGGCCATTGCCCCGGTGCTGCATCCGGCGTTCGCGCCCGCCGGCATCGGCCTGGCGCCCTTCGCGCTGTTCCTGGCGGCCGCCGTGTCCATCACCGCCTTCCCGGTGATGGCGCGCATCCTCAAGGACCGCGGCATGGCGCAGACCAGCTTCGGCCAGCTGTCGCTCGCGGCGGCGGCGGTCGTCGATGTGTTCGCATGGATCCTGCTGGCTGTGGTGGTCGCGATCGCGGGTGCCGGCGAAGGTTCGCGCGGGCTGGCGAAGATCCTGATCGGGACGGCCGTCCTGCTGGCACTGCTGTTCGTGGTCGTGCGGCCGCTCTACGCGCGCCTGCTGGCCGCCCACGCACCCGAAGGCACGCCGTCGCTGGCCGTGCTGGCAGCGCTGATGCTGGGGCTGCTGGCCAGCGCCTGGGCCACCGAGTGGCTGCATCTGCACGCCGTGTTCGGCGCGTTCCTGTTCGGCGCCTGCCTGCCGCGCGACGACCGCCTGCTGCAGGCGCTGACCGAGCGCGTGGAGCCGCTGTCCATCGTGCTGCTGATGCCGCTGTTCTTTGCCCTGGCCGGCTTGTCCACCACCCGCGCCGCGTTCGGCGGCAGCGCGCTGGGGGCGATGGCGCTCGTGATCGCGGTGGCCGCGGTCGGCAAGCTGGTGGGCGGCGCGATCGGGGCGCGCACGGCGGGCCTGGACGCGGCGGACAGCTTCGCCGTGGGCGCGCTGATGAACGCGCGCGGGCTGATGGAGCTGATCGTGATGAAGGTCGGGCTGGACACCGGGCTGATCGGCCAAGGCATGTTCACGATCCTGCTGGTCATGGCGCTGGTCACCACGGCGATGACCAGCCCGCTCATCACGCTGGCCTTGCGCCTGCGCCGCAGGGCGCCCGAGGTCGTGAGCGCGTGAGCTTCACAGCGCCGGAGCGCCCGCCTGGCGCGCTGGCGCGGCGGCGGCAAAGGCCTCCAGCTTCTCGCATTCGTTCATGATGCGCATCGCCGTCGGGATGTCGTCGAACGCGATGTTGAAGACCCGCATCACAGCGAAGATGCTGGCCAGGCAGATGTCGGCCATCGTGGGCGTGTCGCCGTGGCAGAAGCGGCCGGTGCCCGGCTCATTGGCGAGCCGCTGCTCGATCGCGCGCAGGCCGGTGCCGAACCACTGGATCTGCCACGCCCGCCACGCGTCGGCATCGAAGCCGCCGGACGTGGTCAGGTATTTGCGCACGCGCGGCGTGATCAGCGGATGGGTGTCGACCGCCAGCATCTGGGCCAGCGAGCGCACGCGCGCGCGCCCATGCGGGTCGGCGGGCAGCAGCGGCGGCTGCGGATAGGTCTCGTCGAGGAACTCGAGGATGGCCAGCGACTGCGTCAGGGGCACCGGCGACGGGCCCTCGGCATGGTCGATCAACGCCGGGATGCCGCCCAGGGGATTGATGCGCCGGAAGGCCGGGGAATGCTGCTCGCCGGCGTCGATGTCGACGTTGGTCTCGCGCGGCTTGACGCCCTTGAGGTTGAACGCCACCCGCACGCGATAGGTGGCCGAGGTGCGCCAGTAGGAATGGAGCTCGAAGCGGTCTTCGTCGGTCATGCGGGCCTTCCGGTTGTGCGCCGCTGTCGACGATACAACGAGCGCTTCAACCCTGCTGGCAGAAGTCGATGAAGGCCGCCAGGCTCCTGGAGAACTGCTTGCGCCGGTGGTGGATCAGCCAGAGGCGGCGCGCGAGCCGCGGCAGCGTCGTGCGCACGCGCACCAGGCGGCCGAGCGCGACCAGGTCCTGCACCGCGAACAGCGACAGGCAGGTGAAGCCCAACCCTTCGACCGCCCCCTGCTTGATGGCCTCGGTGCCGCCAAAATGCAGGCCCTCGCGCAACTGGTGCAGATGCGGCTGCAGCGCCTGTTCGACCGCCTCGCGCGTGCCTGAGCCGGGCTCGCGCAGCAGCCAGGCGGCCTGGCGCAGCGTCGCGACGTTCAGGCGCTTGCCCGCGTCTCCGCCCAGGAGCGGGTGCGACGGCGCACAGACGATCGCCAGCTCCTCCTCGCGCCAGGGCCGCGCGATCACGTCCGGTTCATGGCTGGGGCCTTCGATCAGGCCGACGTCGACCTCCATGCGGGCGACCGCCGCGGCGACGGCGCCGGTATTGGCGATCTGCACGTCGACCGGCGCGCCCGGATGCGCGCGCTGCCAACCAGCGATCAAGGTCGGCAGCAGGTAGTTGCCGATCGTCGTGCTGGCGCCCACGCGCAGCAACGATGGTGCGCCGGCCTGGCCCGACCCGATGCCCAGCCCGAACTCGCGCTCGATGCCGGCGGCGCCATCGAGCACCGCGCGCGCCTGCGGCAGCAGCCCGCGCCCGGTGTCGTTGAGCACCAGCCGCGTGCCGATGCGGTCGAACAGCCGCGCCCCGAGCACGGACTCGAGTTCGTTGAGCGCGGCGCTGGTGGCCGACTGCGACAGCGCCACCTGCAGTGCCGCGGCCGCGGTGGTGCCGGCATCGGCGACGGCCTTGAAGATGGCGAGCTGGCGCAGGGTGATCCGCATGCCGTCAATCTACCTGGTTTTCAGGTTGATTCAACGAAATCAATTCGTTTTACGGATTGGCATCGCAAGTCCACAGTTCGGCCATCGCAACGACTGTCGCCATCGACCCGCCATGACCGCCGCCACCCGCTCGTTCGCCCTGCCCTTGTCCGCGCTGCAATCGGCACCGGGACTGCTGCTGGCCGCCGCGGTGGCCGCCGCCGCCGGCGCCGCGGCGCGAATCGGCTGGCTGCAGGCCAACGGCATCTCGGCCTTGACGCTGGCCATCGTGATGGGCATCGTCGTCGGCAACCTGCTGCCTGACACGGCGTTGGCCATGTCCGT
>JBJMWF010000505.1:0-8512 GCA_045810265.1 Vitreoscilla sp. | reverse complement strand
GAACCCGAATGCCGCCTGGCCAAGGCCAGCGGCCACCACTGCCCCAGTTCGCTGGCGGCCGAGCTGGCCGGCGCGCCGTCCGGTGCCGGCATCTACATCACGCACATCAAGCCGGGCGAGATCGACGCCGTCATGGCCGGCCTGCGGGCCCTCAAGCGGGAGCGTCCGTTGATGGAGCTGCTCAAAGGTGACACTTTTGAGTTGGTGTGACCAAAATTGTCAGGTTGGGGCGGTTCCGAAATGAGGAATTGTTCCGCGGCACTGACAAGACGCGTCACTTCGGCGTGCATATGTCACGCGGCAGGAGCCGGCCAAGGCGGCCATAGCGCTGGCACGGCATTCGCATACAGTCCAAGTGCGAACGTCTCGCCGTCCCATTTTTTATCCCCGTCATCAGGAGTCCATCCATGAAATTCGCCCACTACAAGCAACAGGCACAAAAGGGCTTCACGCTCATCGAATTGATGATCGTCGTCGCGATCATCGGCATCTTGGCAGCAGTGGCTTTGCCTGCTTATCAAGACTACATCGTGCGTTCGCGGGTCTCGGAAGCGGTTACTGCCGCTGACTCTTTGAAGACGATCGTTGCTGAAAATGCTGGCAACGGACTTGCTGACCTTTCCGTTGGTGCCAATCTGGGTGTCCAGACGCAGAACGTGCTCTCGCAAGCGATCACGCCGGCTGGCGAAATCAAGATCGTCACTCAGCCGAAGGCCGGTTCGGTCACGATTCAGCTGACGCCGTACGACGGGAACATTGCAGGTGGCGTCCTGGCGATCAGCACCGTCCCCAAGAACCAAGTCGCGTGGGCTTGCTGGAGCCCGACCAGCTCCCTCTGGAAGTACGTTCCTGCCAATTGCCGCCAAGCGACTGCTGCCGCTCTGCTGTAAGTCTCTAAATCAAATGGGTCAGGCTGGTCTGACCCTGCGATTCACTGACTGACTCGAAACGCCCGCTCCGCGGGCGTTTTTGCATTTGTTCGTTCTGATGCGCCATGAAATTAAACCGCTTTCAGGCTTTTGGCTTCCATTTGCTCGGCTCTCTGGGCGCGGCGATCTTTTCCGCTGCGCTCGTTTTTCTGGTCTGGTACCGTTGGCCGTTGTCGGCCGCCACCGGTGTGACGGAAATCTTCCTCTTATTGCTAGCAGTCGATGTCGTCATGGGGCCCTGCATGACGCTGGTTGTCTTCAACCCGGCAAAGAAAGAATTGAAGCGCGACCTGACGGTGATTTTGCTCCTTCAGATCTGTGCCTTGCTGTACGGCTTGTACGCAGTATTCGTCCCGCGACCGGTCTATCTCGCCTTCAATGTCGACCGGTTCGATCTGATCTACGCCAATGATCTGACCAACGAAAAACTGCGCAAGGTTGTCGATCCGCGGTTTCAGTCCGTGCCTTTGTTCGGCACCGAGGTGATTGCTGCCCGAGCGCCTGAATCCATCAAGGCGCGCAACGACATCTTGTTCAGTGCGACTGCTGGCGGCGATGACCTGCCCCAGATGCCGCAATACTATGTGCCTTACCAGCAACTGAAGGTCGACGTGCAAAAGCACATTCGTCCGTTGCAGGAGCTCAAGTCCTTCAACGCCGAAAGAACGGCTGCGATCGACGCGTTGGGCAGCAAGTATTCGGCGATCCCGGGTGGCATCGGCTTTTTGCCGTTGCGAGGAAAGGTCAAGGATCTGACCGTGATCGTGCGGCGCGATTCCGCCGAAGTTCTGGAAGTGGAAGACTTCAAGCCCTGGAAAGACTGAGCCGCCCGAGGGCGGATGCCATTCCACCGCCCCTGTAGTCGGGGATGCGTCAAGGTTGCCTGCGCAAGAGAGTACCGGCCGGCGACACGCATTCATGTGGCCTCGTAGCGCCCGGATCCTCGCCGTCCGCAAGTGCTGAGCTCGGGCCGCAGCGCTGAGCAGGCAGCCTGCAAAGCCGGCACCGCTCTCGACCTCCCGGGCCGCGGCGACAATCCGCGGAGCTGACGCTGGATCCGGGCGCCAGAAGCTCGCGACACCGCTGACCGCTGCGGCGGGCCGGAATCGCGTTACCCTGTGCACCGTTTGCGCTGCGCCCCGCTGCGCGAGCCGCTGTTCCGCCGGCTCCCCCATCATCCCTTGCAATGACCAGTCAAACCTCTCCCAGCGAGCGCACTGAAATCCGCTTGATCGTCTACGCGCTGGCGCTGATCTGTCCTCCGCTGCTGGCCTACAACCGCACGCCGTCTGCCACGCAGCTCAACGAGTTGCTGTGCGTGTTCGGCTGGGGCCTGTGCCTGCTGGCGGCCAACCGGATTCCGAACGGCGGCGTGCGCCGCGGCGCCACGATGTCGCTGGCTTTCGCGCTGGGCATCCTCAGCGTTGCGGTCATCGGCTCCTGGACGCTCGGCTCGCTGCCGACCTCGCTGGCCTTGCCGCCGCTGCTGATGCTGGTGGCCGCCAGCTTCGTCGCCGCGCTCGGCGCGCGCGTCGCCCAGGGCGGGGACGAGGACGGCCTGCAGGCGTTCGCGCCGTTCGCCTTCGGCATCCTGGGCGTGGGCATCCTCAGCGCCCTGGTGGCCATCATCCAGGTGCATTTCCCCACGCTGGCCGACGGCACCTTCATCGCGCAGTCCGGCATCCCGGGGCGCGCGGTCGGCAACCTGCGCCAGCCCAACCACCTGGCGAGCCTGCTCGTCTGGTCGGCGATCGCCCTGGTGCCGCTGGTCGAATGGCGACGCATCCCGCGCTGGCTCGGCGCGGTGCTGCTGCTGCTGATCATGTATGCCGTCTTCCTGAGCGGCTCGCGCACCGGCCTGATCGGGGGCGCCATCGTGCTGGTGCTGTGGGCCGCCTGCGACTGGAGCTTGTCTGTCAGCACGCGCGTGGCGCTGGTCGTCGGCGTCGCGTTCGCCTGCGTGCTGCCGTGGCTCAGCGTGCATTCGTCGTTCATGCCGCACGGCGTCGGAACGGCCACGCGCGCCTCCGACGGCGACAGCTCGCACTTCGCGATCTGGAAGAACACGCTGGAGATGATCCGCCAGCAGCCGTGGCTGGGCGTGGGCTGGGGCGAATTCAATTTCGCCTGGACGCTGACGCCCTTCCCGCATCGCCCGACGGCGTTCTTCGACCACACGCATGACCTGCCGCTGCAGTTCGTCGTCGAACTGGGCATCCCGCTGGCGTTGGTGGTGCTGGTGTTGATGATCGTGGCGTTGGTGCAAGGCCTCATCCGTGCCTACCGCACCCAGGGCGAAGCCGGCCATGGCGCCCGCGCGGCGTGGGTGATGATCCTGATGATCGCGGTTCACAGCCTGGACGAATATCCGCTCTGGTACGCGTACTTCCTGCTGCCGGCCGCCTGGGCCTGGGGCTTCACGCTGGGTTCCGGTCCGGCGCCCAAGGCCATCGCCGAGCCGGCCTTGAGCGGCATCGTCGGCGGCCGTCCGATCGATCCGGGCAAGCTCGTGCGTCTGAGCAGCGAAGGCTCGGGCCTGCGCTGGTTCGGCGTCGCGATGGTGCTGGTGGCGCTGATCTCCACCTGGGACTACTGGCGCGTCTCCATGATCTTCGTCGACGACGCCGGCCTGGCCCCGTTGTCCGACCGCATCACCGCCGGCCAGAGCAGCCCGTTCTTCGCGCACCATGCCGACTATGCGGATGCCACCACCGCCGACCCGCCGTCCAAGGCCCTGGGCGCATTCGAACGCGCCACGCACTCGTTGCTCGACAGCCGCCTGATGATGGCCTGGGCCAACGCGCTGGCCGAAAGCGGGCAGACGGAGCGCGCGCGCTACCTGGTCGCGCGCCTGAAGGAGTTCGGCAAGGCCGACGCCGAGGAGTTCTTCGCGCCGTGCGCCGACACGACCCTGCAGGTCAAGCCCTTCCAATGCCAGTCGGAGCCCACCGGACTGACTTGGCGCGACTTCCGCTAGCCCCGCGGACTGCGGCGGCGCGGGCCCCGGAGTGCGCGAGGCGCCTCAGGGGCTCGTCCACGACCCCGACTTGCCCCCGTGCTTCTCCAGCACCCGGATGCCCTCCATCACCATGCCGCGGTCGATCGCCTTGACCATGTCGTAGACGGTCAGCAGGCCGACCTGGACGGCCGTCAGGGCCTCCATCTCGACGCCGGTGCGGCCCAGGGTCTCGGCCTGCACGGTGCAGTGCACGGCGCTGGCGGCGGCGTCGATCGCGAAGTCGACCTGGACGTGGGTCAGCGGCAGTGGGTGGCACAGCGGCACCAGCTCGGACGTGCGCTTGGCGGCCTGGATGGCGGCGATGCGCGCCACGCCGAGCACGTCGCCTTTCTTGGCGCTGCCTTCGGCGATCGCGGCCAGCGTGGCTGGCTGCATGCGGATCGTGCCGGTCGCGCGGGCGACGCGGCGGGTCTCGGCCTTGCCGCCGACGTCGACCATGTGGGCCTGGCCCTGGGCGTCGAAGTGGGTCAGGCCGGTGGCGGCAGGGGAGGCGGGCGAGTCGTTCATGGAACCTTGGCGGGACGGCGGTGATCCGACGGCGGAGGCCGCCGATGCGCGCCGAAAGCAGCGCGCTACATGGCCGATACACGGCGGTGTCATCATAGCGACCGCGTGCCGCGTGCCGGGCGCGCACCGACCGGACAGGAAAGCCTCCCCTTGCGCCCGAATCTCGCCACTCTCGCCGCCGCCGCGTGTCTCGCGCTCAACCTGTTCACCGTGCAGGCGGCGCCTGCCGCGCCGTTGAACCTGCCCGCGCTCGGCGAGGCCGAGGGTGACGAATTCAGCATCGACGACGAGAAGAAGGTCGGCGACCAGATCATGCGGCAGATCCTGCCCGACCCGGCAGTCATCGACGATCCAGTGCTCTATCAGTACCTGATGTCGATCTTCGGGCCGCTGCACGAAGCGGCGCTGAAGCTGGGCAACATCAGTCCGGAGCAGGAGGAGAAGCTGGCATGGCAGCCCTTCCTCGTGAACGACACCGAGTTCAACGCATTCGCGCTGCCCGGCGGCTACATGGGCGTCAACCTCGGACTGATCGCCCAGGCCGGCTCGCGCGACGAGATGGCCTCGGTGCTGGGCCACGAGCTCTCGCACATCACGCAGCGCCACATCGCACGCAGCATGGTGGCCAACAAGCACCAGAGCATGGTGTCGATGGCGGCGATGCTGCTGGGCCTGCTGGCGTCGGTCAAGTCGCGCAACGGCGACGTGCCGATGGCGGTGATCCAGGGCAGCCAGGCCGCTGCCGCGACCGCCCAGCTGACGTTCTCGCGCCAGATGGAGACCGAGGCCGACACCTTCGGGCAGCAGGTCATGACCGACGCCGGCTTCTCGCCCTCCGGCATGGCCGACATGTTCGGCCGGCTCGAGACGGTGAGCCGGCTCAACGACAACAACCAGTACCCGTGGCTGCGCTCCCACCCGCTGACGATCGAGCGCATCGCGGCGGCGCGCCTGCGCGCGCGCGAAGGCGCGCCGCAGGATCCCGCCCGCAGCCACATCACCGAGCACATGCTGATGCGGGCCCGCGCCCGCGCCCTGATGGACACCTCCGACGTCGCTCTGCGCCGCATGCAGGGCCAGGCGCGCCTGAACGTGCCGCTCAACGACGCCGAGCGCCTGGGCACCCTCTACGGCGGTGCCCTGGCCTCGATCGAGCTGCGCGACTTCGCTTCCGCCAGCACGCTGATCGCCACCGCCGAGGACGTGCTGACGCAGCACGCCGCCCAGGTGGCGCGGCAGCAGAACGCGCCGCCGCTGCCGCCGGCTCCGCCGGCGCAGGTGGTCGTCACTCCGCAGGTCTATCCGATCGAGCCGGAGGTGGCGCGCGACTTCGCGCTGCTGCGCGTGCAGGAAGCGGTGGGCAAGCGGGCACCGGCCGAGATCGTCGCGTCGCTGTCCGCGCTCGGCAGCGACCGCTCGCGCCCGGCGACGATGGCGCGTGCCGACGCCGCGATCGCCCGCGCCGCGGCGCGCGATCCGGGCGCTGGCCTGGCGCTGCAGCAGTGCGTGGAATCTCTGCAGACCTGGGTCGCGGAGCGCCCGCGCGATGTGCTCGCCTGGATGCTGCTGTCGCAGTGCGCCGAGCCGCTGGGCCAGAAACTGCGCGCGATCCGTGCCGAAGCCGAGGCGCATGCGGCGCAGGGCGACCTGATCGGAGCGATCGACCGCATGCGCGCCGGCCAGAAGCTGACGCGCAGCGGCCGGGTCGACTTCGTCGAGGCCTCGATCATCGACTCGCGGCTGCGCGAACTCGAGGCCGAGCGCCGGGAGCTGACCAAGAACCGGCGCGGCGGCGACACCGATCAGTGACTTGCGGGCGGTGGCGGCCTCAGTCCTCGAACAGGTGTTCGATGGCGACGTCGATGATGGTCGAGGCGATGCTGTAGATCACCGAGCCGATCAGCGCGGAGCCGAATCCCTCGACCTTGAAGCCGGCCAGCAGGCCGGCCGCGGCCCAGAACATCAGCGCGTTGATGACGAACAGGAACAGCCCCAGCGTCAGCACCGTCACGGGCAGCGTGAGCAGCACCAGCAGCGGCCGCACCAGGATGTTGAGCAGGCCCAGCACGAGCGCGGCGACGAGCGCGGCGCCGAAGCTGTTGACCGAAACGCCTGGCGACAGGTGCGCCACGAGCAGCAGCGCGGCGGCCAGCAGCAGCCAACGAACGATGAGTTTCATGACGTGGGCGAAGGATGGGGGACTGCGTCCGATTGTGAAGCAAGCGCGCTGCCCCCGTCACGCGCTGCCGCGCCGAGCGCGGTGCGTCCGCGCCGGATCTGGCGAGGGGGCAGGACCTGCAGATGGCGTGCCTGAGTCGCCGCGCGTGCGGGACAACCCGCGGCCAGGCCCCGATCGGCGATGCGAAATGCGGCTTGCGCAGCTCGCGTCGGCGCCATCGCGGCAACGCGCAGTGATTTCTGGAATACCTCCTGGGGTATGCAGAAATCCGCGCCCATCCGTCCTCTGCGGGGCCGAATGACGCCTCCACGAGACAAAATCTTGCTTTTCCCTCGTGAGAATGCTGATTTTCATAGGTGCAGTGGCTTCTCACGCACTGCATGAGGCAGTACCATTCGTCTCGCTGAGGCCTGCAGAGAAAAGAGAGTTCATGCGACGCTCACCCAGACCCTGGCACATCAAAACCTCTTGATGGAGAGAATCAACATGGCAACTGCAACGAAGAAGGCCGCTCCGGCCAAGAAGGCTCCGGCCAAGAAGGCCGCTCCGGCGGCGAAGAAGGCGGCACCGGCAAAGAAGGCCGCTGCTCCCGCAAAGAAGGCGGCGCCGGCCAAGAAGGCGGCAGCTCCGGCGAAGAAGGCCGCTCCGGCCAAGAAGCGCACTCCCAACGCCGCGTTCATGAAGGCGATGACGCCCTCGCCGACGCTGGCGGCCGTGATCGGCTCGACGCCGATCCCGCGCACCGAAGTCACCAAGAAGGTGTGGGAGTACATCAAGAAGAACGGCCTGCAGGACAAGGCCAAGCGCACGATGATCAACGCCGACGCCAAGCTGAAGGAAATCTTCAAGAAGGCACAAGTCTCGATGTTCGAGATGACCAAGCTGATCAACAGCCACCTGAGCTGATCGTCCCAGTGGCCGCTTCGCGCGGCCGCCGACGAGACGCTCCAGGACCGGCGCCGCGACGAAAGTCGCCGCGCCGGTTTTTTTTGCCTGCTGGCGCCGCTGCTCCGTTGGGGTTCCGCCGCGCCGCCAGCACCCTGCGCGGGCGGCCAGCGGTGCCGTAACCGCGTGTGACGCTCCAGGCGGCGTGGCGACTGGCTGACCGGATCCAGGGCGGTCCGGCCGCCTTGGGGGATTGGCCGGGTCGCCGGCGCCCGTGGCCCCGCCAATGGGCGGCGCACGCCCGGTGGGCCGTCGTGCAAGCGCTCGAAATACGGCCAGGGGTATGCGACCCGACAGCAGCCGCGAACGTCGTCGCCTGAGCCCTACTCGTCCAGCAGGCGCGCCAGGTACAGACCGGTGTGGCTTTCCGCACAGGCCGCCACGTCCTCGGGCGTGCCTTCGACGACGACCCGGCCACCGCCGGCACCGCCTTCGGGGCCCATGTCGATCACCCAGTCGGCCGTCTTGATGACGTCCAGGTTGTGCTCGATCACGACGATGGTGTTGCCGGCGTCGCGCAGCTGGTGCAGCACGGTCAGCAGCAGCTGGATGTCGGCAAAGTGCAGGCCGGTCGTGGGCTCGTCCAGGATGTACAGCGTGCGGCCGGTGTCGCGCTTGCTGAGCTCGAGCGCCAGCTTGACGCGCTGCGCCTCGCCGCCGGACAGCGTCGTCGCGCTCTGGCCCAGCGTGATGTAGCCCAGGCCCACGTCCAGCAGCGTCTGCAGCTTGCGCGCGATGTTGGGCACCGCGGAGAAGAACTCCAGCGCGTCCTCCACCGTCAGTTCCAACACCTGCGCGATGTGTTTGCCCTTGTAGAGCACCTCCAGCGTCTCGCGGTTGTAGCGCTTGCCGTGGCAGATGTCGCAGGGCACGTAGACGTCGGGCAGGAAGTGCATCTCCACCTTCAGCACGCCGTCGCCCTGGCAGCTCTCG
>JBJMWF010000504.1:0-17044 GCA_045810265.1 Vitreoscilla sp. | reverse complement strand
CTGCTTGCAAGGCCGACACCTGCTGCACTACCGTCTTACACCATGACCCGAGTGACCATCGTGGGCGCCGGCCCCGGATCTGCCGACCTGATCACGCTGCGCGGCGCGCGTGCGCTGGCCAGCGCGAGCGTGGTGCTGCACGACGCGCTGATCGACCCGGCCTTGTGCGAGATGGCGCCGCAAGCCGAATGGATCGACGTCGGCAAGCGCGGCTTCTGCGACTCGACCGCGCAGGCCCGCATCAACGCGCTGCTGGTGCAGCATGCCAGTGCGGGCAGGCATGTCGTGCGACTCAAGGGCGGCGACCCGAGCGTGTTCGGACGTCTCGACGAAGAGCTCGAGGCGCTGGCTGCGGCCGGCATCGCGTGTGAAGTCGTGCCTGGCGTGACGGCCGCGATCGCCGCCGCGGCCGACCTGAAGCGCCCGCTGACGCGCCGCGGCTCCGGCCGCAGCGTTGCCCTGAGCACGGCGATGACGCGCGCCGGCCAGCTGGTGGCCACACGTGGCGCCGACACCGAGGTCTTCTACATGGCCGGCCGCCAGCTGGCCGCGCTGTCGCGCCGCCTGATCGGCGCCGGCTGGCCGCCCGAAACCCCCGTCGCCGTCGTATCGCGCGCCGGCTGGCCCGACCAGCACGGCAGCGACCACCGCGTCGACACGCTGCCAGAAGCCGTCGTGCTGCACGGCGGACGGCCGACGGTGGTCATCGTCGGCATCGGCGCCACATCGCTGGCCGCGGCGCCGCAGGCTGCCGTCGAGGAGATCGCCCTGCCCTCGTCCCTGCCCGCGTCCTCCAAGCCTTAGAATCCCCGCTGCTCCAGCCTTTCGCCACGCACCCGTTGCCATGACCCACGTCGTTACCGAAGCCTGTATCCGTTGCAAGTACACCGATTGCGTGGACGTGTGCCCCGTCGACTGCTTCCGCGAAGGCCCCAACTTCCTGGCGATCGATCCGGACGAGTGCATCGACTGCGCCGTGTGCATCCCCGAGTGCCCGGTCAACGCGATCCTGCCCGAGGAAGACGTGCCGGCCGACCAGCTCGCCTTCATCAAGATCAACGCCGACCTGGCCAAGAACTGGCCCAGCATCACCAAGCGCAAGCCGGCGCTGCCCGATGCCGACGAGTGGAAGGACGTGAAGAGCAAGCTGGATCAACTGGTTCGTTGATCGGCTGCTGACACGTCCATTGCGCGCACCGCTGCGATGGCAACTCCCATCAAGACCGATGCCCTGATCATCGGTGCAGGCCCCGCCGGCCTGTTCCAGGTCTTCGAGCTGGGGCTGCGCGAGATCTCCGCCCACGTCGTCGACGCCCTGCCCTTCCCGGGCGGCCAGTGCGTCGAGCTCTACGGCGACAAGCCGATCTACGACATCCCCGCGCTGCCCGCCTGCACCGGCCGCGAACTGACCGACCGGCTGCTCGAGCAGGTGCAGCCGTTCGCGCCGACGCTGCACCTGGACCAGCTGGTGAGCCACCTGGCCCGTCGCGACGACGGCCGCTTCGACGTGCGCACCCGCGCCGGACTCCACTTCGACTGCGGCGCCATCGTGCTGGCCGCGGGCGTCGGCGCGTTCGTGCCGCGCACCTTGAAAGTGGCCGGACTGGACGCGTTCGAGGGCCGGCAACTGTTCCATCGAGCGGATCTCGTTCCCGCCGACGCGCTCGCCGGCAAGCAGGTGCTGGTGTCGGGCGCCACCGAGCAGGCCCTGGCGTTCGCCACGCGGCTTTGCGACGCCGTCGCGCGTCACGCCAGCGACGCGCCCGCGCGCGTGACGCTGATCCATCGCCGCGACGTCTTCGACGCCGCCGACGACACGGTCGCTGCCTTTCGAAACGCCTGCCGCACGGGCGCCTTGCACTTCGTCGCCGGCCAGCCGACCGGTCTGCAGATGGAGGGCGACCGGCTCAGTGCGCTGACGCTGCTCGATGCCACGGGCGCAACCATCGCCCTGCCCGTCGACACCGTCGTCGTTCTGCAAGGCCTGTCGCCCAAGCTCGGCCCGCTGGCCGACTGGGGCCTGGCGCTGGAACGCCGGCAGGTGCAGGTCGAGACCGCGAAGTTCCAGACCAGCGTGCCCGGCCTGTTCGCCATCGGCGACGTCGTGCACTACCCCGGCAAGCAGCGGCTGATCCTGTCGGCCTTCCACGAGGCCACGCTGGCCGCCGCCGGCGTCGCGGGGCACCTCAGTCCCGGCGACGACGGGCCGCTGGAGTACACCACCAGCAGTCCGCGCATCCACAAGCTGCTGGGTGTCTGATTCACCGGAGCGCCGCATTTGCGGCACAATCCGTCCCGCTCGCCGCAGTTCCGCGGTGAGTTTCGCTAGGGGTGCTGGCCGAGAGGCTGGCTGAGAAAGTCCCTTTGAACCTGATTGGTCGCGAGTGCCCCGGCACGAGCGGCCAGGTCGACGATGCTGTCGTCGGCCCGAGGTAATCCTCGCGCAGGGAAGCGGTCGCACTGCAGGGACCCTCCTCGTCCCCGTTCCCCGACTCCGTTCCCCTGCCATCGCTTTGAAAGAGCTCGATGGCTTCCATCCACCGTTTCCGTTCCTCCCTCACGCCGCTCGCCGCGGCGGTCCTCGCGCTCGCGGGCGCCGCGCATGCACAGGATGCCGCGCCGGTGCAAAGCGTGCAGATCACCGCACGCAACCCGAGCGACAGTGCCGGCGTCACCGGCTTCAACCAGCCGCTGTCACGCACGCCGATCCAGGCCGATGTCATCGACCTGAAATCGCTGCAGGATATCGGCGCGATCTCGCTGTCGGATCTCACCCGGCTGGACGCCAGCGTCAGCGATTCATACAACGCGCCGGGCTACTGGACGACCTTCGCGATCCGCGGCTTCCAGGTCGACAACCGCTACAACTTCCGCCGCGACGGCTTGCCGATCAACGCGGAGACCGTGCTGCCGATGGACAGCCTTTCCAGCATCGAGATCCTCAAGGGCTTGAGCGGCGCGCAGTCCGGCACGAGTGCGCCGGGCGGCCTCGTCAACCTGGTCGTCAAGCGGCCCGATGCCGACCTGCGTGACGCGCAGCTGCGCTGGTCGCAGAACGGCACCGTGGGCGCCGCCGTCGACCTCAGCCAGCGCTTCGGCGCCGATCGCGCATTCGGCGCGCGGCTCAACGTATCGGCGGACCGCCTCGATCCCAACTATCGCGACGCCAAGGGCCACCGCCAGAACATGGCGCTCGCGGCCGACTGGCGCATCGACCCCGACCACACGCTGGAGCTCGAGTTCGAGCACAACCTGCAATCGCAGCCGAGCGTGCCGGCCTTCAGCATGCTGGGTGACGTGGTGCCCGACCCGCACTCGATCGATCCGCACATCAACCTGAACGACCAGCCGTGGTCGCTGCCCGTGGTGACGCAAGGCAACACGATGTCGCTGCGCTACACGCAATCGCTGAATGCGCAGTGGCGCTTGCAGGTCCAGGCGCTGCAGCAGCGGCTGGTCAGCAACGACCACCTGGCCTTCGCCTTCGGCGGCAATGCCGACTGCGAGCCCTGCGACCGCTTCGCCAGCGACGGCACTTACGCCCTCTACGACTTTCGCAGCGACGACGAGCGGCGGCTGACGCGCGACCTCGACGTCCACCTGAGCGGCGAGTTCGACACCGGCACGCTGCACCATGCGCTGACCGCGGGCGTGCTGGAGTCCCGCTTCGTGGGCACCTTCGACGACGAGGCCTACAACTTCGTGGGCATCGGCAACATCGCCGGCACCGCTGTCGTGCCGTCGGATCCGTCGCTGACCTCGCCGAACGTCGACCGCACCGAGCGCAATACCGAGCTGTACCTGCGCGACAGCGTGCAGATCGGCCAGGACTGGAGCGCCTGGGGCGGCGTGCGCCACACCAGCATCCATCGCAGATCGTGGGAGACCTCGGCCGGCGACCCGACCGCGAGCACCGACTACACGCAATCGTTCACGACGCCCTGGCTTGCGCTCTCGCGCCAGTTCGGCGCGCACGACATGGCCTACCTCAGCTGGGGCGAAGGCGTCCAGAGCGACATCGTGCCCACGCACGGCTTTCCGCACGGCGGCCAGCCGCTGTCGTCCACCATCAGCCGCCAATGGGAGCTCGGCTACAAGCACGGCGACGAAGCGCGCCAGTGGGGCCTGACGGCATTCGACGTCGATCAGCCGCTGGACGACGGCCTGTCGGACGGCAGCTTCGGCCACGACGGCATCACGCGTGCGATCGGACTCGAGGCCAACGTGCAGGGACGCGTCGGGCCGCTGACGCTGCGCGCCAGCGCGATGCGCCAACGCGTGCGCCGCGAGCAGGCCCAGGATCCTTCGAACAACGGCCGGCGGCCGACCAACATTCCCGACCAGTCCTTGAAGATCGTCGCCGCCTGGGATCTCGCCCCGCTGCCCGGACTGAGCGTGCTGGCCAACATGGACTACGAAGGCGGCCGCGAAGTGCTGCCCGACAACTCGGTGCAGATCCCGGGCTGGACGAGTTATGGCCTCGGCGCGCGCTACACCCAGCCGGTGGGCAACAGCACGCTGGTATGGCGCGCCGGTGTGGACAACCTGTTCGACCGCCGTGCCTGGCGCGAGGCCCCGTACCAGTACGAGCACGCGTATCTTTTCCCCCTCGCGCCGCGTACTTTCCACGCCTCGCTCGAAGCAAAGTTTTGACGTTTCTCAAAAACTGGCTATACTGAGAGGCTTCGCAGTTCCCCGATAGCTCAGTTGGTAGAGCGCCGGACTGTTAATCCGTAGGTCCCTGGTTCGAGCCCAGGTCGGGGAGCCATCCTTCTCCCAGGATGCCGCGAAGAAGAGCTCCAAGCCCAGCCCCATCAGGTTGGGCTTTTTGCTTTTTGGCTCGTCGATCTCAGCGCGCCGCCGTGCACTCGATCTCGACCCTTGCGCCCAACGCAAGCCCGTTGCAGCCGAACGCGCTGCGCGCGGGCAGCGGCTGGCCGGCGAAGAACTCGCTGTAGACGGCATTGAAGGCCGGCCACTCCGCGATGTCGGCCAGCATCACGGTGCAGCGCAGCAGGTTGCCCAGCCCCAGGCCCTGGGCCTCCAGCACGGTCGCGATGTTGCGCAGCGCCTGCCGCCCCTCGGCCTCGATGCCGCCTTCGACCAGGGCCAGCGTGCCTGGCACATTGCCGAGCTGGCCCGAGAGGAACACCAGGCTGCCGACGGCGGTGGCTTCGGAAAACGGCAGCGACGGCGGCAGCACGCGACCGCTGTTGAAACGCTCGATCCGGCTCATCGACTCATCCCCATGGCTTGTTCCAGCTCCGCCGGATCGTAGACCTGTCCAGCCTTGATCGTGCGCCAAACGTGGCGGATGTCGGCGATGTTGCGGGCCGGATCGCCATCGATCAGCACCATGTCCGCCTGCCGCCCCGGCGCGATGAAGCCGCGCTGGCCAGGCCCGGCGACGCCCAGCACCTGCGCCGGCACCAGCGTGGCCAGGCGCAGCACTTCGGGCGCCGGGATGCCGGCCTGCACATACAGCTCGAGTTCGTTGTGCAGCGTGTAGCCCGCGAAGGCGTCGGTGCCGGCCATGAGGGTGATGCCGCCGTCGTACAGCGTCTTGAGCAGGCGCTGCAGCGCGGGCAGCGCCTGCGCGTAGACCGTCTCCTTGCCAGGGGGCACGGCCACGGCGCCGGACAGCAGGCGGCGGCGCGTCACCGGCGGGAAGCGATCGATCATGGCGCACAGGCTGTGCGCGCACTGGCCGGGCGCGCCGGAATACAGATCCTGCAACACGGACACGGTCGGATCGAGCACCGTGTGGTGCTGCCTGAGCAGCGTCATGAAGTCGGCGAACTCCGGCGAATCGAGCCGGAGCGCCTGCAGCTTGTCGGCGGTAGTGGTGTAGCGATCCTTGCTGCGCGTGTCCTTCACCTCGGGGAAGAAATTGAGCACGACGAAGTTCAGGTGCTGGATCTCGTCGGCGCCGGCCTCGATGAACTGGTGCGCCAGCATGAACGCCGGCACATGGCCGCTCACCCGCAGCCCACGCGCATGCGCCATGTCGGCGATGGGCCCGACCAGGGGCGGCGGGAACGAGGAATAGATCTTGATCTGCTCGTAGCCATGGCCCGCGTACCAGTCGACAGCGGCCTGGGCCTGCGCGAGGTTCTCGATGCGCACCGGCGTCGGGCCGGCCAGCGGGCCGGTGCCTTCGACGATGCCGGCCAGCACCACGCGCGGCCCGAGCTCGGTACCGCCGTCGAAGCGCTTGACGCGCGCCAGCAGCGCCTCGTTGTCGTTGGCCATGTCGCGTGCGCTGGTGACGCCGGCGATCAGGTCGAACGTGCCGTCGACGCCGGCGAAGTGCTGGTGCACGTCCCACAGGCCCGGCATCAGGAAGCGGCCGGCGGCATCGATCACCTCGGTGGCCGGCGGCGGCGCGCGGGTGTCGTCGGGATCGACGCGCACGACGTGCTCGCCGCGCACGAGCACCCGCATGTCCTCGCGCACGCTCAGGTCACGCGGGTCGAACAGGCGTGCGTGGCGGATCATCAGCGCGCCGGCCGGCTTGTGCATCAGCCGCTTGGCGAGGTCGGCGCTCCATGCGTGGTCGGCCGCGTCCTGTGCGGCCTGCAGCTTGGGCAACAGGCGCCCGAGCGGAGGGCTCAGGACCTCGAACCAGTCGTCGATCACGGCCGCGGTCTCGCCCTTCTCGTCCAGCCATACCGGCACCGGCGTGAACTCGATGCCACCGACGCGATACAGCGTCAACGCATGGCCGCCCGCAGCCAGCCGCATGGCACGCTCGAGCCAGGCCTGGCCGGCCGGCAGCAGCTTGAGCCGCTGCCCGGGCGCCTTGAGCAGCGCGCGCGCCAGCACGCCCATGAACTCGGGCGGCGCGTTGGCCGGCAGGTAGAACGCACCCGGCTCGCTCCAGGCGGCGGAGCCTTGCTCGATGCGGTTGTTCCAGCTCGCCTTGCCGGCGCTCACCTCGAAGTGCTCGGACAGCGGCACCTTCCAGTAGTCGTTGCCCTCGGCGTCGTATTTGGCCGGCAGGCCGTGGGCATCGAGCGTCCAGCGCGCACGGATCTGGTCGCCGCGGCCGCGCTCGCTGAAGCCGTAGTCGGCCTGCATGGCGCCACCGGGCAAGGCCTGCAGCTTCTGAGTGCCGACGGCCACGCCGTGGATGCGGACGTCGTCGTCGTGCGCCAGCGCGGGTGCGCCGGCGGCGACCAGGAGCAGCGCCGCGAAGACCGGACGCAGAGGGCGCAAGGCGTGGGGCATGGCGTGTCCTCGCATTTCAGGGATGGCTCCAGGCCTCGCCCAGCAGGCGGCGGAAGTTGCCACCCAGGATCTTCTCGATGCGCGCCTGACCGTGTCCACGCGCGGCCAGCAGTTCGGCCAGGCGCTGGAACTGCGTCGGGCCGCACAGGTCGGGCAGGAAGGTGGCGACGTCGGCGGTCTCGCCCGGCGCGCCGATGCCCAGCGCGCGACGCCGGGCGATCTCGTCTTCGAGCTGGCGGCGATACGCCGTCATGTCGTCGTGCGCGGTGGTGCCGCCGTCGGTGCCCAGGCCGACGTGATCCTCGCCGCAGACATGGATCGCATGCTCCAGGTGCGCGACCAGGTCGGCGGCCATGGGCTGGCCGGCCAGGCGCAGGTAAGGCATGAAGTACAGGCCGATGACGCCGCCGCGCTCGGCCAGCAGCCGCAGTTCGGCGTCGCTCTTGTTGCGCGGATGGTCGGCCACCGCGCGGCAGGCCGAGTGCGTGATGGCCAGTGGCCGCTGGGCGAGTGCGAGCGCGTCCAGGCAGGTCTTCTCGCTGCTGTGGCTCAGGTCCACCAGCAGGCCTTCGCCCTGCAGCCGTTCCAGCACCTCGGCGCCGAAGCGTGTCAGCCCTTGGTCGTCCGGCACCGTGGCGCCGTCGCCCACCGCGTTGCGGCCGTTGTAGGTGAGCTGGATGACGCGCACGCCCATGCGCGCGAACAGGCGCACGCGATCGAGCTCGCGCCCGAGCATCTCGGTGTTCTGGAAGCCGTAGATCACGCCGACCTGCCCTGCGGCCGCTGCCGCCGCGATGTCGGACACATGCAGCACGCGGCGCAGCGTGTCGGCATGGCTGGCGACGAACCCGTTCCAGCCGGTGATGTCGCGCACGGTCTCGCAGAACGCATCGCCGCTGCCTGCGACGTGGCCCAGCGTGATGTTGACTGCCGACAGGCCGGCGCTGCGGGCGTCGGCCAAGGCCCGGGCATCGATGCTGCGCGCGCCGCTGACATAGCCCAGCGTCTGCACGTCCGCCGCGTCGGCCTCCGGCGAGGACGGCAGGTTGGGATTGTCCAGCACGCCCAGGGCGTTGATGGTGGCGTAGCGGCTGTCGCTGCGCGCTGGGGAACGGGTCTCGATCACGGCGTCCTCGCTGCTGCCGTTCGGCCGGCAATCCCGATCGGCTAGAACTTTATTCTAGAATGATATTCGGCTAAAGTGCACGCATGGCCAGGAAGAATTCGTCGGCTCAACAGGCATCGGCCGCCGCAGACCGGCTGCTGGAACGCGCGTTTCCAGACGCCCGCCAGGCCAGCCGGCGCGGCGTGCTCCGCCACGCGTTGACGCTGTTCAATGCCAAGGGCGTCGAGGCGACCACCATCGACGACCTGCGCAAGGCCTGCGGCCACAGCGTCGGCACGATCTACCATCACTTCAAGAACAAGGAAGGCCTGGTTGCCGCCTTGTTCTTCGTCGCCGTCGACGACCAGAGCCGCGCGATCGCCGAGCACATCGAGGGCCTGGCCGACGGCCAGGCCGTGATCGGCGCGCTGCTCGAGTGCTACACCGCCTGGATCACGGCGCAGCCCGAGTGCGCGCGCTTCGTGTTCCTGGCGCGCGAGTCGGTCGGGCAAGGGCCGCATGGCGCCGAACTGACGCGGCAGCTGCAGGCGCGCTACCAGCCGATCGACGAACTGCTGGCGCGCGAGGCCGCGGCCGGCCGCATCCTGCCCTTGCCGACCGACCTGATCCCGGCGCTGGTGCTGGGCCCCGCGGAGTTCTACGCCCGGGGCTGGCTCGCCGGCCGCCGGCAGGCAGCGCCGGCCACGCACGCGCAGCGCTTGGCCACGGCGGCCTGGCGATCGCTGACGGCCTGAGGGCCGGCGAAGACGTCTGCCCGCGCCCTCAGTTCGCCGGCGCCGAAGCCGGCCGCGGCGCCGCGTTCTTCACGTACATGTCGAACCAGCGCACCATCTCGTGGATCTGCTGCTCCTGCGACTCCATCGCCGAGTACCAGTGCGGCTCGTGCGGCAGCATCACCAGGCGCGCCGTGCCGCCGTTGCCGCGGATGGCCTCGTAGAGCTTGAGTGACTCCAACGGCGTCGTGCCGGGATTGGCGTCGTCCTCGCCGTGCATGATCAGGATCGGCAGCTTCATCTTGTCGGCCGAGAAGAACGGCGACACCTTGGCGTAGACCTCCGGCGCCGCCCACACCGAGCGGCGCTCGTTCTGGAAGCCGAACGGCGTCAGCGTCTTGTTGTACGAGCCGCTGGTGGCCACGCCGGCACGAAACAGGTCGGAGTGCGCCAGCAGGTTGGCCGTCATCAGCGCGCCGTGGCTGTGGCCGGTGACGCCGATGCGCTCGGGATCGGCCACGCCAAGGCGCACCGCCTCGTCGACGGCCGCTTTCGCGTCGGCGACGAGCTGCTCGAGATAGGTGTCGTAGGCCTTGTCGGGATCGCCGATGACCGGGAACGACGCGCGGTCGATCAGGGCGTAGCCCGCGAGCAGCAGCAGCTGGTACTCGTGCAGGCGCGTGAACGTCGCTTGCGAGCCGGTGACCTGGCCGGCCTCGGACGCATCGGCGAAATCCCGTGGGTACGCATACAGGATCGTCGGCACCCGCGTGCCTTCGACGTACCCGGGTGGGGTATACAGCGTGAACGACAGGTCGACCCCGTCGCCACGCTTGTACGTGACCAGGCGCTTGCCGATCGCACGCACGGTGGGCGTTGGATCGGGGATGTGCGTGACGGCCACGCGCCGGGATGCGAACGCCGCCTCGCCCGCGGGCGCACTGGCCGGCGCCGCGCCCGCGAGCGTGCGCAGACACGCGTTGGGCGGCGTCGTCGCCGACTGGTACCAGGTCAGGAACCGGTCGTCGCCGTTGCCCGTGAAGGCCATGAACAGTTCGAGCGACTCGCGATCGCTGCGGAACAGGCGCTCGGATCGGCGCGTGCGCAGGTCCAGGCGATCGAGGAAGGGCCGGTCGCCATCGGGCGAGGCACCCATGCCCGCCAGGTAGATCGCGTCGCCCTGCACGCGCACCAGTTGCTGGCCGTCCGGCTGCACGCGGTAGATCGGATCGCCCGGGTAGGCGTACCGCTCATCGCTGGACAGGTCCCACAGCAGGCGCGGAGCGACCTCCGGATGGTCGACGTCCATCAACGACACGTGGCGCCAATGACGGTTCTGGTCGTACTCCTCCAGCAGCGCGAGGTCGCGCCTTTCCGTCCATGCGAAGCCGACGAAGCGCTGCTCGGTGCGCGCGATCTCCACCGGCGGCGTCCTGAACGGCGCCTTCTGCAGCATCACCTTGTCACGTTGCGGCACCTTCGCCTTCCAGTCGCCACCATCCAGTGCCTCGGCCCAGACCAGGGTGGCCGGATCGTTGGCGCGCCAGGCGAACTCGCGCGGCCCGGTCGGCACGCCCTTGACGGGAACGCGATCGGCCAGCGCCAGCGAAGCGATCGTCGCCGCCGTCACGGCCCGACGCCTGGCCAGGTTCCACACCTGGACCTCGCGCGGGAAGCGTTCGGCCGTCGTGACATAGGAGTAAGGCTTGTGGATCGTCGCCACCAGCAGGTGCTGGCCGTCCGGGGCCGGCTCGAGGGTGGCCACGTTGCCTGGCTTGCCGATGCGGGCGACGGCCAGCGTCGCCGCGTCGACGAGGGCGACCTGCGAGGCAGCGTAGTGGTCGAACAAGTCCTCGTCGTGCCTGTCCTTGAGCGTGTCGCGGGTCTCGTAGGTACTGCTCTCGCCCGTGCCCGAGCCGGTCTCCTGGATGCTCGGGCCGATGGCCGCAAGTGGCTCGGCCGGTGCTGCGCCCAGGCGGTCGGGTACGAGCTTGACGAGCAGGGCACGGTGGTCGGGCATCCACTGCAGCTCGCCACCGAGCATCGGATTCAGGCGCACGCCCGGTACCTTGCGCAGCGCGCCGGTGGTGGCGTCGCCCAGCCACAGTTCGACGGCATCCGTGGCGGTATTGGCGAACGCGAAGCGCTTGCCATCGGCCGACCAGTGGGGTCGCCCGGCACACGCACCGGCCGGCAGGGTCACGGGGGTCGACGCTCCGCCTGGCACCGCCACGAGCTCGAAGCGGGTCGCGCACGGCGCCACGCCGTAGCCGCCGGGCGTGTCGTGCTTGCTGTGGTTGGCGATCTCGATCCGGGTGCCGGCCAGCTTCAGGTACGGCATCGCCACGCGCGACATCGGCGGGAACTCCTGCCATGTGACGAGCAGCATCGCCTGGCGCGTCGGACTCAGATAGGCCACCGCAGGCGCCGGCGCGTGCAGGACGTCGAGGATGCCCTGCGGCGGCTGGTCGTAGCCGTGGGACGCGGCGACCGGCGCTGTGGCCGCGCCGGCCGACACCGCAAGCAGCGCCGCAACCATGGCGGGCAAGACGCGGCGAACGAGAGCAGGCGGCATGTGCGGATTCCTTCGAGCCGATCAAAACCTGTGACTATGTCACGGCGCCCGGCGCGGCCGGAGCTATGCTTTGCCGCATGACTGCCGACCTCGACAACCTGCGCGACCGCCTGCGCGCCTTCGCGCTGGCGCGCGACTGGGGCCAGTTCCATTCGCCCAAGAACCTCGCCTGCGCGCTGTCGGTGGAGGCCGCCGAACTGCTTGAACATTTCCAGTGGATGACCGAGGCTCAGAGCCGCTCGCCGGACGACGCGCAGCGCGCGCAGATCGCACACGAGGCGGCCGACGTCCTGCTGTACCTGATCCAGCTGGCCGACCAGCTGGGCATCGACCTCGTGGCGGCGGCCGAGCGCAAGATCACGCTGAACGCGGCGAAGTATCCGGTCGAGAGCGCGCGCGGCAACAGCCGGAAAGCGGGCGCCTGAGGCTTGCGGCTGTCGCTTTTTCGCACGATCGTTCGCAGCACGGCGCGATGCCCGCGCGCCTTGATCCGATCCTCGACGCAAGTGCGGCATGTTCACGCACTCGCCTGCCCACCGGCCATGCACCTGCACGAGGCATGTGCACGCGCAAGCCGGCCGACTGACGCCCGGGCAACGAGTCCCCGCGGGCGGCTCGCGAAAACGGTGTTTACCCTTCACCGGCTTTGGGGAGCGGACCCCCCAATTTGAGGCAGCGATTGCACCCGCCTGGGGCGAAGTGCGGGTTCATTCCTATGTCGGTGCGTACCCCTGCTGGCTAATATTTCAATCAATAAATAGAACGGTCGTTCTATTTTAAGAAGAGAGCCGACGACGCTTCCATGTCGCCGCTTCTCGCAGCGAATCGGAGTACCCCGTGGTCGTCGTTCCCCTGTCCCAGCTCAGCGCATTCAAGGCGATGAAGGACGGCTTTGCACAGCGCGGTCTCGACCTGTCCGGCATCCTCGCCGAAGCCGGCCTCAATCCCGACCCGAACGAGTCCGTCGACGCCGAACACCTCGCCGACATCTTCAGCGTCGCCTGGGGCGCCGCCGTGGCCAAGACCGGCGACCCGGCCATCGGCCTGGCGCTGTGCCCGCGCCAGCCGCTGATCGGCCTGGGCTCGCTGTCCAGCCTGATCCTGTCGGCGCCCGACCTGCGCACCGGCCTGCAGCGCATGGCGCGCTACACCAGCCTGATCTCGCCCACCACGTCGATCGGCATGGACATGCCCACCACCAGCGTGGGCATGCGTGTCGACCAGGACGCCTGCCGCATCACGCTGCGCATCTCGGCCGGCAAGCTGGCCGTGCCGCAGCAGCGCTACGACTTCATGGCGGCCACCTTCCTCAAGGGCATGTTCTGGCTGATCGGCGAGAAGGTGACGCCGCTGCGCGTGCACCATCCGTACGCCGCACCGGCCGACCCGACGCCCTGGGAAACCGCCTTCGGCTGCCCGGTGCACTTCGGCGCCGCGGCCTTCGTCATCGAGCTGCCGCTGGCAGCGCTCGACCAGCCCTTCCCCACCTCCGATCCGACCGTGGGCGAGATGTGCGAGCGCATGGTGGCGCAGCTGGCCGCCGAACAGGGCGGCTGCATCACGGCGCGCGTGCGCCAGGCGCTGATGCAGCTCATCTCCAAGGGCGACCCGCGCCGCGAGCTGGTGGCCGCCACCCTTTGCATGAGCGAGCGCACGCTGCAACGCCGCCTGACCGAGGAAGGCACCAGCTTCATCGAGCTGGTGGACGATACCCGCCGCGAGCTGGCGCAACGCTATTTCGTCAATGGCGCCTACAGCCCCACTGAAATGAGCTTCGCCCTTGGATTCTCGGATCCGAGTAATTTCTATCGGGCCTGCAAACGCTGGTTCGGACGCACTCCGAATACCCTGCGCTGCGCCGCCTGATATTGGGCGAGTAGTTTCCGAACAGCCGCTTCGATAATATATTCCAGCTGCTATTAAAAATGGAGTCGCGAGACTCCATTTTTATTTTCTCCGGCGATTCATCGCATTCCCGGCTTGGCTTCGGAAGCCATCTTCGATCAACGCTACAGGGGTAATTACGTAAGGGCTTGCCGGGCTTCACTTTTCAGAGGAAGCCGGGACTTCTGGCCGGCCCCGTCGTCGATCACCGCAGACCCCCAAGAACTAGGGAAGATACCCTCCGCCACTGGTTTCGCAAGCCATGCCCTTGGCTCGGCAAGTCAGTGCGAAGGGGAACGATTCCGACCATAGTTGCGGCACGCGCTTCAAGTAATGGTTTCAGCGGCGGCAGATCACCCAACAAGGCGATCGACGATCCCGGGGCAAAATCCCAGGCGCCGAAACTTGAATTGTTCGCGAGGGGTTTTCAAGGTTACCTAATTCGTAGACTCAATTCTGGAGAGACAAACATGAACATGCTCAAGCTTACCGCCGCCGCCGCACTCGTCGCCGCTTCCCTGTCGGCCTCGGCCATGACCACGATCAACGACGAAGAACTGAGCACCGTCGCTGGCCAGGACGGCGTCTCCATCGCCGCCAACCTGAACATCAACATCGGCTCGTTCGTGTACACCGACACCGACGTCGGCACCGGCGGCTCCGTCAGCTTCAACAACATCTCCATCAAGGGCCTGATGGAAATGAACGTCGACATCGTCAGCGCTGCCAAGTTCAACGGCATCCTGACCGCCGTCGGCGCCAGCGCCGGTGCCTCGTATGACGGCGCCAGCGACGTCGTCCAGTTCGCCTTCCCGGCCGATGCCAACCCGGGCGTCATCGGTGCCCCGAGCATCAAGGTCGGCTCGATCACGATGGGCAACGCCCTGGCCAACGCCGACGGCAGCGCCAAGTCGTTCGGCTCGATCGCCATCAACAACCTCGACCTGCGCGGCACGACCGTGTGGATGTGGGCTCACTGATCTGCCTGAATGATGCGCGACTCTGATTGACGCAGGGTCGCCGCCATTCCACGAGAGGCCCCGTGATGTCCGTCACGGGGCCTTTCTCCTGATAAGCGCGAACTTCGTCCCACGCTCGTGGGATTTGTGCGGCGCGCTTCAAAGGACAATCCCGCCATGAACAACCGTCTTGCCCTTGCTGCCCCCGCCACGACACTCGCCTGCGCGCTCCTCGTCGGATCGGTGCACGCGCAAGGCAAGCCCGAGCTCAAGCCACTCGACGACGCCGAACTGTCCGGCGTCTGGGGGCAGGCCCTGCTGGACCTGACCAACACTTCGCAGGGTGGCTACGACTTCTCCCGCATCACGCTCAATGCCGACATCACGATGTCGGCATCACTCAAGGGACTGGTGCTGGGCACGCACGCCGACGGCACGTCCGACATCAACATCTCCACGTTCAATTTCGGCCGCAGCGACGGTACCGATGCGCAACGCACGGTGGCCATCGCCAACCCGTATTTCGAATGGGTGTACTCCGGCACCGGCACCGCAAGCAGCCAGGTGGTGGGCATGCGCATCGGCTTCGGCGGCATCTCGGGCGACGTCGGCCTGATGATGAACACGGTCAGCGGCTCGCTGTCGATGACCACCCCGTCCGGCCAGGCCGTGGCCGTCGGCTCCCAGCAGACCGCGCTGACCACCCCCAGCGGAACGATCGCCCTGAACCAGATCGGCGGCGTCACCGCCGGCACGAGCGACGGCGCCAGCCGCGACTTCTTCCTGTCCATCCTCAAGCAGGCCGTCACCTATCCGACGGCCAACGGGGTTGCCGCTCCCGCCACCGCGCAAGCCGGCTTCTGGCTGAACTGGACCGATCGCCTCGCCGCGCTCAACACCAGCGGCAGCGTGCCGCCCAACGTGCCCAAGATCGGGCCGTGATGCAGGGCCAGGACGTCAGCGCCGGGTTGCCTGCCATCGCCAAGCGATGCCGCCAGGCGCTGCGCGTCGGCGCTCTAACCAGATACTTCATCGGCGCTCTGGCGGCCGGCTTGCTGGCCAGTGCGGCTGCGCAGGCGGCGAGTCCGCCGGCTGCAACCGAGCACGCGATGCAGCCGCTGCAGGACGACGAACTGTCCAGGGTGCGCGGCGCCGACGGCATCGCGTTCAACCTGAACAACTTCTCGCTCACGAGCAGCCTGACCAACCCGCTGACGCTGACCTACCTCTCGCCGGGCGGCAGCTCGCTGGCGCTGTCGGGCCTGGATCTGTCGCGCGGCGACGACGCCGACCCGTTCGCTGACCCTTACCTGCTGTCGCTGCGCCAGCGCACCAACCTGCCCGACGAGATCGCGCTCGACTTCCCGCTCAACGCCGCCGGCAACCAGAGCTGGCAGCTGACAGCGGACTTCGCCAACTGCGACGCCGTCACCGCAGGCGTGTGCACCGGCAACAAATTCCTGGGCGGCACGCTCCAGATCCTGGGCCTGACCATGAAGGGCGGCGGCTTGTATGTCTCGCCTTCGACGATTGCCGACACCCAGGGCATCGCCTTTGGCCTGGGCACGCAGCTGGACATCGCCAGCCTGGCTGTCTACTCACGAGGCCGCGACGGCGCCGGCGTCATCGACAAGAGCGACGCGCTCACGATCAGCGGCATCCACCTGACCGACGCCAACACCGGCGGCGCCTGGATGCTGGCCGACCTGAACAAGCATCCCGGCCTGCTCAACGCACAGACCGATGCGAGCGGCTCGTACCTGCACCTGCAGGTGGGCTGGCCCACCACGTCCGACCCGATACCCGCGGCCGCTCTGCGCATCGACAACATCACGTTCACCACCGCCGGCCTCGGCGGCGCCGCGGCGACGGTGACCAACCTCGGCTCCGCCAGCGTCGGGTCGCTGCAGATCAACTACCTCGACATCAAGCTCAGGACCGGCCAATGACTGCCTCGCGCACACGCCTCGGTTCGCACGCCCATCGCCCCATGCCCCACCGCCTGGCCATCGCCTGCAGCCTCGCGCTGGCCGCCTCGTGCGCCGTGGCGGAGAAGAAGCCGCTGGACGACGACCAGCTGCGTTCCGTTTCCGCCAAAGGCATCGCCATCGCGGTCAACCTGCAGCTCAATACCAGTGCCATCGCCGGCAATTCGCCGCCCAGCAACATCTCGGCGGGGTTCCTGGCCGGCGGCACCACGACCTATGCGATCGTCCAGAATTTCGGCGGCGGGCTGCAGCTGTTCTCGATCACGATCGATCCGTCGGTCAAGCCCGATGGCAACGGCTATCTCGCGATCGGCATGCCAAGCTACCTGAACGCGCAGGACTTCGGCATCCACGCGATCGGCTTGCAGACCGACGCCAACGCGCCGCTCACCGGCAGCCTCGGCGCCCTGACGCTGAACGGCACCGCGGCCATGACGGGCCAGCTCAACGTCTGGGCCAAATGAACGCCGTTCCTCAAGAAAGCTTGCCATGCTGCTGATCCTCCTGGGCGTCGTCGCCGCCGCCATCATCGGTGCCGGCGTGGGCTCGCGCAACACGCCGCTGAACCG
>JBJMWF010000503.1:0-7175 GCA_045810265.1 Vitreoscilla sp. | reverse complement strand
CTCACGCGCGGTGCAGGCCCAAGTTACCGTACGGATTGACGAACGAAGAAACGGGCAGGGGCACCCATCTGACGCACGGGCTTCTCGCCCCAGGCACGTTTCGGTGTCATCCCTGCCCGGCCTCGCCGGAAGATTGAGAATCTACTTCAGACGAGGCATCGGGAAGATACGAGGCACCGTCACCCTCCGCGATCGTCGTCACCGCTGCGGTCTGCGCCGTGGCGCGGAGGGCGGCGTTGCCAGACACCTGCACAGGCCCTGCCGCCGCATGGAAAAAAGCCGCGCGTCTCGCGACGCGCGGCTTTTCGAGCGGTCTGGCGACTGGCGCCGCAGCGCCAGCCTGGAGTCACTTCTTGGTCACGTTCTGCTTGCCGTCGCTCGTCGGCGTGATCGTGTCGAGCGGCGTGCCCGGCGTCGTGTCGATGGACAGTGCGGTCGCGGCGGCCGGGATGCCCGAGCCGTCCAGGTACTGCGCGCCGCCGACGTAGCGGTGGCTGGTCAGCAGGCCGGACCAGCTCATGCCCACCGTGGCCGTGCCGTTCGCGTAGATCGAGCCCGGCATCAACACGTTGAACGTGCCGCCCGCGGTGTCGCCCGGTGCGACGATCCAGCTCGAGAGCTGGTGCGTCGACGTGGCGTTCGGGCTGGCGTACGCCGCCACGCACACCTTGTACGCGCCCGGCGCCGGGTTCAGCAGTTCCACCGTCTCGTGCGACGTGCCCGACTCCGATGCCGAGACGGCACCGCCCGGTGCCACCACCGCCAGGTCGTTGTCGTCGGTCGGACCGCTGACGTCGGCCTGGCGCAAGGCGAAGCGCGCCACGATCGCGCCCGAGGGCACGGTGAAGTTGTAGACCATCAGGCTCAGCGTCGGCGACGTGGCGCCCGGGCAGGCGGCCGCGGCGTCGAGCGAGGAGTTGGGCTTGAGTGCCACCGGCGAGCCGAGCGTCACGTCCTTCATCCCCTTGAGCGCGTTCGAATGGCCGGTGAACCCCGTGCTGATGGTGTAGACCTTGCTGCCCGACACGGTATTGGCCGAGAAGTCGTTCGGGGCCGAGATCGGCGAACCGAGATTGGCCTGCAGCGGACTGCGCACCACGTGCGTGCCGTCCGACCACGTCAGCGCGCCGTATTGCCACGTGAACTTGGGCGTCGACGGTGCCGGCGTCACGGTCACCGTGAAGTTGGCGCTCGCGCCCGGGGCCAGCGACAGCGCGGACGGGCTCACCGCGACCGACATGCCACCGCTCAAGGACGCGCTGGCGGTGTAGGTGGCCGGCGACGAACTGACGTTGGTGACGGTGCGCTTGACCACGGTCGTTCCGAGCATGGCGCCCAGCGTGATCGACGGCAGGTTCAGGTTGTAGCTCTGGTCCAGCGTGCCGTAGGTGGTGCAGTCGCCCGGGGCGACCAGCGACTTCTGCGTCAGGCACTGGTACCTGACGAAGTCCGGCTTGCCCATGTCGTAGACCAGGCCCGGATCGATCGCCTTGTTCGGGCTGATGAAGCCGGCGCCCTGCGACCAGGGCAGCCTGCCGTTCTCCATGCCGGGCAGGCCGTCGTCGAGAGTGTCGAAGGCCGAGGTCATCAGGGCCGACTTGATCGCCGCGGGACTCCAGGTCGGATGCGCCTGCTTGAGCAGCAGCGAGATGCCGGTGACGTGCGGCGTCGCCATCGACGTGCCGTCGTACGAGGCCCAGGCCGGGCCGGCCGCCAGCGTGCCCGCTGCCAGCGCGTCGCGTTGCGCGTGCGTGTAGCCGGGCGTCACGCTTGCGATGACGGAGACGCCCGGTGCCGCAAGATCCGGCTTGAGGACGTTGGGATCGCTCATGTTGGGGCCACGGCCCGAGAAGTTGGCGATCGTCGGGGCCGGCTGGTGGCCGAAGTAGAACGCCGTCTCGGCGGCGGTCGGGCTGCCGTCGCTGACGGCGTAGGTCTTGATCGCCGCTCCGTCGGCGGCCGTCACGTGCACGGTGGGCACGGAGTGCTGTTCCGACACCAGACCGGCGCCGTTGTCGACCAGCACCATGCCCACGCCACCGGCCTGCATCACCGCCAGGCTCTTGTTGACGCGCGCGCTCGTGCCGCGGTTGCAGATCACGACCTTGCCCGCCACCTTGGCCGGATCCAGGGTGACCTGGCCGGCGACCGGCGTGCCGGTGATGTCGGCGGGTGTGAAGCACAGGCTGGCATTGCCACCGCCGACGCCCGCGTCCTGCGCACGGATCAGTGGCGCGGCGGCCAGCGGACTCACGTTCAGCGAAGCGCCGGTGTACTTGGCGCCGTTGCCAAGCAGCACGTCGCCATCGAGCACGCGGTCATGCGTGGCCGCGGCCACGGTGGTCAGCCACGGGCTCGGATGGTTGACGGTGTTGCCCGGGCCGCTGTTGCCGGCGGCCGCGGCGACGAACACGCCTGCCAGCGTGGCGCGATAGAACGCCTGTTCCACGATGTCGTTGGTGGTGTTGGTGGCGCCGCTGATCGAGAAGTTGATCGCGTTGACGCCGTCCTTGACCGCCTGGTCGATGGCCTCGACCGAATCGGCTTCCGAGCAGGAGTTCTTGTTGCTGGCGCCGTTGACGTAGGTGAAGCAGACCTTGTAGGACGCGATGCGGGCACGCGGCGCCATGCCGGACGCCAGGCCCAGCGTGACGCCGTTGACCACGGCCGGCACCTTGTCGTTGCCGGCGGCGGTGGACGCGGTGTGGTCGCCGTGGCCGCCCAGTCCCGTGGCGCCGCCGAGATCGTCGCGCGGTGAATTGAAGGCCGTCCAGTCCAGCGTCACGCCGCTGGCCAGCAGGTTGTGGTCGTAGTAGCGCGCGCCGATCAGCTTGTTGTTGCAGGCCTGGGCCGGCACGAAGGCGTCGCCGGCCACGCAGGTGCCCGTCCAGGTGGCGGGTGGCGGGCCGTAGGCGAGCGTGCCGCCGCTGAACGTCGGGGCGCCGCTGCCGTCGACATGGTCGGCATACGATGGGCTCTCCGGCCAGATGCCCAGGTCGACATCGCCCAGGATCATGTTCTCGCCCTTGATCAGGGCGCCGCTGCCGTCGGTCTGCGACCAGATGCCGCCGGGCGCGGTCAGGCCCAGGAAGACCGGAGTGG
The DNA here is from genome assembly GCA_045810265.1 of Vitreoscilla sp. Taxonomy (GTDB): domain Bacteria; phylum Pseudomonadota; class Gammaproteobacteria; order Burkholderiales; family Burkholderiaceae_C; genus Scleromatobacter. Next base: position 4,073 of record JBJMWF010000503.1, on the reverse strand, counting down.
AGATGGTGGCCGGTTGCAGCAGCTGGTCCTCGACGACCGCGGCCACGTTGGCGTTGAGCGACAAGGCCTGGGCCTGCGCGGGCGTGAGGCGGGCGCTGAAGCCGTTGAACACGGTGTCGTACTGCGAGATGGGCGCTCCGCTGCTGACGGTGGACAGCACGGACAGCTGCTTGCCGCGCAGGTAGCTGTTCCAGGCCAGTGCCGCCTGCGCGCGCGGGCGGAACGGCGTGCCGGGCGCGGCCTGCGTGGCGGCGTAGCCGGCGGTGGTGCCCTGGTAGCTGGCCGCCGGTTCGTCCTTGAGCTGGACGATGTAGGTCTTGACGCCGCCTTGCGCGTGCGCGGCCATGCCGGCCAGCAGCGCGAGGCTGGCCATCGCGGTGGAAGTGAGTTTGGTCATGATCGTCGTGCCTTGATGGTTGCTTGCTGGCCGCTCAGACGGAGCGGCGACGACGGGCCGCGGCACCGATGGCGCCAAGGCCGAGGGTCATCAGCAGCCAGGACCCAGGCTCGGGAACGCTGATCAGGATGTTGTCGAGCGCGAACTGGGCCTTGTCCGTGCTGGCTGCGAAGCAACCACCCGAGGTGTCGCAGTAATAGGCGTACGCGTAGATCGTCGTGATGTGGCCCGAGGTGAGTGTGCCCGTGCTGCCGGCGAACAGGGTGGCGTCGGCCGGATTGAAGGTGGTGAACGTGGTGGTGCCGCCGGAGGGGCCCAGCAGCGGGAAGTAGCCGGCCGCGTAGGTGCCGTCCGTGCGGTCGGCCTCGATGGTCAGGAACGCCACCGTCTTGCTGGGCAGGCCGGCGAACGGCCCGAGGAACGCTGCCTCGAAGCTGTTCAGGACCAGCGTCGAGCCGTCCAGAGCGCCGATGAAGACGAAGCCGTCGTTCGTCACCCCCAGGAAGTTGGTGGAATCGCCGGCCGGGCAGACGTTGTCGAGGCAGGTGCTCGAATCGGCGCCATTCATGAGCGCGCCGACGAGGGAGCCGTCGGGCGAGTTGCGCGCAGGGTTGTTGGGGTTGTAGGGGCCCACGTAGTAGCCCGATTGAGTCACGTAGTCCCAGTCGCTCAGCAAGGGCGCGAAGGGGGCGTGCGACGTGTCGACGTTCTCGAAGTCGATGTTGGTCGCGGCTCCGGCGGCGCCGGCACAAAGGATGGCAGCCGCACTCAGGGCGGCCTTGGTCCAGAAGCTTTTCATGGAATCCTCTTTCCTCGCGACGGTGCGCACTCCGCGTCGGAGTGGTCGTATCGGGTCCGCAACGCCGGCATCCGACCGCACTGTCCCCTGGCTTGATCGCCCTGTCGGCAACCTGAGCACGCGTTGATTTTGTTGTGGGGGCTGCGGCTGTGGGATAGCAAGTTGCCCACCCTCCAAATTGGGGAGGGAACGAGAATTGCGCCCATTTTTCGAACACGCGACGGTCGAGTTGGGGTAATGCGGCCTCGCGCGCATACCCGCATGCGCGCGACGCTTCGCGCTTCGTCCTAGACTGCGGCCACCTTTCCACCGACTGCCTCGCCCCTGCCATGAAGATCGATTTCGTCTCCGACGTCTCCTGCCCTTGGTGCGCCATCGGCCTCGCCTCGCTCGAGACCGCGCTGGAGCGCCTGGGTCCCGAAGTGCCGGTGACCCTGCACTTCCAGCCGTTCGAGCTGAACCCGCAGATGGCGCCTGAGGGCGAGGACACCAACGAGCACATCGCCCGGAAATACGGCATGCCCGCCGAACAGGTGCAGAAGAACCGCGAGGCGATCCGCCAGCGCGGCGCGGCCGTCGGCTTCATCTTCAACATGGACCAGCGGGCGCGCATCTACAACACCTTCGATGCGCACCGCCTGCTGCACTGGGCCGAGGTGCTGGACGACGAGCAGGGCACCTCCGGCGAGAACGCGCTGGCGCTCAAGCACGCGTTCCTGAAGGCCTATTTCACCGACGGCCAGGATCCGAGTTCGCACGACGTGCTGGTGCGCTATGCGACGGACGCCGGGCTCGACGGCGGCCAGGCGCGCGAGGTGCTCGCCAGCGGACGCTATGCGCAGGAAGTGCGCGAGCGCGAGCAGTACTACCAGCAGCGCGGCATCCATTCGGTGCCGTCCATCATCATCGACGACAAGCACCTGATCCAGGGCGGCCAGCCGCCCGAGCTGTTCGAGCAGGCGCTGCGCCAGATCGCCGCCAATCCCGCCGCCTAGGAACGCTGTCTACTTGTAGCTTTGCAGGTGGATCGACGTCTCGGTGGCGCCGATCCCCTTGATCAGCCGCACGCGTTCGAGCACGGCGGCCAGGTCGGCCAGGTTGGCCGAGCGGATCTCGGCCAGCAGGTCCCAGCGACCGTTGGTGTCGTGCAACTCGCCGATGCCGGGCTCGCCCAGCAGGATGCTGATCACCTCGCGGGTCTGGTTGCCTTCTACCGCGATGCTCATCCAGGCGGTGATCTCGTTGTGTTCGATGTCGGGCCGCAGCCGCACCGTGTAGCCGACGATGGTGCCGTCGTCCTCCAGTTTGGTGATGCGGTTGTTGACCGTGCCGCGCGAGACGCCCAGCCGGTGAGCCAGGGTGGCGATGGAAGCGCGCGCATCGGTGCGCAGCAGCGCGATGAGTTGCTGGTCAAGCGTGTCCATGTCGTAAAAATCCCGTCAACAGGAATTGCCAAAACGGCAGCAAGTGCTGCCGATATGTCAAATTATTGACCGATTCGAAGCAGGTTTGCCCATTCCGATTGCCGCGCGGCCCGGAAACAATGTCCCTATCGATAACGGAGACATTTCATGACGACCTTGCTCACCACCCGCGACATCGGCGCCATCGTCGGCGCGAAGGGCCTGGCCGCCTGCCTGGGCACGCTGGTTTCGTACCTAGAGCAAGACTTCGCGCGCTGGGGCGAATTCGACAAGTCCGCCCGCGTCGCCAACCACTCCAAGGACGGCGTGATCGAGCTGATGCCGATCTCCGATGCCAGTCTCTACAGCTTCAAGTACGTCAACGGCCACCCGAAGAACACGCGTGCCGGCCTGCCCACGGTGATGGCCTTCGGACTGTTGGCCGACGTCGACACCGGCCGCCCGTTGCTGCTCAGCGAACTCACGCTGACCACCGCGATGCGCACGGCCGCCACGTCGGTGATGGTCGCCAAGCGCCTCGCCCGCCCGGACAGCCGCGTCATGGCCGTGATCGGCAACGGCGCGCAGAGCGAGTTCCAGTCGCTGGCCTTCCACCTGCTGATGGGCATCACCGAAGTGCGCCTGTACGACGTCGATGCCGGCGCCACCGCCAAGCTGGTGGCCAACCTGCACGCCGTCGCACCCGCGCTCAGGGCCACCGTCTGCGCGAGCACGGCCGAAGCCGTGCGCGGTGCCGACATCATCACCACCGTGACGGCCGACAAGACCAACGCCACCATCATCACGCCCGACATGCTGCAGCCGGGCCAGCACATCAACGGCGTCGGCGGTGACTGTCCGGGCAAGACCGAGCTGCACGCCGACGTGCTGCGCGCCGGCGCGGTGTTCGTCGAGTACGAGCCGCAAAGCCGCATCGAGGGCGACCTGCAGCAGATGCCGGCCGACTTCGCGGTCACCGAGTTCTGGCGCGTGCTCGCGGGCGAAGCGCCGGGCCGCACCTCGGCCGGCCAGATCACGGTGTTCGACTCCGTGGGCTTCGCGCTCGAGGATTTCTCCGCGCTGCGCCTGCTGCGCGACCTGGCCCTGGAGCTGGGCCTGGGCCGCACCATCGACCTCGTGCCTGACCTGGCCGATCCGAAGAACCTGTTCGGCGCGCTGCGCATGCCGGCCGTCACCGGCCTGCCCGAGCCGCTGCGCGCGGCGATGGCGCTGTAACTTTCGCGACGGGCCGCCCCGGCAGCGGGCGGTGACAATCGCCCCCACTCGCGGGGGCGCGCCATGCCGCCGCTTTAGCCAACGCCGAGGCGCCATGATCACCGTCCACCATCTGAACAACTCGCGCTCGCAGCGCATCCTGTGGCTGCTCGAGGAGCTCGGGTTGCCGTACGAGATCAGGCGCTACGAACGCGACGCGAAGACCATGCTCGCGCCGCCCGAGCTGCTGAAGGTGCAT
>JBJMWF010000502.1:0-5649 GCA_045810265.1 Vitreoscilla sp. | reverse complement strand
GCCGCAGGGCGCACCGGCAACCTGGCGGAACTTCGAACACCCGGCGGCGCCGCACGCGGCCGGTGAGATTGATCCGCGCTCCGCGACGAAGCCTGCAGCCGCATCGACCGTCTTCGCCATGCTGCGACGCCATGCGCTTGCGTTGTATGTGCTGTCGGCCGCAACGGTGCTGGCAGTCCTCCTCGTGCCGTTCCGTGCCCGGTTGCCGGAACCGGTCTTGCCCCCGGCCGCGGCGCCCGCGCCGCCCGTCGCCAAAGCCACCGCGCCGCCGCCAGCCAGCACCCAGGCGCCTGCGGCGCTGGTCCTCTCGCAAGAGCCGGAATCAGAGTCGCAGCCGCCGCTCATGACGCCTGATCCGTCGCCGGTTCCTGTAGCCGCGAAGATCAAGCGGCCGGCTCGCGCAGCAAGCGCCGCCGCCAAGCCTGTCGACGTCGCAGCCGCCATCGCAGCGGCACAGGCACGCGCCGACAGCTTCCTGGCTGCGGGCGACGTCAAGGCGAAGGCGCCCGAGGAGCCCGCTCACGCGAAGTGAGCGCCGCATGCAATCCCCGTGAAGTCGCGGAATTGCCGGACATCGGGGCCAGCTCAGCGGATCGTCGCGCCCTGCCCCCGCTCCGTCGCCAAGTGCAGGCCCCAGGTCTGCGCGAGCGTCCGCCAATCCGGTGGCAGCGTCCGGGCAACCTCCTGCATGGCGTCCACGCACTCGGGATCGAACTGGAGTGCGCGCTTGGCTGTGATCTCGTCGAGCGCCGCCTCCAGGCTCCAGGCGTACTTGTAGGGCCGCACGCTGGTCAGCGCATCCATCACGTCGGCCACCGCGACCACACGCGCGCACCGGGGGATGGCACGGCCGGCCAATCCGAACGGATAGCCCGCGCCGTTCCACCACTCGTGATGGGACAGTGCGACCGCGATGGCAGCCGTGGTCGTATCGCTGCCATCGGGCGGCGCTCGTGACTGCAGGCGTCTGACGCCCGCAAGGCAATGCTGTTCGACGATGCGGCGCTCGTCGGCGGTGAGCGCACCCGGCCTGTCCAACAGTTCAGCGGGCAGGTCCGCCTTTCCGATGTCGTGCGTCAGCGCCGCCGTCGTCCAGTCGCGCGACTCGTTCCGGTCCACCCCCAGCACCCTGCACAGGTGCGTGGTCAGCCAGGCGGTGCGCCTGCCATGCTGATCCAGCTCGATACCCAACTTGATTGCCCCGATCGCGTGCCAGACACCAATGTAGGCAACTTCGCTCGGCGACACATGATCCGGCTCTGACCGTCTCGCGACGGGCTCAAGAGATTGTTCGTCCGTGGCAAGTCATGGTGGTGCGATCGCACTCGAAGCGTGCGGTTCGCGGGCAGCGGCGGCTGCATGGCGGTGCATCGCGAGCGCCCGCGCGTCGATCACCCGAGGGAGGAGGCCGATGGCATGCAACCTGCTTTTAGGTAGTACGGTTTTTGAAAAAAGTAATACCGCACTTCCCCAACCAAGGACTCCCATGCGCCCGTCCACGACCGTGAACCGCCGTTGCTTCTCCCTGCTGCTGGCCGCCGCTTCGATTATCGGCTCGTCCGGCGCGTCTGCCGCGGAACCGCTGAAGATCGGCTACAGCGACTGGCCGGGCTGGGTGGCCTGGCAGGTGGCCATCGACAAGGGTTGGTTCGCGCAGGACGGCGTCGACGTCAAGTTCGAATGGTTCGACTACTCCGCCTCGATGGACGCGTTCTCCGCGGGCAAGCTGGACGCGGTGCTGATGGCCAATGGCGATGCGCTGGTGGTGGGTGCCGCCGGCGCCAAGAACCAGATCGTGATGCTGACCGACTATTCGGCCGGCAACGACATGATCGTGGCCAAGGCCGGCATCAAGTCCGTCGCCGACCTCAAGGGCAAGAAGGTCGCGGCGGAAGTCGGCCTGGTCGACCACTTCCTGCTTCGCAACGCGATGCAGCGCGCCGGCATGAAGGCCGGCGACATCACCATCGTCAACGCCAAGACCAACGAGCTGCCGCAGGTGCTGGCCTCCAAGGACATCGCCGCCGTCGCCGTCTGGCAGCCGGTAGCCAACGAGGCGATGAAGGCGGTGCCGGGCTCCAGGCCGGTCTACACCTCCGCCGACGAACCCGGCCTGATCTACGACGCGCTGGCGGTCAACCCGGGCAGTCTCAAGACGCGCCGCGCCGACTGGCAGAAGGTGGTCAACGTGTGGGACCGCGTGGTCGCCTACATCAACGATCCGAAGACGCAGCCGGACGCCGTCAAGATCATGGCCGCCCGTTCGGGCGTGACGCCGGCCGAGTACCTGCCGCTGCTCAAGGGCACGCACCTGCTGTCGCTGGACGAAGGCCGCAAGACCTTCGTCAAGGCCACCGGCTACACCTCGATCTACGGCTCCACCGAGATCGTCAACACCTTCAACTGGTACAACAAGGTCTACGCCATCAGCCAGAACGTGAACGGCTACATCGACCCGTCGCTGATGGGCGGCAAGTGATCATGGACCCGACCAGCGTGGTCTCTTCCAGGCGCGCCGGCGCGTGGCGCTGGCCGCGCCTGCCGCGGCCGGACCTGCTGACCGTCGGGTCCTTCCTGCTGCCGATCCTGCTCTGGTGCGCGATCAGCTACGTCCCCTTCATCTGGCATCCCAAGGTGGCGGTGATCGCGGCCGGTGGTGTCGACTACTTCCAGCCCGGCATGCTGGTCGACCGCGATGAGTACGAGCAGCAGGCCGAGGCGATGCGCGCGCAGCACCTCACGTTGCCCCAGGGCCGCCCCGCCAATCCGATCTACCTGCCCGCGCCGCACGAAGTGGCGCGCGCGCTGTTCACCGGCTTCACCACGGCGCCCGAGCAGAAGGACGCGCCCTGGCTGCACGAGAGCCTGTGGCACAGCATCCAGGTGATCTTCTGGGGCTTCGCGATCTCCTCGGCGATCGGGGTTCCGCTGGGCATCATCGCGGGGCACTTCCGCTTCGCGGGCCGCCTGACCGAGCCCTTCAACGAGTTCTTCCGCTACCTGCCCGCGCCCGCGTTCGGCGCTTTGGCCGTCGCGGTGCTGGGCATCTACGACGGCCCGAAGATCGCGATCATCGTGATCGGCACCTTCTTCCAGCAGGTGCTGATCGTGGCGAACACCACGCGCAAGCTGGAGGCCACGCTGATCGAGGCCTCGAGAACGCTGGGCGCCAAGGGCTGGGCGCTGGTCGCACACGTCGTGGTGCCGGGCATCCTGCCCGACCTCTACCGCGACCAGCGCGTGCTGCTCGGATGGGCCTGGACCTACCTGATCGTCGCCGAGCTGATCGGCACCAGCTCGGGCATCACCTTCTTCATCACGCAGCAGGCGCGCTACCAGCACTTCGAGAACGTCTACGCGGCCATCATCATCATCGGCGTGATCGGCTTTGGCAGCGACCTGCTGCTGGCCCGGCTGGGGCGATGGCTGTTCCCCTGGGATCGCTCCCACGGTCGTCGCTGAAAGGGCCCGTCGCCATGAGCCAGAACCCGCCGTTGCCGCAGTCCTGCCTGCCCCAGTCGCCCGAGGTGCAGGCCCGTTTCGCCCGCATCCGCGAACGCGAGAAGATCCTGCAGGTGCGCCAGCTCTCCAAGTCCTTCATCACGCCGCAGGGCGAGATCGAGGCGCTGCGCGACATCTCCTTCGACGTGCACCGGCGCGAGTTCGTCTGCATCGTCGGCGCCTCGGGCTGCGGCAAGTCGACGCTGGCGCGCATCCTGGCCGGGCTCGAGTTCCAGACCAGCGGCCAGATGCTGCTGGACGGCCAGCCCGTCACCGGACCGGGACATGACCGCGGCATGGTGTTCCAGGGCTATTCGCTGTTCCCATGGCTCACCGTCAAGGGCAACGTGATGTTCGGCCCGCGCATGAGCGGCAAGGGCAGCGCCGAGGCCGAGGCGCGCGCCCGCGAGTGGCTGGCGCTGGTCGGCCTGGAGAAGTTCGCCGACGCCTATCCGCACCAGCTGTCGGGCGGCATGCGCCAGCGCGTCGCGATCGTGCGTGCGCTGGCCAACCAGCCGCGCATCCTGCTGATGGACGAGCCGTTCGGCGCGCTCGACGCCCAGACGCGCGCCAAGATGCAGGCGCACCTGATGGACATCTGGCGCAACGTCGACGTCACCGTCGTCTTCATCACGCACGACCTCGACGAGGCCATCTACCTGGCCGACCGCATCCTCGTGCTGCAGCCGCATCCGGGCCGCGTGCAGGAGTTCATCGAGGTGCCGGTGCCGCGTCCGCGCTCGCTGGCGCAATGGCACGGCGAGGAATTCCAGGCCACCAAGAACCGGCTGGAGGCGCTGATCGATCCGATGCGGCACTCGCAGGCCGAGTCGACGGATCCGGAGGCCGAGAACCTGCCGATGATCCGCATGACGGACGTCAACGACAGCGTCGAATAACGCGCCGCCGCCCGAGTATCCTTGCGCCTCCCCGGCGCCTACCGCGAGGTCATCTTTCTTCATGGCAACGAGCAAGCCATCCAATTCCCTGGTCAGCCGCATCAGCGTCTCGATCCAACCCGCCCTGCTGGAAGAACTCGACGCGATGGTCGAGGATCGCGGCTACGCGAGCCGCTCGGCTGCGGTCAGCGACATGGTCAACGCCCAGCTCGTCGAGTACAAGCGCCAGCTGGGCAGCGACGTGATGGTGGGCAGCATCACGCTGCACTACGACCGCACCGTGCCGGGCCTGCAGAAGCAGATCGCCGAGCTGCAGTTCGAGCACATCGACGAGGTCATCAGCTCGCTGCACGTGCAGTTGTCCAAGAACCAGGTGATGGAGGTGATCCTGGTGCAGGGCCGCGCCAACCACCTGCAGAAGATCGCCAACGAGCTGGCCACGCGACGCGGCGTGATCTCGGGCAGCCTGCAGTTGCTCACCGCGATCATGCCGCCGCTGCAGGCGCCCGAGAGCTAGGCAGTCGCCGAGAGCCAGGCGCGCCAGCCGCCGAAGGCGGTGATGTCGCGCGCGCCGGCCAGGCCCGCGGCTTCGCAGATGAACCCCGGCACCGAGCGGCCGTCGGCCAGCAGCGTGCGCCCGATGCCCAGCGGTGCGGGAACGCCGGCCACGAAGCTGCCGAACTGCGTGGCCGGCATCTCCCAGACCTCCACCTCGATGGCCGCGCCCTGCTCCCCGTCGCCCACGCGCGCCAGGCCGGGCCGGCGCACGCCATTGCCGGCGTCGGCCAACGCATAGAGCCGATAGACGGCGGCGGTGCGGGTGCTGGCCAGCAGGCGCGCGCCGCGCTCCGTGAGCTGGCGATTCAGGGGCTGGCCCTGCAGGTGGGCACCGCAGACGGCCACCTCGATCCGATCGGATGTGGCGCCTGCAGCCAACGGCTCGCCGCCCGCGGCCGTGCGGCCGGTGGCGCCCAGCGTCGCGGCGCGTCCTTCGAGCGCGTCCTGCCAGCGCCGCGCGAGTGCCAGCAGCGGCGCGTCCTGCTGCGCGGGCGCCGCCAGCGTGACGCCGAAGGGCAGGCCATCGGGCAGGAAGCCGGCCGGCACCGCGATGCCGGCGCAATCGAGCAGGTTCATGAAGTTGGTGTACAGGCCCAGCTCGCTGTTGCGCAGGATGGGCTCGTCCAGCATCGCCGCGATCGTCGGATGCGAGGGCGTGGTCGGCAGCAGGAGCGCATCGGCCGCGTCCCAG
>JBJMWF010000501.1:0-3464 GCA_045810265.1 Vitreoscilla sp. | reverse complement strand
ATGCCGTCGCCGGAGTAGCCGTAGACGCGATGCACGCCCCATTCGACGAGACGCTCGATCAATTGGTCGCTGACGGTCTTGGCCATGCCGGACTCCCACGCAGGTGCAGTTGATGAGGCACGCGACGCAGCAATCGACGCGCCCCCGACCGAGGTACGTCTCTTGCCGCCGGTCCAGCCCAGGCAGCTCATGCAGCGCGAGGATCCAATGTCGGAGCAGACCAAGAACTACCCATCGCCGCCCTTCTCGGAGCAGGACCAGCCGTGGCCGGCGCTCGCCTGCCGGATGCAGCCACCGCCCGACCATGGCGAGACGAGCTACGTCGGCGCCGGCCGGCTGGCCGGCCGCAAGGCGCTGATCACCGGCGGCGACTCCGGCATCGGCCGCGCGGTGGCGATCGCGTATGCGCGCGAGGGCGCCGACGTCGCGATCAACTACCTGCCGCAGGAAGAGGAAGACGCCCAGGCCGTCGTCGCGCTGATCGAGAAGGCCGGTCGCAAGGCGGTCGCGCTGCCGGGCGACCTGCGTGACGCCGGCTTCTGCCGCCGGCTGGTCGGGGATGCGGTCGAGCGCCTGGGCGGCCTGGACATCGTCGTCAACAACGCCGGTCGCCAGAAGTCGTTCGACTCCATCCTCGAGCTCCCCGACGATCACTTCGACGACGTCTTCAAGACCAACGTCTACGCGCTGTTCCACATCGTCAAGGCCGCGCTGCCGCATCTGCAGCGCGGCGCCGCCATCATCAACACGTCGTCGGTGCAGGCCTTCGATCCGTCGAAGGAACTGCTCGACTACGCCGCGACGAAGGCCGCGATCCTGTCGATGACGCGCTCGCTGGCCAAGCAGCTCGGCGACAAGGGCATCCGCGTCAACGCGGTCGCGCCCGGTCCGTACTGGACGCCGCTGCAGCTGGCCGGCGGCCAGCCGATGCAAAAGCTGGTGAAGTTCGGCGAGGCCACGCCGCTGGGCCGGCCCGGCCAGCCGGCCGAGATCGCTGGCCAGTACGTGCTGCTGGCTTCGCAGGACTCGAGCTACACCACAGGCAACGTCTGGGGCAGCACCGGCGGAGAGACCGGACCCTGATGTGACCAAGCGCGATCCTCCCCAGGCAACGGTCGCCGCACGCGACGGCTTCGTGCGCGTACGCGGCGCCCGCGAGCACAACCTGAAGGACGTCGACGTCGAGATCCCGCGCGATGCGCTGGTCGTGTTCACCGGCGTGTCGGGCTCGGGCAAGTCCTCGCTCGCGTTCGGCACCATCTACGCCGAGGCGCAGCGCCGCTATTTCGAATCGGTGGCGCCCTACGCTCGCCGGCTGATCGACCAGGTGGGCGTGCCCGACGTCGACGAGATCACCGGCCTGCCGCCGGCCGTCGCGCTGCAGCAGGCCCGCGGCACGCCGGGTGCACGCTCGTCGGTGGGCAGCGTGTCGCAGCTGTCGAGCCTGGTGCGCATGCTGTATTCGCGCGCCGGCACCTATCCGCCCAAGCAGCCGATGCTGTACGCGGAGGACTTCTCGCCCAACACCGCGCAGGGCGCCTGCCCGAACTGCCACGGCCTGGGCCGCGTCTTCGAGGTCACCGAGCAGACCATGGTGCCGGATCCGTCGCTGTCGATCCGCGAGCGCGCGATCGCGTCGTGGCCGCCGGCCTGGCACGGCCAGAACCTGCGCGACATCCTGGTCACGCTCGGCTACGACGTCGACAAGCCCTGGCGGGATCTGCCCAAGAAGGATCGCGACTGGATCCTGTTCACCGAGGAGCAGCCCACGGTGCCGGTCTACGCCGGCTTCACGCCCGCCGAGACCAGGGCGGCGCTGAAGTCGAAGATGGAGCCGAGCTACCAGGGCACCTTCATGGGCGCGCGCAAGTACGTGCTGCACACCTTCGCGACCACGCAGAGCGCGCTGATGAAAAAGCGCGTGTCGCGCTACATGATCGGCGGGCTGTGTCCGGTGTGCGAGGGCAAGCGGCTCAAGCGCGAGGCGCTGTCGGTGACGTTTGCCGGTGTCGACATCGGCACGCTGGGCCAGATGCCACTGGCCCGCGTCGCGGCGCTGCTCGAGCCTGCTGCCGCAGGGCGCTTCGACGAGCCCGCGAGCACGCGTGACGCCGCCGCGCCCACGCGCGCGCAGGCGCGTGCCGACACGGCGCGCCGCGTGGCCGCCGGCGGCTCGGCGCATGCGGCCGCGCCCGACGTGCGGCGCACGCCCAACCTGTCCGAGGAGAAGCGCCTCGCCGCGCAGCGCCTGGCGCAGGACCTGTGCGCCCGCATCGCCACGCTGCAGGATCTCGGCCTGGGCTATCTGTCGATGGAGCGCAGCACCCCGACGCTGTCGCCCGGCGAACTGCAGCGCCTGCGCCTGGCCACGCAGATCCGCTCCAACCTGTTCGGCGTGGTCTACGTGCTGGACGAACCCACCGCCGGCCTGCATCCGGCCGACGGCGAGGCCCTGCTCGACGCACTGGCCCAGCTGAAGGCGCAGGGCAATTCGCTGTTCATCGTCGAACACGATCTGGAGGTCATGCGGCGCGCGGACTGGCTGGTCGACGTCGGGCCGGACGCCGGCGAAAAGGGTGGCCAGGTGCTGTACAGCGGTCCGCCAGAGGGGTTGCGCGAGGTCGCGGCCTCCCGTACCGCGCGCTACCTGTTCGCCGAGCCCGCGCCACGCGCCAGGCCGCCGCGCATTCCGGGACGCTGGCTGGAGTTGCGCGGGCTCACGCGCAACAACCTGCACGATCTGGACGCGCGTTTCCCGCTGGGCCTGTTCACGACCGTGACCGGTGTCTCCGGATCGGGCAAATCCAGCCTCGTCAGCCAGGCACTCGTCGAGCTGGTCTGCGCACACCTCGGTCACGAGCCGGAGCATCCCGAGGACGACGTGGACGAGACGGCGCCCGAGGTGGTGCTGCCCACGCGGGGCCGCCTGCAGGCCGGTGCCGAGGCGATCCGGCGGCTGGTCCGTGTCGACCAGAAACCGATCGGGCGCACGCCGCGTTCCAACCTCGCGACCTACACCGGGCTGTTCGACGCCGTGCGCAAGCTTTATGCCGCGACGCCGGCGGCGCGCAAGCGGCGCTACGACGCCGGCCGGTTCTCCTTCAACGTCGCCAAGGGCCGCTGCGAGACTTGCGAGGGCGAGGGCTTCGTCAGCGTCGAGCTGCTGTTCATGCCCAGCGTCTACGCGCCTTGCCCGACCTGCCACGGCGCGCGCTACAACGAGGACACGCTCAGGATCACCTGGAACGGCCGCCACATCGCCGACGTGCTCGCGATGACCGTCGACGACGCCTGGGCCTTCTTCGCCGACGAGCCCGCGGTGCGCAAGCCGCTCACGCTGCTGCGCGACATCGGCCTGGGCTACCTGCGCCTGGGCCAGCCGGCCACCGAGCTCTCGGGCGGCGAGGCCCAGCGCATCAAGCTGGCCACCGAGCTGCAGCGGCCGCAGCGCGGCGACACGCTGT
>JBJMWF010000500.1:0-5597 GCA_045810265.1 Vitreoscilla sp. | reverse complement strand
TTGCAGACCGACGCCAACGCGCCGCTCACCGGCAGCCTCGGCGCCCTGACGCTGAACGGCACCGCGGCCATGACGGGCCAGCTCAACGTCTGGGCCAAATGAACGCCGTTCCTCAAGAAAGCTTGCCATGCTGCTGATCCTCCTGGGCGTCGTCGCCGCCGCCATCATCGGTGCCGGCGTGGGCTCGCGCAACACGCCGCTGAACCGACCGCCGCTCGACTACGAGCTCAACGTCGCCAAGATGAACGGCGGCATCGCGCCCGAGTCGGTGCAGGTGTTCCCGAACGAGTACTACAAGTACCGCCACATCGTGCATCAGGCCTTCGACTACAGCTGCGGTTCCGCCGCCCTGACCACGGTGCTTCAGTTCCACCTGGGCCTGGCCGTCACGGAACAGGACGCGATGAAAGGCATGCTCGAACACGGCGAGCAGGACAAGATCATCGCGCGCCGCGGCTTCTCGTTGCTGGACATGAAGCGCTATGTCGCCACGCTGGGCAGCGACAGCGGCGGCTTCCGCGGCGACATGCATGACCTCGCCGCGCTGGATCAGCCCGCCATCGTTCCCATCGACTACGCCGGCTTCAAGCACTTCGTGGTCGTCAAGGGCATCCGCCAGGGCAAGGTGTTCATCGCCGATCCGTCGGCCGGCAACATCGCGTTCTCGGTGCAGGAGTTCGCCGGCCTGTGGGACAAGGGCACGCTGTTCGTCATCTATCCCTCCAAGACCCACGCCATGGTGCAGTCCAGCCTGGCACTCTCCGATCAGGAGCTGGGGGTCATCTCGCCGGACCTCGTGCGCGAGGACATCGCGCTCAAGCCCGTGGACAATCGCGATGCTCTGCAGCACGCCGTGCAGTCCGGCCTCGGCACCCTCAATTTCAAGCACCAATGACCATCACATCGGCAAACTGGAAGAGCGCGGCGCTGACGCTCGCGTGCGGGCTCCTCACCTGCGTGGGCGCGCAGGCGCAACCGGACAACCAGCCGGCCACGCCCGGGCCGGCCGCTCCCGACGCACCGGCGCAGACGACCACCGTGCCGCTGCCACCGGCGCCGGCCGCGAGCTCCGCTGCCGATGCGCTGAAGAAGCAGGCTGGCGACGTCGACCAGGCCACGCTGCTCAAGGACACGCTGACCAAGACCGACCGCCAGTACTCGCTGCTGCGTGCGGGCCGCCTGGCGGCCACCTACGACCTGAACTACACGTACTCGGGCAATCAGGCGATCGACGTCGGCTTCGCCACCGGCACGGGCGACATCGACCTGCTGCGCATCGAGACCACGCGGGCCCACACGATCACCAACACGCTGTCGATGGACTACGGCGTGCTGGACAACCTGACGATCAGCGGCACCTTCCCCTTCGTCAGCAAGTTCACGCAGAGCACGGAGTTCAGCGGCACCAGCTACGCGTTCGGCGACCTCGTGTTCGGGGCACGCTACCAGCCCTTCGTGCAGAGCGGCACGGGGCCGACCTACACCCTGACGAGCTCCGTGTCGCTGCCCACCGGCCGCAGCCCGTATGACGAGATCATCGGCCAGAACACGTCGACCGGCAGCGGCTACGGATCCGGCACGATCGGCATGAATGCATCGCAGGTGTTCGATCCGGTGGCGCTGTTCGGCTCGCTGAACTTCACGGCAGCAAAGAGCATCACCAACCTGCACCAGTCCAACCCGGCCGACGGCAGCATCCTGACCGGCCTACGCCCGGGCAAGAGCATCGGCTTTGGCGCCGGCTTCACCTACGCGCTGTCGTACAACGTGTCGACCAGCGTGTCGTTCCAGGAGACCGTCACCACGCCGTCGCACATCAGCATCGTCGACGCCAGCAACAACGCGCTGGCCCCGCGTGCGACCGCGATGCAGGTCGCGGCGATCCTCAACTTCGGCCTGGGCGTCCGCCTGAACCCGAAGACGACGATCAACCTGACTGCGGGCATCGGCCTGACAGTCGATTCGCCGGACTTCAGCCTCGGGCTGAACGTGCCGCTGACCTTCTCGCCGTTCTGATCCCATGAGTTCGCATGGGCGCCTGAAGGGCGATCACTTCTGCCTGGCGGGACGGCGCGCAAGCGCCAGCCCTGCCCGTCCCGTTCGTGCCACGCTCTGCGCCGTGGCCGCCGCCGGCCTGCTCGGCTCGATGCCGGCGCATGCCACGCTGACCGAGAACCTGGCCGTCAGTCCGGTGGCGATGTCGCTGGGCAATGCCGTCACCGCGGATCCGCCCGGCCTCGATTCAATCCACTTCAACCCCGCGGGGCTGGCCAAGATCCAGGCCGACACCCGCTCGGACACGATCTTCGGCGCCGTGCTCCGCACTACCGCGAACTTCCACCAGCCCGCCGGCTTCGACGTCGGCGGCTTCACCGAGGATCCGCTGAACGGCACGCATTCCGACCACAACAAGCAGGCGATCTTCATCCCGATCGCCGGCGTGCCCAGCCCGCGCATCCCGCTGGCCGTGGCGGCCGGACTGGCGCTGTCCTGGCACAACGAAGGCTCGCCGTGGACGTTTGCCACGGCCACCTACGTGCCGCAGGCGGTGGGCATCGACCGCACGAAGAATCCGGACGATCCGGCGCGCTTCGACGGCAAGCAGGTGGTGATCCAGCGGCTGGTGTACCTGTCGCCGTCCGTCGGATACAAGGTCAACGACCAGTTCCAGGTGGGCTTCGCGGTGCCGATCGCCCACCAGGGCTTCGCGCTCGACACCGAGATGCGGTTTCCGAACAAGCTGCTGGGCATCATCGGCAAGCTGCAGGACGCCTGGTGCGGCAACAACGGCAACCCGCTCGACACCCTGGGCTTCGGGCTGTGCGGCACCGACTCCACCGGCAAGCAGAGCGGCCGGCTGCGCCCGTTCGACAGCATCGGCGAGATGCGCTTCTCGGGCACCTCGCCGGCCGACGTCACGTTCAACGTCGGCGCGCTGTGGCAGCCCAGCGAGTACATCGGCTTCGGCGCGGTGTACCAGTCCGGCTCGAAGACGGTGATCACCGGCGACTACAACTTCCACGCCAACCCGATGCTGCCCGAGTTCGTGCGCCACATGTACAGCTCGCTGTTCGGGCCCATCGTGGCCTCGATGTTCGGCTTTCCGACCTCGATCCCGACCGACCAGGGCGGCAACTTCACGCTGGTGATGCCCTACCCCGCGCACGCGCAGTTCGGCCTCAAGCTCAAGCCGCTGACCGGCGTGCAGTTCAACGTCGACGCGGGCTGGACCGACTGGGCCAAGTGGAACCAGCTCACCTTCCAGTTCGACCGCCAGGTGAACCTGCTCGAGATGGCGCGGCTGTTCGGCCAGGCCGATTCGACCAAGCTGGTCATCCCGCGTGGCTACCACAGCGTCTGGAGCTACGGCTACGGCGCGCAGTTCGACGTCTGGGACGGTGTCAAGCTGCGCCTGGGCTACGAGCCGCGCAAGAGCTCGGTGCCGACCAACAAGATCGACCTGATCGCTCCGATGCCCGAGCTGCCGGTCAAGAGCATCGGCGCCAGCTACGAGATGAAGAACGGCATGAAGCTCGAGACGGGCTTCAGTTATGCCAAGGGACACTTCAACGTGCCCGCCAACACCGACTGCAACCTGAACTGCACCGACTTCTTCAACGTGATCTACAACCCATACGCGGGGCTCGACGTCTCGGGCACGCTCGTGCTGCGCTATTTCGGCCTCAAGATCACGCAACCCTTCTGACGCTCCCCACCCACGCCATGAACGCCCTCCTCCGCATCGTTCCACTCGCCGCCGTCCTCGCCCTCGGCGCCGCATCCGCCGCTCACGCGCAAGCCAGTGCCCCCAAGGCCGCCACGCCCGCGCCCGTGGCGCTGCCCGCGCCCGACGCCGAGAAGCAGAAGCTCATCGACCGCATCCTGGCGAAGGTCCATCCCGAGAACGCCATCATCCAGGCCCTGCAGCGCCCGGCCGTCGAAGCGATGCAGAAGTCGATGATCGCGATGCAGACCGCGCACGTGCCCAAGGAGCGCATGGACAAGACGATGAAGGACATCGGCGCCGACGTGCAGAAGTACATCGACACGGCCACGCCCGTCGTCACCGCCAGCGCCAGGAAGGTCACCAACCAGACGGTCGGGCCGATCCTCGCGCAGAACCTGAGCGCCGACGAGCTGCGCCAGCTCGCGGCGTACTTCGAATCGCCGGCGCGCGAGAAATTCGACAAGCTGGTGCCGCAGCTGGAGGCCGCCATCGGCCAGAAGGTGCAGGCCGACGTGGCACCCGAGGTCAACAAGGACATTCAGGCGATGACCGAGGCAGTCGGCACCAAGCTGCGAATCGCCGCCACGGAGAAGTGACCATGACCCGGGCCGGCTCGCTCGCGTCGCTCGCCACGCTGTTCGCGCTCGTCGCCTGTGGCGGCGGCGGGAGCGGCGGCAGCGCGACGCCGCCCCCGCCCAGCACGCCGTCGAACGCGGTGCTGAGCGTGTCGCTGTCCGGCGGCGCCAGCCCCGGCATCGACCACCTGTGGGTCACCGTGACGGGCCTGGCGCTGCACGCCGACGCGACGCGCGTGTACGGCGACGGCGATGCCGGCTGGGTCGTCCAGACGCTGCCCACGCCGATCACGGTGGATCTGGCCGACCCGTCGCTCGCCGACGGCGGTGCCGTGTCGCTGCTCAAGCAGAGCGTCAGCGCGCTCGGCGCCTATGCCCAGCTGCGGCTGCTGCTCGCGCCGTCCGACCCCGCCGTGCCGCCGTTGTCCTCGGCCAGCGCGAAGAACCTCCAGTTCAACGACCAGGTGGAGTACACCGACTCCAGCGGCGCGCATGTCGTGCCATTGGAGATCGCCGACCCGCAAGCCGGCCTGCGCCTGCTCACGCCGTTCAACCTCAGCGCCGACACCACCACGCCGCTGGCCATCGAGCTGAACGCGAACTCGCTGGTGCGGCGCGCCGCGGTCGCGGGAGCCGATCGGTTCACGCTGCGCAACGAGCTGCAGCTGTACAACCAGCAACTGCTGACCGCGCTGAGTGACGGCAACCTGCAGATCGCAGGCAGCGTGTTCGACTCGATCTCGGGCCAGCTGGACACCACCCACTTCTGCACCAGCTCGAGCCACGCCGGCTGCATTCACGACGTGGTCGCCAGCGCCACCAGCCTGTCTTCCGACGGCCGCTTCCACGCCGAGGTGCGCAGCGTCGATGTCAGCGCGAGCGGCAGTTTCCTGCTCTATCCGCTGCCCAGCCAATCGATCTACGACGTGGTGATCCACGGCGGCAACATGCAGACGATCGTCGTGCACAACGTGTTCGTCGATCCGTCGGGCTTGCTCAAGCCTGTTCCCACTTCCCTGAGCAGCGCCGCCACGCCCATCGTGCCGGTGCTGGACACCAGCGAACGCGCGGTCTCGGTCGCCAACGCACTGGTGCCCGTCGGCAGCCGCGTGTTCTTCGGCCAGACGATCGCGGGCAGCGGGGACGGCAGCGCGGACGTTCCGTACGCCATTGCCAGCGGCGCGGCCGATCCGGCCAGCGGCCGCCTGCTGCAACCGGTGACGCTGCCCGGCGGCCCGCTGCACTACGCCACCTTTGACCGGACCAAGGATGGCAACGGCACGCCACCCGGGTTC
>JBJMWF010000499.1:0-4149 GCA_045810265.1 Vitreoscilla sp. | reverse complement strand
GCGTCGCCGCCAGTTCGTTGGCGGTGGTGAGCGTGTCGGTCAGCGCGGCCAATCCGAGGTCGAACACGCCATCGAGCACTAGCAGGTGGATTCGCATGGCGGGAATGATATCAATGTTGTCGTTCTTGCCACTCGTGGCCGGGCAGGCGCGGGTCGACACTGCGGGCTCGTTCAATTCAATCCACCGGAAGGAACCCGCATCATGGTCAAGCTCGCACTGTTCGTCCGCCTCGAGGCCAAGCCGGGCAAGGAAGCCGCCGTCGCCGACTTCCTCGCCGGCGCGCTGCCGCTCGCCAACGCCGAGTCCGGCACCACCGCCTGGTTCGCGCTGAAGTTCGGGCCGTCGACCTTCGGCGTCTTCGACGCCTTCCAGGACGAAGCCGGCCGTTCGGCCCACCTCAATGGCCCCATCGCCGCGGCCTTGATGGCCAATGCCTCGGCCCTGCTCAGCGACGCGCCGAAGATCGAGCGCGTGGACCTGCTGGCGGCCAAGTTGCCCTGAACCAGGCCTCTCGCGTCTAATGGCGCGATGACTGCCTCGCCGCCCCGCGTCCTGCTGATCACCGGCGCCAGCCGGGGCATCGGGGCCGCGTGCGCGCTGCGCGCCGCGGAGGCCGGCTGGGACATCGGCGTCAATTTCCACCGTGACGAAGCCGCTGCCGAACGAGTCGTCGCTCAGGTGCGCGAGCGCGGCCAGCGCGCCTTCGCGTTGCGGGCCGACGTGGCCAGCGAAGGCGCGATCGAGGCGATGTTCGAGCAGCTCGACGCCGAGCTCGGGCCGCTGGGCGGACTCGTCAACAACGCCGGCATCGTCGACGTCGCCGCGCGCGTGGACGAGATGTCGGCCGCGCGCATCGCACGCCTGTTCCAGATCAACGTCGTCGGTGCCTTCGTGTGCGCGCGCGAGGCGGTGCAGCGCATGAGCACGCGCCATGGCGGGCACGGGGGCGTGATCGTCAATCTGTCGTCGGCCGCGGCGCGCCTGGGGTCGCCCGGCATCTACGTCGACTATGCGGCCAGCAAGGCGGCGATCGACACCTTCACGCTGGGCCTCGCCCGCGAGGTGGCCGAGGAAGGGATCCGCGTCAACGGCGTTCGGCCCGGCATCATCGATACCGACATCCACGCGGCCAGCGGCATGTTGCAGCGGGCGCAGGCGGCGGTCGACGCGATCCCGCTCAAGCGCATGGGCAGCACCGACGACGTGGCGCAAGCCGTGGTGTTCCTGCTGTCCGACTCGGCCGGCTACGTCACCGGCGCGACGCTGGACGTGTCGGGCGGACGCTGAGGAATCCGCGGTTTCGGGATCGAAAAACCGCTGTTGCCCGACGTTCCGTCGGTCATGGAGTCACTTGGCCGTGAGATGCGTCACGTGGACCCTCGCGGACATAGGTCAGACCCTATCAGGCCAGCGACGACATGACCTACATAATCCGCCGGTCGGTGGGTTAGGGGAAAAACCATGAAGTCGATTCGCAGCGTTGCGGCCATTGCGGCCGTGTTGGTTCTCGGACTCAGCTCGGCCACGGCTTTTGCCGGGGTGCTCAACATCAACTTCGGAGCTGAGGACAACGCGCAGCGCGAGGCCTTCAAGACGCTCGTGAGCGACTTCCGCGCGGCCAATCCGGACGTCGACATCCACCTGACGATCCAGGACCTGCCCACGTATCGCAAGGCGCTGCCCGCGACGCTCGACGCCGACACGGCACCCGACGTCTTCAACTGGTACGCCGGCGACCAGATGCGCACGATGGCGCAGCGCGGCCAGCTGGACGACCTGAGCGACCTGTGGAAAGCCAACACCTGGTGGAACACGTTCCCCAGCTCGGCCATCACGATCGCCGGCAAGCAGTACGCGCTGCCCTACCAGTACTACCCGTGGGGCCTGTTCACGCGCCGCGACGTGCTCGAGCGCGCCGGCATCCATGAGCCGCCGCACGACCTCAGCGCGATCATGACGGCCTGCTCCAAGCTGCGCAAAGCCGGCTTCACGCCGATCGCCCTCAACGGCAAGGACGGCTGGGCGCTGGCCGCCTGGTTCGACTTCATCGACATGCGCGCCAACGGCTACGAGTACCACCAGCAGCTGCTCGACGGCAAGGTCTCGTACAACGAGAGCAACGTGCGCCGCACCTTCGCGATGTGGAAGCAGTTGATCGACGCCAAGTGCTTCGACCCCAACGCGCTGGCCGTTGACGAACACGGCGCGAAGGGCGACCTGTATGCGGGCCGCGCCGGCATGCTGCTGGCGGGCACGGTCATCAGCGCCAGCTTCCCGGAGATCGTGCGTCCGGTGATCGACTACCAGCGCTTCCCGACCATCGACAGCGGCCAGGCGCCCTCCGAGGCCGCGCCCACCGACACCTTCCAGGTGGCCGCGCGCGCGAAGAACAAGGCCGACGCCCGCCGCTTCCTGAAGTTCGCGAGCAGCAGCGCGGCGAACGCCAAGCTGGCCAAGTCGCTCGGCTCGTTCCCGACGAACAAGTTCGCGCCGGTGGCCGGCACGGTGCTCGACCTGAGCTCGTACAAGGCGCTGACCGACGCCAAGAACAACCTCGTGCAAGGCTACGACCGCGATGTGCCGGCCGACATGGCCGCCGCCGGCATGAAGGGCTTCCAGGAGTTCTTCGCCAAGCCGGCCGACATGTACGCGGTGATGAACCGCCTGGACGCCGTGCGCGGCACCGCCTATGCCGCGGTGGCCGAGGCGCCGGCCGCGCCGGCCAAGGGCCGCAAGAACTGAGTCGTCCGCGAGCCTGCTGACACGACGTTGTCAGCAGCCCCCGCGCAGGATGGCAGCCTCTCTCAACGAAAGGCACTGCCATGACCCGCAACGCACTCACCTGGTTCGAGATCCCGGTCACCGACATCGACCGCGCCCAGCACTTCTACGAGACGCTCCTGGCCCGCGACCTGCGGCGCGAGCAGATGGGCCCGCAGACGCTGGCCGTCTTCCCCTACGAGCAAGGCGCTGGCGTCGGCGGCGCGTTGCTGCAGAGTGGCACGGCACCCGCGCCCGGCACCGAGGGCAGCCTGGTCTACCTCGATGCCAGCCCGTCGCTCGATACCGTGCTGTCGCGCGCGGGCGAACTCGGCGCCAAGGTGTTGCTGCCCAAGCTGCAACTGCCCGGCACCATCGGCTTCATCGCGCAGATCGTCGACTGCGAGGGCAACCGCATCGGCCTGCATTCGCCCGCCGCCTGAACAGGCCCTAGACTCGCGCCATGCGCCGTGCAGACCGCCTGTTCAAACTCGTCCAGCTGCTTCGCGGCCGTCGCCTGTCGACCGCCGCGTGGCTGGCCGAGAAGCTCGAGGTCTCGGCGCGCACGGTCTACCGAGACGTCGCCGACCTGCAGGCGCAGGGCGTGCCGATCGACGGCGAGGCAGGCGTCGGCTACCGGCTCACGGGCGGTTTCGACCTGCCGCCGCTGATGTTCACCACTCTCGAGGCCCAAGCGCTGGTGGCCGCCGTGCGGCTGGCCCAAAGCCGGCTCGATCGCGAGCTGGCACTGGCCGCCGAGGACGCGCTGGGCAAGATCATCGGCGTGTTGCCGCCCGCGGCGCGCGCGGCGGCCGAGGCATTGCCGCTGTACGCCGCGCCCTGGGCCAAGGATCGCGCGAGCGCCGAGCGTCTCGGCCAGCTGCGCGACGCCGCGTCGGCACGACGTCGCATCCGCTTCGACTACGAGGACGCCGCAGGCATGGCCACCTCGCGCGTCGCGCGGCCGCTGGGCTGCTACCACTGGGAGTCGGTCTGGACGCTCGCGGCGTGGTGCGAGCACCGCGCCGCGTTCCGCAGTTTCCGCGTCGATCGCATGCGCGCGCTGGACGTGCTCGATGAAGTCTTCCGCGACGAGCCGGGACGAACCTTGCCGGATTTCCTGCGCCATGCGAAGCGGGAGCGCCCCTGGACGGCGCCATCCGCCGAGGCGTAGCGCGCCACGGCAGGCTGCAAATGGGCTTGCATCGACACAGGTCAGCGGCCGGCCCCTAGACTCCGGGCATGCCCCTGACCCATCTGTTGCTCGCCCTGGCCGTCGTCGCGATCTGGGGCACGAACTTCGTCGTCATCCGCCTGGGCCTGGATGCCTTCGCGCCCTATACCTTTGCGGCGCTGCGCTACACCTTCTCGTTCCTGCCCTTCATCTT
>JBJMWF010000498.1:0-11045 GCA_045810265.1 Vitreoscilla sp. | reverse complement strand
TCCTCGTTCCAGGTGCACGCGATGCTGGCGGCCATGGCGCTCGATGCCGGCCTGTGCGACGTCGCCCTGATCGCCTACGGCAGCAACCAGCGCAGCAGCACCGGCAAGCTGGTGCAGGCCTCGCGGCCCTCGCCGTGGGAGTCGCCTTACCGGCCGCTGCGGCCGATCTCGTCGTACGCGCTGGCGGCGGCGCGTCACATGCATCGCTACGGCACGACCAAGGAGCAGCTGGGCGCCGTGGCCGTGGCGGCGCGGCAATGGGCGCAGCTCAATCCCGAGGCCTTCTCGCGCGAGCCACTGACGCTCGAGGACTATTGCGCCGCTCGCCTGGTGGCCGATCCCTTCGGGGTGCGCGACTGCTGCCTGGTGACCGATGGCGCCGCCGCCGTGGTGATGACGCGCGCCGACGTCGCGCGCGACCGTTGCGAGCGGCCGGTCTACGTGCTCGCCGGCGCCCAGGGCACCACGCATCGCGAGATCGCCGGCATGGCCGACCTGACCGTCACCGCGCTGGCGCAGGCGGCGCCGCGCGCCTACGCGCAGGCCGGCGTGAAGGCGCAGGACATCGACGTCGTCGAGGTCTACGACGCCTTCACCATCAACACCATCCTGTTCCTGGAGGACCTGGGTTTCTGCGCCAAGGGCGAGGGCGGCGCGTTCGTCCAGGGCGGCCGCATCGCGCCCGGCGGCGAACTGGCCGTCAACACCAACGGCGGCGGCTTGTCCTGCGTGCATCCGGGCATGTACGGGCTGTTCACCATCGTCGAGGCCGCGCGCCAGTTGGCCGGCAGCGCCGGCGAGCGGCAGGTGGCCGGCGCGAAGCTGGCGATCGCGCAGGGCAACGGCGGCGAGCTGTCGCACGAAGCGCTGCTGATCCTCGGCACCGAAGAGACCCTCTAGGACGGCCCATGCTCGACTATCACGTCTGCAAGAACTGGGAATTCCCGGACACCGTCCATCACTACACCGAGCGCGACAGCATGCTGTACGCGCTCGGCCTGGGCTTCGGGTCGGATCCGATGGACGCGGGCGCGCTGCGCTTCGTCTACGAGAAGAACCTGGTGGCCGTGCCCACCATGGCCACCGTCATGGGATCGCCCGGCATCTGGTGGCGCGACCCGCGCACGGGAGCCGACTTCGTCAAGCTGGTGCACGGCGAGCAGGACGTGCGCTTGCTGCGACCCTTGCCGCCCAAGGGCTCGCTGATCGCGCGCAACCGCGTCGTCTCGCTGACCGACAAGGGCGCCGGCAAGGGCGCGCTGGCAGTGGTGCTGCGCAGCCTGATCGACGTCGACACCCGTGAGACCGTGGCCGAGAGCCGCAACGCGACCTTCCTGCGTGGCGACGGCGGCTTCAGCGAAGTCGGCGGGGTCTCGGACCCGGGGCCGGAGCCCTTGCCGCCCGTCCCCGGTCGTCCGGCGGACATCGAGGTGAGCTACGTCACCCGGCCCGAGGCCGCGCTGATCTATCGGCTCAGCGGCGACGTCAATCCGCTTCATGCCGACCCGCAGGTGGCGCGCGCGGCGGGCTTCGATCGCCCCATCCTGCACGGCCTGTGCACCTACGGCATGGGCGCGCGCGCCGTGATCGAGAAGGTGCTCGGCTTCGATGCCGCGCGCCTGAAGCGCTTCGCGGTGCGCTTCACCTCGCCGGTCAGGCCCGGCGAGACGGTGCGCTACGAGTTGTGGCGCGACGGCGACGCCGTCCTGCGCCTGCGCGCCAGCGTGGACGCGCGCGAGGCCGTGGTGATGAACAACGGCCTGGTCGAGATCGCGTGAGACGCTGCCCGAGGCCTGGCCACGCCTCCAACCCGCTGGAGACATCGACATGAAAGACCGCATCGTCATCGTCACGGGTGCCTTCGGCGCCCTGGGCCGCGTGGTGGCACAGACGCTGGAAGACCGCGGCGCGCGCGTGGTCCGCGTCGATGCCGCCGCCGCCCTGCCGACGTTCCTGCGCAATCGACCGCAGGTCGGCCTGACCCTGGCGGGCGTCGACCTCACGGACCTGGCCGCCACCCAAGCCATGGTCGCCGAGGTGGTGGCGCTCACCGGAGCGATCGACGGCCTGGTCAACATCGCCGGCGGCTTCCGCTGGGAGACCCTGGAAGCCGGCGATCCCGCCACCTGGGACCTGATGCATGCGCTCAACCTCAAGACGGCGCTGCATGCCTGCAAGGCCTGTCTGCCGCATCTGCTGAATCGCCCGGATGGGCGTATCGTCAATGTCGGGGCCGCGGCGGCTGCCAAGGCCGGCGCGGGGATGGGGGCGTATGCGGCCTCCAAGTCGGCGGTGCTGCGGCTGACCGAGGCCTTGGCGGAAGAAACGAAGGAGCGCGGCCTCACCGTCAACGCCGTGCTTCCCGGGATCATCGACACGGCCGCCAATCGGGCCGACATGCCCGGCGCGGACGCATCGCGCTGGGTGGCACCGCAGGCGCTGGCCGATGT
This sequence comes from Vitreoscilla sp., assembly GCA_045810265.1. Classification (GTDB taxonomy): domain Bacteria; phylum Pseudomonadota; class Gammaproteobacteria; order Burkholderiales; family Burkholderiaceae_C; genus Scleromatobacter. Next base: position 8,595 of record JBJMWF010000498.1, on the reverse strand, counting down.
CGTGGCCTTCCTGTTGTCCGATGCCGCGCGCGCGGTCACCGGCGCGGGCATCCCGGTGACGGGCCGTCTTTGACGCGGACAAGGAGACACACATGGCCAAATGGCTGACGACGACCGACACCCTGCGTTTCGAGGTCGCGCACCGCGTCGCCCGCATCACGCTGGATCGCCCCGCCAAGCGCAACGCCCTGACGCCGGCGACCCTGGCGGAACTGGCCGATGCCCTGCTGGAGGCCGACGACCGCACGGACGTGCACGCCATCGTGCTGGCCGGCGAGGGCAAGGACTTCTGCGCCGGCTATGACCTGGCTGGTGCCTACGCAGGGCAGGGCGGCGCCGATGAACCGGCCTACCGATCGGCCAACGGGACCCTCGACGACGACTGCTGGCAGCTGGAACAGACCCAGAAGAAGACCATCGCGATGTTCGACCTGCACAAGCCCGTCATCGCCCAGGTGCAGGGCAATTGCCTGGCCGGCGGCACCGACCTGGCCCTGATGTGCGACATGGTCGTGGCCGCCGACGACGCCCGCATCGGCTTTCCGGCCGCACGGGCCAACGGCACGCCGCCGCAGAACATGTTCCTCTACCACTGCGGGCCGCAATGGGCCAAGCGGCTGCTGATGACCGGGGACTGGATCAGCGGGCGCGACGCCGCGCGCATCGGCCTGGTGATGGAGTCGGTGCCGGCCGGTGAACTGGTGCAGGCCGTCGACGCGCTGGCGCGCCGCGTCGCGCTGGTGGACGCCGAACTGCTCGCGGCGCACAAGCGCGTGGTCAACCTGTCGCTGGAGCTGCAGGGCGCACGCACCATGCAGCGCATCGCCTGCGAGCTGGATGCGCGCGCCCACCTCTCGCGTGGCCCGCGGCGCACCCAGTTCCGAAGCGACATGGCCGAACACGGGCTCAAGACGGCGCTGGGCAATCGTGACGAGGCTTTTGGCGATGGGCAAGTCAAGGTGCGCCCGCTCGATTGAGCACTGTTTGTAGTCTAAAGAGAACGACGTTTGATAATGCGAACGTCATTAGTCGGTCAGAACTTGGACATTCTGTCGTGACGCGGTGCTGCGGCAGGCCGCGTGACACGGCCAGATGTCGAGTGGGAAGCGCTGTCAGCCGCTGAAGCTGGCGCCTAGGGTGACTACGGGTCGTTCAGCGGTTGACACCTTGCGGTTGTGCGTTCAGAATTCCGAACTACATTCACAAAAGCGCTCGCCGAAGACGCGAGGCAGTCGACTTCCGGGTTCATCGCCGGCGGCCGAGAAAGCGGGGCAGTGCGTCGGCGCGGAAAGGGTCCGCGGCGATAGGCCACCGGCCCGCCACCCACCAGGAGACAACGATGCGAGAAAGATTGCACGAGGGCTGCAGGGCGATGGCGATCACCGGCGCGGGGTCGCTTCGAGCGGTGGCCGTCGCGGTCGCCATGGCGGGTGGAGTCGGGTCCGCGGCCGCCTTCCAGATCGACACCGGCAGCGAAGACTTCGAGATGCGGCTGGACAGCACCGCCAGCTTCACCGCCGCGGCGCGCGTGCGTGGCCGCGACGATTCCATCGCGGCCAACCCGGCCCTCAGCGCGTCGGTGGCGAGCGACTACTTCGCCGACAAGGGCGATGTCTACACGACGCGCTTCGACCTGTACAGCGAGTACGACGCCACCTACAAGAAGACGACCGGCCTGCGCCTGAGCGGCGCGGCCTGGTACGACCCCAGCTTCCCCGGCGCGCCCAAGGTCGGCCCTGCCGGCCCTGCCAACTCCGCGTTCGGCGCCAACGACCGCTGGCCCGGCGAGATCAAGCGCTTCTACGCCAGCGGCGCCGAACTGCTCGATGCCTTCGTGTTCACGCGCGTGGACCTGGGCGAGGTGCCGCTGAGCGTCAAGGCGGGTCGAACGTCCATCGTCTGGGGCGAGAGCGTGTTCGGCGGCGTCGGCGGCAGCAACTCCGTCGGCTATGCGCAGAGTCCCAACGACGGCCGCAAGTCCTCGCAGGATCCGAACGCGAGCCTCAAGGAGACCTCGCTGCCCATCGCGCAGCTGAACATGGTCTTCAACGTGGCCGACAACGCCAACCTGTCGATCTATCGGGCCTTCGAATGGCGCCCCGACCGCGTGCCGGGCAGCGGCACCTACATGGGCTTTGGCGACGGCGTGGGCGGCGCGCCCAACCTGTTCTGCAGCCAGCTGCTGCCCTACGCCTGCTTCCCCTACGGGCCGCGGCTCAAGGGCAAGAGCGGCGACTGGGGCGTGCAGTACAAGACGCGGCCCAGCTTCGTCGACGCCAGCCTGTCTTTCAACTACCGCCAGTTCGCCGAGAAGGGGCCCTGGTACGCGGTGTGGGACGTGGCGGACAACGCGCCGATCGGCCAGGCGCGCTCCGTCTATGGCAGCAACACCAAGCTGTTCGGGCTGACCTTCAACACCACCAAGTGGGACGTGTCCTGGGCCGGTGAACTCAGCTACCGCAAGAATGCCGCGCTGGTCTCGGACTTCTCGGCGCTGGCGCCGGTCGCGGTCGGCGGTGCCAACGGGCCTGGCGGCCTGTTCAGCGTCACGCCCACCGAGGGCGCGCGCGGCGACACCGTGCATGCCTTGCTGAACGGGCAGATCTTCATGGGCAAGGCGGCGTTCTGGGACACCTTCGTCATCGCGGCGGAAGTCGCGGTCAGCCACCTGCAGAAGGTCACCCGCAACGCCGACCTGTTCCAGGCCGAGGGCAGCGCCTACGCGCCGGTGCTGTGCAACGCGCCGGCGGCCTTCGGCGGTGCGGCCAACCACACGGTCGCCGGCTGCGTGGATCGCACGGCGGCATCGGCCGGGCTCTACCTCGATCCGACGATCTACCAGGTGTTTCCCAGCGTCGACGTCGAGATCCCGGTGTTCGTCCAGGTCAACTGGCACAACTCGCCGCTGAACGGCGGATCCACCAGCGGTTTCAACACCTTGTCCGCGGGCGTGAAGGCGACCTGGAACACGGCCTCTGGGCCGCAGGTGTTCCAGCTGAACTACCTCGCGTTCAGCAACCGGACGGACGCCAGCAATCCGAATGGCCACGCCATCCTGGGCGCGCCGTACTACGATCGTTCGCAAGTCCAGTTCACCTACAAGACAAGCTTCTGACGAAGCGACGAGACAAAGGAGTCAATCATGAAGCTTCAACGAACGTTGAGCGTGTCGGTCCTGCTGGCCTCGATCGCTTCGGCCGCGATGGCCGCGGCCACGCCGCAGGAAGCCGCGCGCCTGGGCAAGGACCTGACGCCCTGGGGCGCCGAGGTGGAAGGCAACAAGGACGGCAGCATTCCCGCCTACACCGGCGGCCTGAAGACGCCGCCCGCCGGCTTCAATCCCGAGGGCGGCGGCAAGCGCTGGATCGATCCGTTCCCGGGCGAGAAGCCGCTGTTCACGATCACGGCGGAGAACGTGTCCAAGTACCAGGACAAGATGCTGGGCTCGACGCTCGAGCTGTTCAAGCGCTATCCCAAGGACTTCCGCATGGACGTCTATCCCTCGCACCGCACCGCGTGGGTGCCGGATTGGGTCAACGAGAACACGCTCAAGAACGCCAGCAGCGCCAAGATCCTGGCCGACGGCTTCGGCCTGGGCGGGGCCTATGGCGGCACGCCGTTCCCGATCCCCAAGTCCGGCATCGAGGTCTGGTGGAACAACGAGATGCGCTACAAGGGCGTCTACCATCAGAACAACGTGGCCACGTGGACCGTCGACAGCGCCGGACGCAAGAGCCTGAACGGCGCCTTCCTGTCGGAGCTGTACTTCCCCAACTTCGACCAGGACATCCCGCGCGACAAGTTCATCGCCGGCGACGGCCTGTACTACAAGGTCTACACCGACTACTCGGCCCCGTCCAGCCGCGTCGGCGAGGTCAGCCTGGGCTGGACCTGGTATGACCAGAGCGCGCATCCGGCCAAGGGCTGGTCGTACACCACCGGCACGCGCCGCGTCCGCTCGACGCCCGACCTGTTCTACGACACCCCGTGCCCCGGCTACAACGGCGGCATCACGATGGACGACATCCAGATGACCTACGGTCCGCAGGACCGGTTCGACTGGAAGCTGGTGGGCAAGCAGGAGAAGTACATCCCGTACAACAACTACACCCAGCAGTTCGCGACGCCGTCGGCGCACACGCTGACGCCCAACTACCCCAATCCGCAGGACATCCGCTGGGAGCTGCACCGCACCTGGGTGATCGAAGGCACGCCCAAGCCCGGCGTGCGCCACATCTACTCCAAGAAGGTGATCTACCTGGACGAGGACATGGGCGGCAGCCACATGGAGACCTACGACAAGGGCGGCAAGATGTTCCGCGCCGGCTGGTCGACGATGGTTCAGCTGTACGACATCGGCATCCCCTACACGCTGGGCAACTTCTTCTTCGACTTCTCGACCGGCACCTGGTGGCTGGGCAGCCACCCGGGCGACCCGAACGTCAAGGGCCTGACCTTCCCCAAGGATGCGAGCTGGAAGAAGACCCGCTTGCCGGTGTTCACGCCCGAGTACATGCAGGCCAACGGCATCCGCTGATCCCTCTCGCGCCGCGCCCGGTGATGCCGGGGCGGCGCGATCCACAGGCTGGCTCATCATGTTCCATTCCCATGCGTGCCGTGTGCTGGCGGGTGTCCTGCTCGCCGCCCATGCCGCGTTCGCGCAGGCGGCGTTCAAGGATCCCCTGAGCACGCCGGCGATGGCGACCACGCGGCTCGCCGACGCGCCGATGACCGCGGTCGTGCGCACCTCCGCCGGGCGTCTCGTGGCCGGTGGCTGGCGCGGCCTGATCGCGCTGTCCGACGACGAGGGCCGCACCTGGCGGCAAGCCGAGGTTCCGGTTCGCGAGGACCTGACCGCGCTGAGTTTTCCGACGCCCGCGCACGGCTGGGCGGTGGGCAACGAAGGCGTGCTGCTGGAGACCACCGACGGCGGCGCGCACTGGGCCAAGCGGCTGGACGGCAACGTCGCGGCCAGGCTGATGGTCGACACCTACGCCGCCGCGTCCGCCGCGCACCCGGACGATGCGTCACTGGCCGCCGCCTTGAAGGAGGCGCACAGCTACCAGGCCCAGGCACCGTCCCGGCCCTTCCTCGACGTGGCGTTCGAGAACGACCGCGTCGGCTATGTCGCCGGCACCTACGGCATGCTGTTCCGCACGGTCGACGCCGGGCGCACCTGGACGCCCTGGCTCGAGCGCGCGGACAACCCCGATGGCTACAACATCTACGCGATCCACGTGGCAGGCGGACAGGTCTTTCTCGCCGGCGAACTCGGGCTCGCGCTCCGGCTCGATCGCGCGCAGGAGCGCTTCGTCAAGCTCGCGCCCGGCTACGAAGGCTCGTTCTTCGCGTTGACGGGCGAGTCGCCCGCCCTGATCGCGGCGGGGCTGCGCGGCAACGCCTTGCTCAGCGCCGACGACGGCCACAACTGGCAGAAGGTCGACTTCCACGCCGCCGCGCCGACCACCTTTTCCGGCGCCGCGCTGATGCCCGATGGCGCCGTCGTGCTCGTGACCCTGTCGGGACAGCTGTTCCTCAGCGCGGACCACGGACGCAGCTTCAGCGCGCTGCCCACGCGCTCCCCGATGCGCTACAGCGCCGTCGCGCCCGCCGGCGCGCATCGCGTCGTGGTCGTGGGGTCGCAAGGCATCCGCATCGAATCGACCCAAGACAGCAGCGGTGAATCGCGATGAGCCTGAGCGACAGCAAGAGTTTCGCGATCGAGGACACGCCGGTCGTCCGCGATCCCAAGGACTTCGACCGTGATTCGGGCAATGCGCTCGAACGCCTGATCTTCAACCATCGCCTGCTGATCCTGCTGGTGATGGCGGCGGTCTCCGCACTGCTGGCCTGGCAAGGCTCCAAGCTGGTCGTCAACGGCAGCTTCGATCGCCTCATCCCTCGGACGCACCCGTACATCAAGAACTACTTCGACAACAAGGACGACCTGCGCCCGATCGGCAACGCGGTGCGCATCGTGGTGGAGAACACCAGCGGCGACGTCTTCGATCGCGACTATCTCGAGTTCCTCGCCAAGGTCAACGACCGCGCCTTCCTCGTCAAGGGCGTCGACCGGCCCTGGGTGAAATCGCTCTGGATGGCAGGCGTGCGCTGGCAGGAAGTGACCGAGCACGGCTTCGAGAGCGCGCCGGTGATGATGCAGGGCTTCACCGGCACGCCCGAGCAGCTGGCCCAGGTGCGCGCCAACGCGCAGCGGGCCGGCATCATCGGCTCCATCGTGGCCAACGACCTGCGCTCCAGCATGATCGTGCTGCCGCTGCTCGAGACCTATCCCGACACCGGCAAGCGCGTCGACTACGGCGCGCTCGGACGAGCGCTGGAGACGGACATCCGCGCGATGCAGACGCCCCGGTTCCGCATCCACATCGTCGGCTTCGGCAAGCTGGTCGGCGACCTGATCGCCGGACTGGGCCAGGTGCAGGTCTTCTTCGCCATCTCGGCGGCCATCGCCACGCTGGTCGTGCTGCTGTACACGCGCTGCATCCGCAGCACGCTGCTGCTGGTGAGCGTCTCGGTGCTGGGCGTCGTGTGGCTGCTGGGGCTGATGCACGTGTTCGGCTTCGAGCTCGATCCGTACTCGATCCTGGTGCCGTTCCTGATCTTCGCCATCGGGCTGTCGCATGGCGCCCAGAAGATGAACGGCATCATGCAGGACGTGGCGCGCGGCACGCACAAGTACGTGGCGGCGCGCTACACCTTCCGGCGCCTGTTCATCACGGGCCTGACCGCGTTGCTGACCAACGTGGTGGGATTCGCGGTGATGATGGTGATCGACATCCCGGTCATCCACGACATGGCGCTGACCGCCAGCATGGGCGTGCTGGTGCTGATCTTCACCAAGCTGGTGGTCATTCCGGTGGCGCTGTCGTATATCGGCGTGAGCAAGAAAGCCGCGCGGCGGGTGCTGCGCGACACGGACGAAGTCCGCTCGGGGCAGGGCGCGGTCGCGCGCGCCTGGGCCCTGCTGGTCAGCTTCACGCAGCGCGGGCCGGCCACCGCAGCCACGATCGCGGCGGCGCTGATCGGCGCCGGCACCTGGCTGGTCAGCGCGCACGTGCAGGTGGGCGACCTCGATGCCGGCGCGCCCGAGCTGCGCGCCAATTCGCGCTACAACCAGGACGTCGCCTTCGTCAACGAGCACTACGGCCTGTCGACCGACCTGTTCGTCGTGATGGTGCAGGGCGCGTCCGTCAAGAACCCGGCCTACAAGAATGTCTCGCCGTCCGACGAGGCGCTCACCTGCGACCGCGACAAGTTCAAGCTGATGACGACGGCCGACGACCTCGAGTGGACGCTGCAGAACACGCCCGGCGTGCAGGCGACGGTCTCGGCCGGCACGATGGGCCGCTACCAGTCGGCCGGCCTGAACGAGGGCAGCCCCAAGTGGATGTTCAATGGACGCAATCCGCGCCAGCTCAATTCCTCGGTGCGCCAGCTGCTCGACTTCCAGCCCGGCGCGATCACCACGGACTGCTCCCTGATTCCGGTGGTGGCCTACCTGTCCGACCACAAGGCCGCGACCGTGGCGGGCGTGCTGGCAGCCGTCGAACGCTACGCCGCCGCCAACGCCGACCCGGACGTGCGCATCCTGCCGGCCGCCGGATCGGCGGGCATCGAATCGCTGACCAACATCGTCGTGGCCAAGGCGCAGCGCCAGATGCTGCTGCTGGTCTATGGCGCGGTGGTGCTGCTGTGCCTGATCACCTTCCGCAGCTGGCGCGCCGTGGTCGTGGCGCTGGTGCCGCTGCTGATCACGTCCACCCTGTGCGAGGCGCTGATGGTGTGGCTGGGCATCGGCATCAAGGTGGCCACGCTGCCGGTGATCGCGCTGGGCGTGGGGGTGGGTGTCGACTACGCGCTCTACATCCTGTCGATCCAGCTCGTGCTGCAACGCCAGGGCGTGTCGCTGGCGACGGCCTATCGGCGCTCGCTCGAATTCACCGGCAAGATCGTCGCGCTGGTCGGCATCACCATGGCCGCGGGCGTGGTGACCTGGGCCTGGTCGCCGATCAAGTTCCAGGCCGACATGGGCATCCTGCTGACCTTCATGTTCGTCTGGAACATGCTGGGCGCGCTGGTGCTGATCCCCGCGCTGTCGTACTTCCTGCTGGGCCGCGTCGGGTCGTCCGGGCGCGAGCGCCGGCCCACGCTGGCCACGCGCCCGCCGATGGCGCATGCGGACAGCGACATGGACAGCGAGCCGGACACGGCCAGCCTGAGACCGCTCAAGCGCGCGTACCGTTGAGCGCGCGCCGCGACCAAACGCCGGATTTCTTTTCCACCAGGACCTTCGCATGACCATCCACAGCGACTTCGAGCAGAGCCCGCACTACGCCCGCGGCGTCACCCTGGTCACCGAGATGCTGGGCCCGCAGTTCGCCGCCGGCATCCAGGCCGCGGCGGGGTCGGGCGCCTTCGCGGCCGACTGCGCGGCCATCGCCCTCGAGACGGCCTTCGGCGCGGTATGGTCGCGGCCCGGGCTGGAGCGCAAGCAGCGCAGCCTCGTGACCCTGGGCATCCTGATCGGCACCGGCAAGTCGAACGAACTGAAGAACCACGTGCGCGCGGGCCTGA
>JBJMWF010000497.1:0-13051 GCA_045810265.1 Vitreoscilla sp. | reverse complement strand
GAGGACGAGATCGCCTGGGCGCAGAAGCACGTGTTGATGCTCAGCGGCCTGTACGGCGTGCTGCGCCCGCTCGATCGGCTGCAACCCTACCGCCTCGAGATGGGCACGGGTCTGGTCACCGAGCGGGGCAACTCGCTCTACGCGTGGTGGGGCGACACCGTCGCCGCGCACATCAACCGGCTGCAGGCCAGGGAGCGCGAGCCGCTGGTGATCAACCTCGCATCGCAGGAATATTTCAAGGTGACGCAGGCGAGGGCGGGCCGCTCCAAGGTGCTGCGGGCGCGCGTCGTCGACTGCGTGTTCGAGGACTGGAAGGACGGCCACTGGAAGATCATCAGCTTCTTTGCCAAGCGCGCCCGCGGGATGATGGCGCGCCACGCGATCGACAAGCGCGCCGAGAGCGCCGAGGGGCTGGTCGATTTCCGCAGCGACGGCTATCGTTTCGCGGAGCGGGCTTCCGAAGCCGATCGCCTGGTCTTCCGCCGGCGCCAGGCCTGAACAAACATCGGTTCTGAGCGGCCTGGCGGGCCCGGTGGCGCGCGCAATTGCCCAGAATCTGCACAAGGGCGGCTCCCTACCGGGGATTCCCGGCCGACTCGACGGCGCGCGGCTGCCAGAATAGGGCCCTGGATGCCGCGCCGCAAGGGCGTGGCCTTGGCAACCGAACTCGACCGCATGTCCGGAGTCGACCCCATGCAATCGCAATCGAGCACGAAGACGAACGCTGGCGAGCAGCGTCAACAGTACATCTCGGTGGAACTCCGCCAATGGATCGTCGCGCAGGCGCAGGCCGGCGTGGCGCCGGAATCCGTCCTGGAGGCGATGAAGGCCAGCGGCTGGCACGAGGACGTGGCCATCAAGGCGCTGGAAGAGACGCTGCGCGACCACCTGACCAAGCACACCGCCCAGGTGCAGGCGGCGGCGCCGGCCGACCACGAGCCGCAGCCCGTCCCGGTGCCCGACGCGCAGCTCGCCGATTCGCCCAGCAAGATCCGCATCCTCGACCGCGACGTCACGGTGCTGACCACCATGAAGCACCCGCGCATCATCGTGCTCGGCGGCTTCCTGTCCGACGCCGAGTGCGACCAGATGGTGGCGCTGGCCGGCCCGCGCATGGCGCGCTCCGAGACGGTGGACAACCTGACCGGTGGCAGCGAGGTCAACGTCGCGCGCACCAGCCGCGGCATGTTCTTCGAGCGGGGCGAGACCGGCGTGATCGACCGCGTGGAAAAGCGCATCGCCGCGCTGCTGCGCTGGCCCGTACAGAACGGCGAAGGCCTGCAGGTGCTGCACTACCAGCCGGGCGCCGAGTACAAGCCGCACTACGACTACTTCGACCCGGTGCACCCGGGCTCCGCGTCCATCCTCAAGCGCGGCGGCCAACGCGTGGGCACCTTGCTGATGTACCTGAACACGCCCAAGAAGGGCGGCGGCACCACCTTCCCGGATGTCGGCCTGGAAGTGGCACCCATCAAGGGCAACGCCTGCTTCTTCAGCTACGACCGTGCGCACGTCAACACCAAGAGCCTGCATGGCGGGGCCCCGGTGATCGAAGGCGAGAAGTGGGTCGCCACCAAGTGGCTGCGCGAGCGCGAATTCATCTGAGCGCGACGGCGCACCAGCCTTGACATCGAGCGCCTTCGAGGCGCCATGACAAAGGCCCGCGGCTTGCGCACGCGGGCCTTGTTCATTGACGCATCAACGAACAGCGCCTCAGCGCTTGGTCGACGGCCCCTTGCCCGACGAGGTCAGCGCCGGGCGCTGCCCGCCGCCTTGCGGCCGGCCACCGCCGCCGCCGGCCGGACGGCCACCGCCGTTGCCGCCGCCGGCCGGGCGCGCGCCGCCATGGCCCGCGTGCGCCGGCTTGGCGCCGCTGTGCGAGCCGGACGGCCCTTGCGGACGCGGCGCCGGACGGCCACCGCCGTTGCCGCCGCCACCACCGCCCGGACGCGCCGGAGCGCGGCCGCGATCGCCGCCACCGCCGCCGGAGCCATGACGGTCGCCAGAGCCGGAGCGGGCGTGATGACCGCCGCCGTTGCCGCGGCCGCCGCCGGCCGGCCCGCGCACGCCGATCGAGGTGCGGCCCAGCACGATGGGCTCGGCGCGTTCGCCCGGATCGGGCTCGAAGCCGGCGATGACTTCCTTGGGGATCGGGCGCTTGATCAGCTTCTCGATGTCCTTCAGGAAGATGTCCTCGTCGACGCAGACCAGCGACACCGCGCGGCCCTGCGCACCGGCTCGGCCGGTGCGGCCGATGCGGTGCACGTAGTCCTCGGGCACGTTGGGCAGCTCGAAGTTGACGACGTGCGGCAACTGGTCGATGTCGATCCCGCGTGCGGCGATGTCGGTCGCCACGAGCACCTGCAGTGTGCCGGCCTTGAACTCGGCCAGGGCGCGGGTGCGCGCGGTCTGGCTCTTGTTGCCGTGGATGGCCATCGCGGTGATGCCGTCGTCGTTGAGATATTCAGCCAGGCGGTTGGCGCCGTGCTTCATGCGGGTGAAGACCAGCACCTGGTGCCAGTCGCCGCTCTTGATCAGGTGCGATAGCAACTGCTTCTTGCGGTCGCGCGAGACCGGGTGAACGGCCTGCTCGATCATCTCGTTGGTCTGGTTGCGGCGTGCCACCTCGATCAGGCCCGGCTTGTTCAGCAGGCGATCGGCCAGGGCCTTGATCTCGTCGGAGAAGGTGGCCGAGAACAGCAGGCTCTGCTTCTTGGCCGGCAGCACCGCGAGCACCTTCTTGATGTCGTGGATGAAGCCCATGTCGAGCATGCGGTCGGCTTCGTCGAGCACGAAGATCTCGACGTGCGACAGGTCGACGGCGCGCTGCTGATGCAGGTCGAGCAGGCGGCCCGGCGTGGCCACCAGGATGTCGACGCCCTTGTGCAGGCGGTTGACCTGCGGCTGCATGCCCACGCCGCCGAAGATCACCATGCTGCTCAGCGGCACGTGCTTGCCGTAGGTCTGCACGCTCTCCTCGACCTGGGCGGCGAGTTCGCGGGTGGGGGTCAGGATCAGGGCGCGGACCGGGATCTTGCCGCGGGCATCCTTCTTCGGGCCGCTGGCCAGCAGGCGGTGCAGCATCGGCAGCACGAAGCCGGCGGTCTTGCCGGTGCCGGTCTGGGCGCCGGCGAGGAGGTCGCCGCCCTGCAGGACGACGGGAATGGCTTGCAACTGGATCGGGGTCGGGGTCGTGTAGCCGTACTCGTGCACTGCACGCAGAAGCGGCTCGGCCAGGCCGAGTTCGTCAAAGTTCATGGGGTGGTTTTCAGTCCCGGTTCATGCCGGGATTCGCGGATCGGCCTGCTGCGCCGCGCATCGATGCGGGCACCAGTCGTGAAGGCAGATTGCTGGGGGATGCGTCGAGGATCGACGGCCACTCGCTGGACTGGAGCTGGGAGCGGCTGACGGCATTGTACCGGTACGCACCACGGCGGTTCGCGGAAAAGGGGGATAACCCGAACCATCCCACGCTCCAGGGTGGCCGGCGGCTGCTTGTCCCAGGCCAGGGCGAAGAGCGAGGGAAAGTGCCGGGGCTGCAATAATCGCCGCCCAGATCTCCAGAAACGCCGTCGTCAGCGGCCCCCGATGAATCTTCTCAAGGCCGCCTCGACGGTTTCGCTGCTCACGCTCGCCTCGCGGGTGTCCGGCCTGATCCGCGAGCAACTCGTCGCTGCCAGCTTCGGCGCCAGTGGCTTGACGGACGCCTACAACGTCGCGTTCCGCATCCCCAACCTGCTGCGCAGGCTGTTCGCCGAAGGCGCGTTCTCGCAGGCCTTCGTCCCTCTGCTGGCCAACTCCCGCATCGCCGAAGGCGACGAGGTGACGCATCGCCTGATCGACGCCGTCGCCACCGTGCTGGCCTGGGCCCTGCTGGCCACCTGCGTGATCGGCATCGTCGGCGCGCCGGTGCTGGTCTGGCTGATGGCGTCGGGCCTGGAGCGCTTCGACGCCGGCGTGCTGATGACGCGAGTCATGTTCCCCTACATCGGCTTCATGTCGATGGTGGCGCTGTCGGCCGGCATCCTCAACACCTGGGGCCGCTTCTCGGTGCCGGCGGCCACGCCCATCCTGCTCAACGTGGCGGTGATCATCTCGGCGCGCTCGTTGACGCCCACCTTCGAGGCGCACGGCCTGCCGGGCGTCTACACGCTGGCCATCGGGGTGATGCTGGGCGGCGTGCTGCAGGCCGCGGTGCAGATCCCCGCACTGAAGGCGCTGGGCCTGATGCCGCACATCCGCTTTCGCTGGAGCGCGGTGGTCGACGCCTGGCACCACCCGGGCGTGCGGCGCGTGCTCAAGCAGATGTCGCCGGCCTTGCTGGGGGTGTCCGTGTCGCAGCTCTCGATGCTCGTCAACACGCAGTTGGCCTCGCACCTGGCCATCGGCTCGGTCTCGTGGCTCACGTTCGCCGACCGCCTGATGGAGTTTCCCACCTCGCTGCTGGGCGTCGCGCTGGGCGTCGTGCTCATTCCGCAGTTGTCCGCGGCCCGCGTGCGCGGCGACAAGGAGGGCTACTCCAACATGATCGACTGGGGCCTGCGCCTGGTGATGCTTCAGACGCTGCCGTGCGCGATCGCGTTGCTGGTGTTCGCCAAGCCGCTGATCGCGCTGCTGTACGGCTACGGCCATTTCAGCAACGCCGACGTGCTGGCGACGGTGCAGCCGCTGCGCGGCTACGGACTGGGCCTGCTGGGCATCGTCAGCGTCAAGATCCTGGCGCCGGGCTACTTCGCCCAGCTCGACACGCGGACACCCGTGCGCATCGCGGTCGCGGTCCTGGTCTGCACGCAGCTGATGAACGCGCTGTTCATCTTCGGCCTGCACATCGGCGTGGGTGGCCTGGCGCTGTCGATCGGGCTGGGCGCGACGCTCAACGCGTTCTGGCTGCTGCTGGGCTTGATCCGCATGGGCGTGTACAAGCCGCAGCCGGGCTGGCTCGCGTTCGGCGCGCGCGTGCTCGTGGCCGGACTGGCGCTGGGCGCCGGCCTGGTCTGGGCGGAGCAGGCCATCGACTGGCTCGACCGCTCGCACCCCCTGCTGCGCGCGCTGAAGATGGCCGGCGTGCTGGGCGGCGTGGCGGTCGTGTATGTCGCGGTGCTGATGGCGCTGGGCATCAAGGTCAAGCAGTTCGTCCGCAAGGCCTGAACGCGCAAGACCGCGCCGGCAGGTCTAAACTGGGACGCATGTCCCTGGTTCCCCGGCCCACCCCCACCTTCAGCGCCCCGAGCGCGCTCGAATATTTCGACGCCCTGGTGGCCGACGACGAGCAGTTCCCGCTGCTGGAGGCGGCCATCGCCATCGCGCAGGACGAGACGCCCGGACTCGATGTCGAGGCCGTGCTGGCCGACGTGGATGCCCTGGCGCTGCGCCTGAAGAACCGCCTCGCGCCCGACGCCCCGGTGCTGCACAAGCTGCGCACGCTCAACCGCTATTTCTTCGAGGAGCTGGGCTTCGCGGGCAACGTCAACGACTACCACGACCCGGCCAACAGCTACGTGCCGGACGTGCTCGCGCGCCGGCGCGGCATCCCCATCACGCTGGCGCTGCTCTACATGGAGATCGCCGGCCACATCGGCCTGCGCGCCGAGGGCGTGTCGTTTCCCGGGCACTTCCTGGTCAAGATGCGGCTGCCGCAGGGCGAGGTCGTGATCGATCCGTTCACCGGCCAGTCGCTGTCGCGCGGCGACCTCGAGGAGCGTCTGGACCTGGTGCGCCAGGCCAGTGCGATGCGCGACGCCTTCGACGTGCCGCTGGGCCTGTTCCTGCAGGCCGCCGGCCCGCGCGACATCATCGGCCGCATGCTGCGCAACCTGCGCCAGATCCACCAGGGCCGCGGCGACGCCCAGCGGCTGCTCGCCGTGCTCGACCGCCAGGTGCTGCTCGAGCCGCAGGATTGGGACACCTACCGCCTGCGCGGCGATGTCCTGGACGGCCTCGGGCGCGCCGAGGAGGCCGCCTTCGACTGGGGCCTGTACCTGGAGCACACGCCCGACGCCGCGGACGCCGACAGCCTGCAGCGCCGCATCCTCGCGGCGCGCTCGCAACGCCACTGAGGCCGGCGGCCCGCGCGCCGCCCTACAATGCGCGGTTGCGGTCCGCCTGGGCGTGCCGCCTTCCCCGCGGCCGTGGCGGCCGCGACCGGCGTGCCGTCCCGGCGCGCCGGCTCCCAGCCGCACGCCGCTCCGGCCCCGCCGTCCGACATGACCTTGACCCCCGCACACCAACGCGCACTGACCTGGCTCGCCGTGGCCGTGGCCGCGGCATGGCTGCTGTGGGTGCTGGGCCCGGCGCTGGCGCCCATCGTGCTGGCGCTGGTGTTCTCCTACCTGCTGTGGCCGCTGGTGCGGCTGCTCGAGCGGGTGCGTGTCCCGCGCGCGCTGGCGACCACGATCACGGTGCTGTTCGCGATGCTGGCGGTCAGCGCGCTGGCGCTGCTGCTGGTGCCCATCGTCACCACCGTGCTGCCGCAGCTGCGCACGCAGTGGCCCGGGCTGCTGGACAAGTTCAACCACGTGGTCTCGCCGCAGCTGAAGAACTTCGGCATCACCCTGGACACCGACACCGTCAAGGCCTCGATCATGAAGTCCTTCGACAGCAACATGGACGAGTGGGGCCAGAAGCTGCTGAGCTCGGCGCGCATCGGCGGCAGTTGGCTGGCCACCATCGTCGGCTTCCTGGTGCTGGTGCCGGTGCTCGTGTTCTACCTGCTGGTCGACGCCGAGAGGGTGTCCGGCGGGGCCTGGAACCTGGTGCCGCTGAAGGCCCGCGACGGCCTGGCGCGTTTCCTGGGCGAGTGCGACGCCATGCTGCGCCAGTACCTGCGCGGGCAGCTCGCCGTGATGGGCGCGATGGCGGTGATCTATTCGCTGGGGCTGATGCTGACGGGCCTGAACCTGGCCTGGCCGATCGGCGTGTTCACGGGACTGGCCGTCTTCATTCCCTATCTCGGCTACACCACCGGGCTGGTGCTGGCGCTGATGTCGGCCGCGATCCAGTTCACCGGCTGGCACGGGGTGGCCGAAGTGGCGGCGGTCTACGCGGTCGGCCAGGTGCTGGAAAGCTTCGTGCTGACGCCTCGGCTGGTGGGCGAGCGCATCGGGCTCAGCCCGCTGGCCGTGATCCTCGCGCTGCTGGTCTTCGGCGAGGTGTTCGGCTTCGTCGGCGTGCTCGTTTGCCTGCCGGTGACCGCGCTGGCGGTGGTGGCGCTGGGGCATGCGATGAATGCGTACAGGGCCAGTTCGTTCTATCGCACATGAAGCAGCTGATCCTCGACCTGGCCTGGCAACCGCTGCCGCCCTTCGCGGGATTCCTCGCGGGCGAGAACGCCGCGGTGGTCGCCCAGTTGCGCGAGCAGGGCTGGCCAGGTGCCCCGGTCTACCTCTGGGGTCCCGCGGGCTGCGGCAAGACGCAGTTGCTGCGCGAGCTGCAGGCGCGTGCCATCGAGTCCGGCCTGGTGGCGCAGTGGTTCGACGCGTCCTCGACGACGCCGTGGGAACTGGCCGACGACGCCGCGCTGGTGCTGCTCGATGGCGTCGACCAGTGGAGCGACGCGCAGCAGCATGCCGCGTTCACGCTGTTCGTGGAGGCCGCGAGCCGCGTCGGCAGCGTGCTGAATGCGCTGGCCGACGGCGTCGCCGGCGCCGCGCTGGCCCTGTCCGAATCGCCCGCTGCGGGTGCCCGGCTGGGCGTGCAGTTCGTGTCCGCCGGCCGGCTGCCGCCGGTCGACCTGCAAGTGCGCGAGGACCTGCGCACCCGCCTGGGCTGGGGCCCCGTGCACGCCGTGCGCCCGCTCGCCGAGGCCGACACCCGCGACGCCCTGCGCCAGGAAGCCGGCCGCCGCGGCATCGTGCTGGGCAACGACGTCCTGGACTACATCCTGGCCCGCTTCGCGCGCGACCTCAAGAGCCTGATGCACCTGCTGCACCGCCTGGACGGCTTCGCGCTGGCCGAAAAGCGCGCCATCACCGTGCCACTGCTCAAGCGCATGCTCGACGAAGAGCAGTCCCAACGACAGACCCGCCTTCCCTTGTCCGAATGACCGCCCGCAATCTGACGCTCTTCGACCTCGACGGCACGCTCATCGCCGGCGACTCCGACCACTCGTTCGGCGAGTTCATGGTCGACATCGGCTGGGCCGATGGCCAGGCCTGGCGCCGCCGCAACGACGAGTTCTACGCCACCTACGTGGCCGGCGCGCTCGATGTCCACGCCTACGTCGACTTCGCCACCTCCGTCTGGCGCGGCCGCACGCCGCAGGAGCAGGCCGACGTCCATGCGCGCTTCATGCGCGAGATCATCGCGCCCATGCTCACGCCGCAGGCGCTGGCGCTGGTCAGGCGGCACCAGGACGAAGGTGATCTCGTCGCCATCGTCACCGCCACCAACGAATTCGTCACTCGTCCGATCGCGCAGGCGTTCGGCGTGCCCGAGCTGCTCGCGATCGAGCTCGAGCGCGACGCCGGCGGCGCCGTCACCGGCGCCATCAAGGGCGTGCCCACGTACCAGCACGGCAAGGTCACGCGCGTGGAGCAGTGGCTCGCCGCGCGGCAGGCCGGTTGGGACGATTTCGATCGCATCACCGTTTACAGTGACTCCATCAACGACCTGCCCCTCCTGGAGCGGGCCACCGACCCCATCGCGACCAATCCGTCGGCCGCGTTGGAGGCCGTGGCCAACGAGCGCGGCTGGGCAATCCTGAGGCTTTTCGAATGATCCGAAAATTCATCGACCGTCTGTTGGGCAAGGCACCGGCCGCCGACGACGGCCTGCCTGCCGGCGTTTCGCTCGGCCAACGTGTCGAGTACGGCGTCGACCAGCACAAGATCGATCCGCGCCTGATCATCGAGCCGGCGGTCAACGTCTGCAGGAAGCTCAAGGAGGCGGGCTACGAGGCCTACATCGTCGGTGGCGCGGTGCGCGACCTGCTGGTCAACCTCGAGCCCAAGGATTTCGACGTCGCCACCAACGCCACGCCCGAACAGGTCAAGGCGCTGTTCCGCCGAGCCTTCATCGTCGGACGCCGGTTCCGGCTGGTGCACGTGATCTACGGCCGCGGCCGCGAGCACGAGAAGATCGAGGTCTCGACCTTCCGCGCCTACCTTGACAACGCCGCCGACGCCTCCGCCGTCAAGGGCAACGAGAAGACCTCGCGCACCGAGCTCGATGGCAAGAGCCACGCGGTCGACGCCAGCGGCCGCGTGCTGCGCGACAACGTCTGGGGCCCGCAGAACGAGGACGCCGCGCGGCGCGACATCACCGTCAACGCGATGTACTACGACCCTGAGACGCAGATCGTGGTCGACTACCACGGCGGCATGACCGACTCCAAGGCCAAGCTGCTGCGCATGATCGGCGACCCGGAGACGCGCTACCGCGAGGATCCGGTGCGCATCATCCGCGTGCTGCGCTTCGCCGCCAAGATGGGCTACAAGATCGAGGCCAAGACCGAGGCCCCGATCCGCAAGATGAAGACGCTGCTCGCCAACGTGCCGTCGTCGCGCATGTTCGAGGAGCTGCTCAAGCTGCTGCAGACCGGCCACTCGCTGCAAAGCATCGCGATGCTCAAGAAGTACGGCCTGGATCGCGGCGTGTTCGCGATCCTCGATTCGTACTTCGAAGGCATCGCCACCAACCCGGCGCGCGAGGCCTTCGTCAATCGCGCGCTGGCCGACACCGATCGCCGTGTCAACGAAGGCAAGCCGGTGGCGCCAAGCTTCCTGATGGCCTGCATCTTCTGGCACGAGGTCTCGGCACGCTGGCAGTCGCTGCGCGAGCAGGGCGAGGCGCTGATGCCCGCGCTGCAGGCGGCGGTCGACGCCACTTTCGACGCGCGCATCGGCGACATCTCCGGCCGCGGCAAGCTGGCCGCCGACATGCGCGAGATCTGGCAGATGCAGCCGCGCTTCGACAAGCGCACCGGCAGCTCGCCAGCCGCGCTGCTGGCCCAGCCGCGGTTTCGCGCCGCGTTCGACTTCATGCGCCTGCGCGCCGATGCCGGCGAGATCGACATGGAGCTGGTCGAGTGGTGGGAGAACTACTCGATGGGCGACGAGGACAAGCGCCGCGAGCTGATGGAGTCGGCGCGCAAGCTGGCCCAGGCCAAGCCGCGCGAGCCCCGGCCCGCGCCGCGCGACCCGCGCCCGCTCAAGCCGAGCGCGGAGCCGGCGCCTGACGCCGAACGCGCGCCCGCACCCGCGCCGCGCGTGAGCGCCGCCAAGCAGCAGATGCTGCAGCTGGCCGCCACCGCGCGCGCCGCGCTGGCCGATGGTGCCACCGACGCCGACCGCGCCGCGCTGCGCACGCTGCTGGACAACGCCGAGCTGCCGTTCGGCACTGTCGGACCCGACGCACCGCCGCTCACTGCCACGCAGGAGCTGCTGCGCGAGTTCGCCGACCTGACGCTGGTGGCGATCGCTGAGGGCGCCACGCCGGCCGACATCGCCAGTGCGCGCTCCTTGCTGGACAAGGTCGAGAAGAAGGCCAACACCACGCGCCGCCGGCGTGGCGGCGGCGGTCGGCGCAAGACGCCGGCCGGGCCCGCGTTCAAGGACGACGAGGATGACGACGGCGACGCCGCCGAGTGACGCAGCCCCGGGCGCCATCGCCTTCATCGGCCTGGGCGCCAATCTCGGCGACGCGCGCGCCACGCTGCGCGAGGCGCTGAATGCGTTGCAGCCGCTGGCCTTGGCCGGCAGCTTCGCGGCCTCGTCGCTTTACGGCAGCACCCCGGTCGACTCCAGCGGCCCCGACTACGTCAATGCCGTCGCGCGCCTGCGCACCACGCTCGCGCCGCACGCGCTGCTGGATGCGCTGCAGGCGATCGAGCAGCGCTTCGGCCGCGATCGGCCTTACCGCAACGCCCCGCGCACGCTCGATCTCGACCTGCTGCTGTTCGGCGTCCAGGGCCACGACGGCGGCCTCGAGATGAGCGACTCGCGCCTGACGCTGCCGCATCCGCGCGCAGCGCAACGCACGTTCGTGCTGGAACCGCTGGCCCAGCTGTGGCCCGGCGGCGAGATCCCGGGAGCAGGGCGGGTCGCCGAGCTGCTGGCCCGGGCGCGGCACGATCCAACCCAGCGCGTCCACCGGCTGGACGTCTGAAAAACGCGAATTGCGAACGCTTGCGCGAGCGGTTGATGACGGTTTGATGACCGCCGCCTCTACAATGCCGCGGTCATACGTCTAGACGGCTCCGCCGCGGGCGGCACCCATCCAGACGGCCCTTCGAGGCCTCGCCTGAAGACCCAAGAGGATCCAGACCATGTGGTTCAGCAAGCTGCTGCCGCGCGAAGGGAATTTCTTCGAGCTGTTCAACCAGCACGCGTCGTACATCGCCGAAGGCGCGCATTCCTTCCTGGCGATGATCCAGAACTACGGCGACGCCGCGCTGCGCGAGAAGTACGCCGCCGAGGTCGACGTCGCCGAGCGCGCGGCCGACAAGGTGACGGCCGACGTGCAGCGCCTGCTGCATCGCACCTTCATCACCCCGATCGACGGCGAGCAGATCCGCGGCCTGATCAACGCGATGGACGACGTCATCGACCTGCTGCAGGACACCACCGAGGTGCTGTCGCTCTACAACGTGCTGCGCATCGGCGACGACGTGCTGCGCCTGTGCGAGATCTCGGTGCGCTGCTGCGACCGCGTGCAGCACGTCACCAGCCTGCTGTCGACGCTCAAGCGGCCGGAGGTGGCCGAGGCGGCGCTCAAGACCTGCGTCGAGATCGACCGCCTGGAGTCCGACGCCGACCGCGTGATGCGCGCGGCGATGTCGCGCCTGTTCCGCGACGAGATCGACACCCGCGAGCTGATCAAGCTCAAGGCGATCTACGAGCACCTGGAGACCATCTCCGACCGCTGCCAGGACGTCGCCAACATCGTCGAGGGCGTCATCCTCGAGAACTCCTGACGACATGCTCGCCGCCTTGATTTCCCCGTCGCTGCCGCCCCAGGGCGAGTGCAGCCGTCCTGGCGCATCGCGCGCGAACGCCGCGGGATCGTTCAAGTGACCGCCATGCATTCCCTGGATGTCGGCTTCGGCATGATCGTGCTGCTCGTCATGCTGGCGGTGGCGTTCGACTTCATGAACGGCTTCCACGACGCCGCCAATTCGATCGCGACGGTGGTCTCCACCGGCGTGCTCAAGCCGCAGACGGCGGTGCTGTTCGCCGCCTTCTTCAACATCATCGCGATCTGGATCTTCCATCTGAAGGTGGCCGCGACGGTGGGCAAGGGCATCGTCGACCCGTCCTTCGTCGACCAGCACGTGATCTTCGGCGCGCTGGTGGGGGCGATCGCCTGGAACCTGTTCACCTGGTGGTTCGGCATTCCTTCGAGCAGCTCGCATGCGCTCATCGGCGGCATCGTCGGCGCGGTGATCGGCCGTGGCGGCGCCTCGCACCTGATGATGTCGGGCATCTGGCCGACGCTCGCGTTCATCGTGCTGTCGCCGCTATTGGGCTTCATCCTGGGTGCACTCACGTTGGTGGTGGTGGCGTGGGTCTGCCGACGACAGCCGCCGCTGCGCATCGACGGCTGGTTCCGCCGGCTGCAGCTGATGTCGGCCGGCCTGTATTCGCTGGGCCACGGCGGCAACGACGCGCAGAAGACGATCGGCCTGATCTGGCTGCTGCTGGTATCGACCAACTACGCGCCGGCCCATGCGGCGATGCCGCCGGGCTGGGTCATCTGGTGCTGCTACGTGGCGATGGGGCTGGGCACCATGTTCGGCGGCTGGCGCATCGTCAAGACCATGGGCCAGCGCATCACCAAGCTCAAGCCGGTCGGCGGCTTCTGTGCCGAATTCGGCGGCGCGCTGACGCTGTTCCTGGCCTCGCAGCTGGGCGTGCCGGTGTCGACCACGCACACCATCACCGGCGCCATCGTGGGCGTGGGCAGCGTGCGCGGCGCCTCGGCCGTTCGCTGGGGCGTGGCCGGCAACATCGTGTGGGCCTGGATCTTCACGATTCCCGCGGCCGGTCTCGTCGCGGCGATCTTCGCGGCGGCCAGCGGCCTGCTGTTCTGACCCGACGCGTTGCTGCGGCGTGAT